>JANMLQ010000247.1:0-2052 GCA_031372635.1 Akkermansiaceae bacterium | reverse complement strand
CGTATCGCGGCAGGAACTACCGGTGAGAGTGATCGCCTTGGCACCGCTGGTGACGACCATTTGTGGGTTGGCCACGGCCATCAAATTATTGATGCCAGCAGGCGAGGTGATGGCAGAGTCGATGCTCGCCACCGCATTGGTAAGCGTTGCGAATACGGAGGAGCCTGTATCCAAATCGAGTGCCTGCGCGCGCAATCCGGGCAGCGTCCACCTAGACGAATCGCCGAAGGAGCTGAGGGCATTCAGAGCGGAAATCTGGAAATGGTGTGACCCCCAGCCGAAGCCAGGCACGATCTGTTGCATCGCCACTGCCAGCGGGATGGCCTCAGCCGCCTTGAACTTCGCGAGCACATTGATCCCCGCAGCGCGGGCCTCACCGTGCCACATCGTGTCTGCCAGCGCAGTGGTGGTGGCGGCCGCGAAAAGCTCCGGGGTCAATGCCTGTGCATCCGCCAATGTGAGATTGTAGGTGAAATTGGAAACCCCGAGCCGCGGATTTGAATCCGGCTGCCTCAAACCAGCCCTAACCGCAGGATAAAGCAGGTTCTTGGGTGCGTTGAGGGTGTAGGATGCGACATTGTTTCCGTTGTAAACCGAATCACCGAAGAGCGCGAATGAGAGAAAGTTATTGGCGATTTGAATTGGATCGTCCCACACGATCACTTCGGGATCGGTGGCGTTGGCGATGAACGCATTGAGCATCGGAGTGAGTTGCGCACTGCTGGCTTCCGGACTGAAACTACGCAGTCCTTTGGCGGCTTTGGCACGGACCCAAAGATCCGGGTCGGAAAGCCGTTGGCTCAACAACGGCAACGCGGCGGGAATTTGAAGAAGTCCCACTGCTTGGCAGGCGCCCATGCGCTCGTTGGCATTGGTGCTGTCCACCATCGCAATCAAGGTGTTCACCTCTCCAGTGCTCAAGGTGCGCTTGCCCAGTTCGATGGCTGCGGCTTCACGCACCACCGGATCGAATTGACTCAAGTCCGCGATCAACTGGGTGATGCTGTAAGCGGGGCAGTCCAAGATATAAGTGCCGGCAGCAATGGCATTGTCCACCTTGCTTGCATCAAGGGTGTTGGCTGGATTGGGATTTTTGCCCGTGATATAGAGCCGCTGCAGCGGCATGGAATAGGTGAGCACGTAATTGGCCGTCGGATTCATGCCCTGCCACTCGCTATAGCCGAGATAAGTGCCGTCTCCAGTGGAGCCTCCGCCAACAGTGCGCTGTGCCCCGTCATAGACGAATGAACCATCGGTGCGGCGCTCCAGATCGTAATGCCAGCGGGTTTTTTCCAGGTATTTCGCAGCCGCCGCAGGGCCGCCGACGTTGGCCCCCATGCCTTCCCACAGATAGTTGAAACCGGTGCCGCCATGTCCTTCTTGGCGACCGATGAAGCCCGCTACGCTCATCCGCGAGAAATACTCAGTTTCCACCGGGCGATTGCCTTGCAAGGCGAAAAACATGGTGGCTATCCCCTCTTTGCCGTTGAACGAATGACCATCAACGGCGGGTTCGTGCTCACCATAGGGAATCGTGCCCTTGTTCACATAATATTTGAAAAAGTTAGACCCACGCTCAATCGCCGGGTCGATTTCTGGGTCGAGTGCTTGAGAACCTGCCAATAAGGCTTTTTTACCGAAGACGATGGAGAGGTTTGCCGCCAAGCCCGCACAGTTCACCGGGCCATAAGGCGGGATGGTCCCGTGCAGACTGCCATCCGCTTTCAATCCCGAGCCACCGTGGCCGAAGGTGCCGTAGCGGCTCTGGCCCTTGGCCATCGCGACGGTGTATTTATTGATACCAGCCAACACGCCGGCATCGGGTGACCCGGCTTCGACGCTGCGCAGATAATACTCGCTGAGAAAGATATTCACGTAGGCCCAGTTCCAAGTGTTACAGCCGTTGAGGGCTAGATTCGCGGGAGTTAGAGCTTGAGCAAACGACTGCAAGCGCGTCTGCACGGTGGTATAATTCGCATCCCCAGGCACCACACCCGCCATCAGCGCGAGTGCTTTGATGGCACTGGAGTAGGTGTCACCGTTGGTGCTGAG
>JANMLQ010000173.1:0-18512 GCA_031372635.1 Akkermansiaceae bacterium | reverse complement strand
CTGGACGAGGATGCCGTCCTTACCTTGGCGGGCGATGAGCGGCTCCTTGGTGCCCATGGCGTTGAGGCGCTTCTCGATGACGAGGATCGCCTGTTCCACCTGCTCGTCGGTGATCGGCATCTTGGTGCCGTCATCCATCTCGCGCTCTTGGATTTTGAGTGTGAACGATGAGCCGCCAATGATGTCGATGCCGCCCTTGAGGCGCTCATTGGGAGGCGTGGCGGCGAGAACGCACATGGCGCAAACGCCAATAGTCATTATCGTGCCGATGTTGCGCTTCTTTCTCTCGATGTCAGTGGCGAAGTACCAGAAAAACAGGATCAGCAGAGCAAGGCCGATTCCGAAGACAATGAGTGGATCGTTGAAGAATGCGGTGGAGAGAAACATGGCGGGATCGTGGATGGCAGATTCCTGAAAAAGTGCGGAAATCGGTTATTAAGGGGTTATTTCGAGGAGCTGTCCTTCTTGTGGACTGCGGTGACGGCCATTTTGTCGAACTCGATCATGGTGGCTTCGGCGACTTTGACGACGACGGTGTGTTCCTTGACGTTGTGGACGATGCCGTGGATGCCTGCGCTGGTGACGACTTTATCTCCGGATTGGAGCGCGGCGATGCGGGCTGCCTGTTCCTTGCGCTGGCGCTGCTGGGGGCGGATCAGCAGGAAGTAGAACATCACCACCATCAGGCCCATCATGACGAACGGGCTGCTCAAAATGCCGCCCGGTGGTGGCGGCGTGGTTTCTGCGAGCAAAGCGGTGTGGAAAAAAGCGGGAATCTGAGTCATTGAATTTCGGATCGGGTGTAGCGGCGGATGAAGGAGGCTTTGTATTCCGGGAAGTTCCCGGCGGCGATGGCCTCCCGTGCCCCGGCGACGAGGCGCAGGTAGAAATGCAAATTGTGGAAGGAAAGCAACCGCAAAGCTAGGATTTCCCCGGCCCGGAACAAATGACGCAAATAAGCGCGTGAGAATCCGGCGACATGCGGGTGGGCGGTCTCACAGATCGGCCGCGGGTCGCTGGCGTGGATGAGGTTTTTAATATGCAGCGGACCATCGAGCGTGAAGGCCACGCCATGACGGGCGACGCGGGTGGGCATTACGCAGTCGAACATGTCCACGCCGCGGGCGATCATTTCGAGAATCTGCGGCGGGGTGCCGAGGCCCATGGCGTAGCGCGGCTTATTTTCCGGGAGAAACGGCACCGCGTTCTCGATGGCGCGGAACATTTCATGCTCAGGCTCGCCCACCGAGACGCCGCCGATGGCATATCCGTCGAAACCAAGCTGCACCAGCTCGCGGGCGGATTGCTCGCGCAGATCGGCGTAGATCGAGCCCTGGACGATGCCGAAATGAAGCTGCCTCCCCTCCCCTGAGCGCGGCTCGTTTTTCGTAACCCAGTCCTTGCAACGCCGCGCCCAGCGAGTGGTCAGCGCGAGGGATGTGGCGGCGTATTTTTCATCGCAAGGATAGGGCGGGCACTCGTCGAAGAGCATGGCGATGTCCGAGCCGAGCGCGGCTTGGATTTCCATGCTGAGTTCCGGGGTGAGCAGCATTTTCGAGCCGTCGAGGTGGTTTTGGAAACGCACACCCTCTTCGGTGATCTTGCGGAGCTTGGCGAGCGACCAGACTTGGAAGCCGCCGGAATCGGTGAGGAAGGGTTTCCGCCAGGTGGTGAAACCGTGGAGGCCGCCCATGTCGCGGATCAGCTCGTGGCCAGGCCGCAGCCAGAGGTGGTAGGTATTGCCGAGGATGATCTGTGCGCCTAGCTGGTCGAGTTCCGCAGGGTGCAGGGTCTTCACCGAAGCCTGCGTGCCCACCGGCATGAAGATCGGCGTTTCCACCGTGCCATGGGGCAAAACGAGACGACCGAGGCGGGCGGAAGTCGTGGCATCAGTAGCAAGAAGAGAAAAGGACACAGGCGGAGCGCCCTGCCATAAGCGAGATGCCCCTGACGGCCAAGCCCAAACGCGAGCGCTCGTGGATCTGAAAAAACGCCCGTTTTACTGCGAAAAATCGGCTTTCCGGCGGGGTTTTCGCAGGGTGCCGGATCGGGGATTGACGCCAACGGAAATTTTTCCGAATAAATTCCTCTGGCATCACTCTGATTCGCGTCAAGATTGGCATGCCTCAGACCAAACCAACAACAAAACAAACTACACTATGAAACTGTTCCTCAGCGCCCTGTGCGCCTCGTTCATCATCGCTCCTCTTTCGTTCGGCGCTTCCGCCACGGAATTGAAGAAGGAAATCATCACCGCCGCCTGCGCAAAGTGCGACTGCGACAAGTGCAAAAACGGCAAGTGCTCCGACTGCGATAAGTGCAAGAAGGCCGAACTCCTAGCTGATTGCGGCAAGTGCAAGAAGAAGGATGGCGGTAAGGAAGAAGAGAAGAAAGAAGACACTATCGCCAAGTGCAAGAAGGACGGCGAGTGCGATAAGGACAAGAAGGAAGGCGAAGGCACCCTCGCCGGTGACAAGTGCAAGAAGGACGGCGACTGCGATAAGGACAAGAAGGAAGGCGAAGGCACCCTCGCCGGCAAGTGCAAGAAGGACGGCGACTGCGATAAGGACAAGAAGGAAGACGAAGGCACCCTCGCCGGCAAGTGCAAGAAAGACGGCGAGTGCGACAAGGATAAGAAGGAAGACGAAGGCACTCTCGCCCACTGCGGCAAGTGCGGAAAAGACAAAGACAAGGACAAGAAGGAAGAAGAGAAGAAGGAAGTTGTCCTCGCCTGATTACCAGATCAGCCCTCAAAAAAAATCATTTCAAGAAGCCGTCGGATGCACTCCGGCGGCTTTTTTTTGTGGCGAGACGGAGATTGACCGCATGAAAACGGAACCGCAGCTTCCCCGGCGATGATTGATGTGGTGTGCGGCGTGATCGAAGGAGCAGATGGGCGTTTTCTCGCCTGCCTCAGGCCGCAGGGCAAACACCTCGGCGGGTTGTGGGAGTTTCCCGGCGGCAAGGTGGATGCCGGAGAAACGCCCGAAGCCGCGCTAGCCCGCGAGTTGATGGAGGAGCTCGGCGTGCTCGTGCATGTGGGCAAGCCGCTTCGCGAGGTGGTCTGGCACTATGAAGGCCGGTCCATCCGGCTGCTGCCGTTTTTCTGCACGATCCTGTCCGGTGAACTGGACGCCATCGAGCATGATGAGCTGCGCTGGAGCGCACCTGAGGATTTCAACAGCCTCACCTGGGCCGCTGCGGACCAGCCGATCCTGGATGAAATCCGGACAAATTCCCAAGGGCAGCCACGCTAGGAAAACCGCCACGCCGCTCTGCCCCCAAGTTTACAAAGCGAGGTTTCGAATCCGTCTCGATTCGTGAAGTTACCCAAATGGCGAAGGCCAACGTCGCCGCCATCAACCACCACTCCGACAGCCGGGATGGACTGATCGCACTGGTGGTCACACTCAGCATTTGAGTTGAACGAAGAACCAACCTTGCGTCTGGATGCGCTGGAGAAAAAATGGTCAGGCAGAGCCGTGCCGCTTGAGGAAGTGATCGAGGCCTTCGTGCGCCCCCTGCTCGTTTGGATTTTCTCAATGCCCTTGAAGATACTACCGCAGGCGAACTTCAATTTCTATGCGACGGCAGGGATTTTTTCACGATTTCGCGATGTTCAAATCCGGGCGGGCCGATAGTTTCCCGCCTCCATGCCTGCTAGGATTCGTTTTACCTCCGCCCACATCACCGGTCTCGTGCTCGCCAAAGTGGGCCATCCCCAGCGGGATGAACCGCTCCAGACTTCAAAAGAAGTCTTCAAGATCGATGACAACGACCAGGAAGCGCTGACCGCGATTTTCCTGAAGCCATTCAAGAATCTAACCGCCCATCGTTTCAGCCATCATTCGTCGCTCGATCAGCACGAGATGAACGCCTGCTCGGCGGCCATCTTCGCTGCGGAAGGCGGGCTGCTAGAAAAAGGCTGCGAGATCGCGCAGCGCCTCTACGCGAAATCCAACCACCCGAACATCAAGTCCGGCGACCTCTGCATTTCCCTCATCAAGGACATTGAGATCAACGGCGAGATGACCTCAGGCATCTGCATCCTCAAATCCGAGTGCGTCGTCCCCTTTCTCAGCATTTCCACCCGCGATGGTGATCTCCAGCTCCACACCGAGCAGGGCATCAATCCCGAGCGTATCGACAAAGGCTGCTTGATCCTCAACCACTTACCGCAGAAGGGCCATTACGTGCTCACCTTCGACCGCTCCGGCACCGACTCGCGCTTCTGGGTGCGGGATTTCCTCGGCGTGGTTCCCATCACCGACAGCCCGTTTCTAACCAACAAGTTCGCAGACATGGCGGTATCCTTTATGGCGAAGGAGAAGAAAGCGGGAAAAACGGAGCACAAGGATGCTGACAGCCCGCCATGGGAAGATGCAGCGCCCGTTCGTGCGGCGCTCAGTTATTTCGAGGAGAAGGAGCATTTCAGTCTTCAGGAATTCGAGGAACAGGTTCTCAAAACGCCGGAAACCAAGGCGAAATTCGCAGAACACCGCGCGAAGATCGAGGAGGAGACCGGGCAGCGACTGGAAGAGAATTTCGAGATCTCCAAGAAGGACGTCACCAAGGCCCGCAAGAAAATCAAATCCGTGATGAAACTCGATACCGGCGCAGAAATCCGCCTCAAACCCGAGCTTGCCGCCAAACCCGAACCGGTGCTCGAGCATGGCTTCGACGAGGGCAGGCAAATGAAGTTCATCAAGATCTTCTTCAACGAGGATCTGGCGGATTGAGGCCAGGTGCGATCTATTCAGGGATTCTTCGTCCCAAATCACGAAGTTACAGGGGCGATTCGTTGAAACGTCTTTCCGTCCGCGCTTTTCCTGCGGTCTTTACATGCCGCGCCTTCCATGTAGGCTTCGCGTGCTGCCACCCACCCCCATCTGAATGTTTCGTCAGTCCCGTCCCCCCGACCCTGACCAGGATCTCATCACACGCGCCCAACAGGGAGACACGCGTGCGTTTGATTCCCTGATCCTCAAGTATGGCGACAAGCTCTACGGCCTCGTGTACAACATGACCTCCCACAAAGAGGACACCCACGACTTGCTGCAGGAGATCTTCGCCCGCGCCTATCAGTCGCTGCGGAATTTCCGCGGAAACTCCACCTTCTACACCTGGATCTATCAGATCGCGGTCAACCTCACGCTTAATTTCCTCAAGAAACGCAAGCGCCGCACGGGATTGAGCCTCAACGAGCTGGATTCCTCCGTGCAGAACGATCCCGCGCTTATCGATACCACCCACGAGTCCAATCCAGAGCAGAGGACCAACCTCAACGAGCTTCAGATAAAATTGAACGAAGCGATGCAGAAGCTGTCTGAACCCCATAGAATGGTGGTGACGATGTTCGACATCCAAGGCATGTCTCATGGGGAGATCGCCAAGGTGCTGAATGCTTCAGAAGGCACCGTTCGCTCGCGACTCCACTACGCGCACCTCCAGCTTCAGTCCACTTTGCAGGACAGTTGGAATGAAAGATTTTAAAATTTTTCTTGCCTGCGGGGTCATTGTTTTGTAAATCCTAAATATCAACCGCAGTGAAACCATCGGTAGAACAACTTGAAACCCTGCTTGCCCTCAAGCGCCATGAGCGTCCTGAGGAAGACTACTGGCAGAGTTTTGTCTGTGAATTTCATCAGCGCCAGCGCGAGCAGGCTGTGATGAATAAAGGCTTCAGTGGTTTCATGGAGCGGATTTCAACTTGGTTCTCCGGCCTTGGCTCCTCGAAATGGGCTTACGGTGCCGGTTTGGCATACGCCACGGTTTGGGTGGGTTTCATCCTCGTGCCCAAGGGCGTGGAGGTGGAAAACAACACTCCCTCCAAACCGGTCAGCTACCAAGTCATCCCCGCCGCCCCGGCACCTACGATCGAGCAACTCGATCAGTTGGACCTGAGTCCTTCGACTCAAGGCAGCGCGGGCGAACAGGTGTTCTAATTCTAGAATTTCCCTCATGGAGGATCTGGAATGCCCGCGCCGGCTGCGGCTGGCAGTGATGTTGGGATGGATGCTTCTGGCATCCGCGTTTTCCTGTATGGCGGAACCGGCGGTAGCCATCAGCCCGCGCTGGCAGGTGGACTACCCTGCGGCTGCAAATGGCAAAGCATCCGGCTCGACGCTGGTGCCAATCCTCGGCGACTCCCTACTGGTGAGCGTGTTCATGCCCGGAGCGGACGCCAGCCGTCCCACCGCCCGCGTAGGAAACCGGGTGATTTCCGTGCAAATGATCGGCCATGATCCCGTTTCGCGGCTGTGTTTCCTCAAAGTGACGGGCGGCGGCATCCAGCCCCGGCCGGTGGAGTGGCTCAATGAGGCGGCTGCCAGCACCGGCAGCACCCTGCAAGCCTTGTCCGGTGGCGGCATGATCCAGTGCCGCACCACCGGCTGGGTCAAACAAGTCGGTGGAAAAATCCTACCTCTCGCCCTGCTGCGGGTGAATTTCGACCGTGCGGTTCCCCCACCCGGAACCGCCCTACTCGATCAGGCTGGCCGTGTTGCGGCGATCCTTTTTCAGGAATCCGGCACCGGCAATACCGGCTACGCCATCCCGGCGGAAGCCGTTCACCGCGTCCGCCGCGATGTCGGCAACGGTGGCAGCTTAGCACGCGGCTGGCTCGGACTGGCCCTTCGCGCGGAAAACCAATCGCCTCAGATTGTGCGAATCCTGCCGAACTCCCCTGCCGCCGCCGCCGGGATCATGCCGTCCGACGTCCTGCTCAGCGTCGGAACAAGGCCAATCTCCGATTACGCGGACGCCGCAAACGCCTTTTTCTATCTGATCCCCGGCGAGCCGATCCGCGTGAAGCTACTGCGCGGCGTGGACCCGTTTGAATACCTGCTCACTCCCACCCGGCCTGCGGAATAGAACCGATCAGCAGTTTCATGGCCGGAAATGACCCCAACTGGCCGTGAACGGGACTCAAAAAACCTTCCAAAGGCGGAAATTACAGTGCAGTTTACCTCCAACGAAAGGCAACAGCCTGCTACGGCAAACTGAAAACCTTTCCGACATATTCTCAGTCCCGCGCAACGGGTTGCAGCAGGCCATATCGATCTCCGGGGGGAAGTCGATTCAGCGCCCGCAACTAGCCAAGCGGGATCTTTGGGGGGAAATGTGCAATCTCGGGCGCGGATCGGATTTTTCGGTCCGCGCCCGCGTGTTTTCAGATTGAACCCGAATTCCGAAGTTGGATGCGCAACTTGCCGGTTTTTTGACCACAGATTTCACAGATTGATTTTTTCTCCCTTTCGGCACTTTTCAACGCAAGACACGTTTGTCAGAACCTCTTCAAAATCTGTGTTCTCTGTGTAATCTGTGGTTCAATTTGCGAATTCGAGCTGAAACACGCGCCCGCTCACTTTGCTTGGGCGGCGGCCTCGATCAGATCGGCTGCGGGTAGCACCATGTTGGCGGCTGCGGGGCCCTGGTTATCGCTTTCGCCCTTCGCACTGAAACGGTTGATGCCAAGGCCGACAAACTTGCCGTCCTTGTTGAAGACCGGCGCTCCCAAGGATGGCGCAGCGAGCTTTGCGAAAACACGCGGCTTGCTCACCAGTGAGATCACCTCGCTCGTCATGACGACGGGCTCGCGGTTGAGATCCTTGCCGAGACGGCTGAGGATGATGACGTCGTCCATCACGGCCATCGGGGCGTTTTCCGCAGTGTTGATCGGTGTGAGTTTCACACCCTCAGTTTTCTCAGGGCGGATGAAGGCGAGGTCCAGATCGGGATCTTTAAAAGCCACCTTTGCGGGAACTTCCGTGCCATCCGGCATGAGGATTTTCACCTCCTTGGTGGTGCCCTTGGCGGAGAGTTTCATAGGACCTTGCGGACCGTTCACCGTGCGACCGTCGATGGTGGAGGCGATGTCCAGTGTGGAAAGCGGGGCAACGATCAGGCCGTCCGCGCTGATCACGGTGCCGAAGATTTCCACCTTGCGCTCTTCCTTTCTCACAGGGTTCTCGCCAGCGGTAAGCTCGATCTCCACCACCGCACTGAGGTAGAGAACGGAGTCTTTGTGGGCGGAGCTAATTGCCAACGCCTTCTCCTTGAGCGGCCCCTCGGCGGCGTGGGTGAACGGAGCGGCTAACAGAACGGCGGCGGCTAACAGTTTGGTTTTCATGGGATGATGGGAAAGGCGAAATTACCAAGTGGGTTCGAGTTCGATGTAGCGGGTGGCGATGCCACGGCGCACGAATATGACCACCGGACTGCGCTTGGTTTTTTCAAGATCGGCAAGAACGGATTTCAGCGTCTCGATGGAATCGATGGTTTTTCCATCCATGGTCATGAGGATGTCGCCGGTGGACAAACCGCCGAGCGCGGCCCAGCCGGCAGGCACGATGGCAGTGACAAGCACGCCCTTGAAATCCGCTGGCAGCTTTTTCGCCACGCGGTCTTCCTGGCCGAGATCGCGCGAGTTGAACTCCAGCGTTTCACAATCGTGGGAAGCGAGATCTGCTGTGCCTTCGTGACCTTTTTCGAGTGTCACCTTCACTTGCACGTCTTCCTTGCTGCGGCGCACGGAAAGCGTCACCTCACCGCCCACGCGATACTGGCGGATCAGTGTGGAAAACACATCCGACTCCTCAGGACGCGAGGCGGGGATCACTGTGCCATCGAGCTTAAGGATGAGGTCGCCCACTTGCAGGCCGGCCTTTTCCGCGTTGGTGCCGGGATGCACGCGCGTCACCCGCACGCCTTTGGAACCCGGAATGCCTAGAGCCTCCGCGAGGTCTGCGGAAATCACCTGGGTATCCACGCCCACCCAAGCCTTCTTCGCGATGCCCGGCTTGTCCGCATCCGGCTCCGGGCCGATCTTCACGACGGTTAGATAACTTAGACCGTCATGTTCATAGGAAACGAGAACGGGCACCGGCTCAGTTTTCCCTTTCGTAATCTCCGCGCTTACTGAAACGAGCGCCGCGAGATCCGGTGTGGCTTTTCCATCCACGGAAAGAATCAGATCGCCCGGATTGATCGCGGGCTTCGAGGTGGCGGCCGCACCACCTGGGCGCAGGCTCTGCACCAGCACCGCCTTGCTGTCCGCACGCAGCAATTCCTTGGCAGCCATTTCCGTTAGATCCCGCGCAGTGATGCCCCATGAAAGCAGTTCCTTCTCACGCGGCTCCGCAGGTTCGCGCTCGGTGGTCGTCACCTGCCACGTCATCGGCTTGCCATCGCGGGTTCCTTCCATGGAGATTTGCGAGCCGACCGGCGATTCTAACAACAGACGGTTGAATACGGGGATGTCCTCAGGTGCGCGCGAAGCGGCGATGTCCACACCGTTGCAGCGCGTAATGATGTCCCCTGCCTTCAACCCGGCGATTTCAGCAGCCGAGCCAGCGATCACGCCGCCCACCAGCACGCCGGCGTTTGCATCCGAGCTTTTCAGCAAGGGCTGCACCGACATGCCAGTCCAGCTCCGCCGCACACTGCCCGTGGCGATCAGTTCTTCGGAAATCTTCTTCGCGAGATTCGATGGAATCGCCCCGCCAAGACTGCCGATGCCCACCTCGTTCACACCCACGATTTCGCCCGCCAGATTCACCAGCGGCCCGCCCGAGTTTCCGGGGTAAATCACCGCGTCATGGCCGATCCAACGGACCAACTCGCCCACCGACTCGCCATCCAGCCGCATCGCGCCACCGGGTGAAATCATTTCCGTGTTTGCCACAATCCCCTGCGTCACCGATTGCGAAAGCCCGGCCGGGCTGCCCATCGCCAGCACCACATCGCCCACCTTCAGGGCCGCGCTATCGCCGAATTTTGCCACCGGCAGCGGCGCTTCCGGATTGCGGAGCTCTTTCCTCTCGATTTTCAAAACCGCAAGATCCGATAGCGGATCAGTGCCCACCAGCGTCGCGCGCACTTCCTGGCGATCTGCTAGACGCACCGAGATGCGGGTGGCACGCCCGGCCACATGGTGATTCGTAAGGATATGGCCCTCGTTTGAAATGATAGCTCCTGATCCACTCGATCTGCCCTTCTCCATCCGCCCCCTGCCGCCTTCTTCGGAAACGACGTGGATGCGCACCAGTGCCGGGTAAACGGAAGCCACGGCGGCCTCTACCTTCGGGTCCACCGCAGCACCGGCGTTCTGAGCAAACAAAGAAATCGCCAAGGTGATGGCGGGGAGAGAGCGTGAAAACATGGTCATGATGGGCAAAAACAAAGCCCGTAGGCCGGACTGCTTCAATAACGAAACCATGTCAGTGCCTTGTCTGCCCTTCTCAAGCCGTTGGCCCCAACTCCCGATTTCTGAATGATCGCTTACAAACACCCGCTCCTTATTCATCCCATGGATTCACAAATTCGAGTCCCTTCAAATCCTTGAAGTCCGTCACGTTTCTCGTCACCAACGTCAGGCGATGTTCCAGCGCGGTGGCAGCGATGAGACAATCCGCCAAACCACGCGTCCGCATAGCGGCGATCCGGCCCGCGCATTCCGCCACCTTCGGCGTGATGGAAAGCACTCTACCATCGAACGTCGGCTTCACACGTTCCTCCAACCAACGCTCCAAAATCCCGGAGAAAACACTATCATTGCGTTCCACCTCATCAATGCCACGGCGGATTTCCAATAAGGTCACCACACTGATCCAGCACTTTGCCAGCGGAGTTTCCGCCTGCCACTTCGATACGCGGGGATCACAACGCTTCGCAGAGCGGAGTTCCGACACGACGTTGGTATCCAACAAAAACATCCGTTAGGAAAAACTCAGATCGCGGGCTTCGGACGCATCACGAGGGATTTCAAACCCTTGTTCCTCACCCTCTTTAATCGCCAGTGATTCCAACAGCCCGCCGCTTACCCGATTCTCTGCATCAAGCTCCCTAGTCACGACCTCCGAGATCCAGCCTGAGAGCGAAAGCCCGCTATCCACGGCCCGATGCCGCGCTTCCCGGCAAAGTTTATCCTCAATCTTGATGGTCACATTCATGCCTCGCACGATTGCACGGTTGCACGGAGCCATCAAGCGGGAAAACCAGCAGGCCCCCCCGCCCCGGAAATGGCGCCGACTCAATCCAAGCGCATACACCGTCTACCCGTGCCCGGACTTTACTCCCACCGTCCTGCACACGATGGTTTCGTTTTGCAATGGAAGCAGAGCGCGAATCATTCATCCGGTTTCTGGCGACGGAGCGCGGGCTTTCGGCGGCTTATCAGTTTTCGGTCGGGCAGACGCTTGATGCGTTGGCGGGCTGGTTGGGGAAACGTAGCATGCCACTGAAAGAAGTGGGCACGGATGAGTTGGCGGCGTTTCTCAGTCAGCGGAAGAAGGATTCGCTCAACGCGGCCTCGCTGCGAATCACCACGGTGCATCTCAAGGTGTTCTTCCGCTGGCTGGCTGCCAAAGGCATTTTGGAGATGGACCCTGCGGAGCCGCTGCTCTCACCTCGGCCGGACCAGACGCTGCCGGAAACCCTGCACGCGAAGGAAATCACCAGCTTGTTAGAATCCATCGATACCGCCGCCCCGCTCGGCCGCCGGGATCTGGCGATCTTGGAATTGTTCTATTCCTCCGGCCTGCGGCTCGCAGAACTATGCGGACTGCGTTTGGAAACCATCGACTTCGAGGAAAGCTTCCTGCGCATCACGGGCAAGGGCAACAAGACCCGCGTGGTCAGGATGGGCACGAAGGCGCGAGAGGCGATCACAGCCTATCTCGACAACGAACGGCCATCGCTTGTTAGAAAACGCACTTCGACTCATCTGTTCCTCAGCGTGCGTGGCGGCGCGCTCTCGCCGGACCGCGTGCGGCAAATCGTGAAGGAACGCGCGAAGTCGGCTGGCATCGATCAGAACGTCTATCCGCACCTGCTGCGCCACTCGTTCGCCACGCATCTGCTGGAAGGCGGCGCGGACCTGCGGGTGATTCAGGAACTGCTCGGCCATGCGGACATTTCCACCACGCAGATCTACACGCATGTGGACCGCCAAAGGCTGAAGTCCATCCACAAGAAATTCCACCCGAGGGGGTGATTTTTTCGCGATGTTCAGCGCACGGGAAGTTCGCCGCCTGCGGGCGTGACGTAGGGATCAATCTCGAGCGGCACATTTCCCGGGACGGGTTTTGCAACGGGTGGCGGCGGCTCGGCGGGCGAGTTTTCCTTCGGCTTTTCCGCAGGTTTTTCCACAGGAGCGGGCTGAGGTGCTGGGGTGGGTGTCAGCACCGGCGCAAGCGGAGGTATCGGCGCGCCATCGAGGCGCAGTGCCTGATAGAGAAGGTTGTAGTTGTGGCGCAGCACGGCAGGATATGAGACGCGACCTGCTTCCACGATCTTCTCGCGCAACAGCTTGGCGGAGAGGTCGGCGATGAGGTCGGTGCCGATCTGGACCGCGCGTTCGGCACCAGTGATTTGTTTGCCCGCTTCGCTAGCACCGAGGATCATGTCGCTGCTGATGGAGCGGCCCTGGATAGCGATGTTCGACTTGGCGGAGGTGATGACGCCGGTGGGACTGACGGTGATTTCGAGCACGGCGTAGTCGTCCGAAGACATCCAGCCACGGACGTTGTCGATGCGCAGCGAAATGAAGATGCCACCCTCGGGCGTGGGTGTGACTTCCGGCTTGTAGGTGCGGTAGTTGCTTCCTGATAGAGGATACTCGGCAGCTTGGTTGTCGCGTTTTTTCCAACCACCGAGGCTTTTTCCGAAGACTTCGTCATCCACCTTCACTTCCGCAGTGGCGAAGGAGGCGAGCGCGAGAAAGGAGACGAGCGGTAGGAATTTCATGATCGGATAAGTGCCGGGTGATACTGGTGAAGCGGCGTGTTTATTCAATGAATTCCGGCGGTGGCGGAGGATTGGTCGCGCCGAAGATGCGGTCCACCTGGGCGCGCGCGCTGGCTTTGTGCTCATCCTTGATGTAGGCCGCCACAGTGCCGAGCGCAGCGACGATCGCGCCCCAGTCATCGCCAAAACCAGCACCAGGGATGATGTCCGGAATGAGATCCGTGGGCAGGATGAGATAGCCGAGTGCTCCGACGATGACACCCTTCGCCCAAGTGGGAGTTTCGCGGTCCTTCAGGCAGTAAAACAGGATCAACGAGGAGAGCAGCGTCTTCTCACCGGCATTGCGCGCCACCTTTTTCAAGGTGCGCCAGAGACGCGGGCCGGAATACCAATGAGCGGAGGACGAGGTAGGCATGGGGTGGAAAACGAGCGGAGAATGCTGCATTCGGGAGCGAGGAGCAAGCACAGGCTCGGCTGCACGCAGTCCAAGTCCGTGGCGCTGACATCCTGCCAGCAGACCATTCCCGCGAGAACCAAGAGCCGTGAAACGAAGACCAAAGCCGCGCCAGCTTATGAATGTTCCCCGGCATCAAATGATGGAGATTAGCCATCGCTCCCGCTACAAATAACCCGCAGATGAAATCATCCCAAACGTCCCTAAAATTAGCGCCATTCAGACCTGATCCCATTTCCGCGCTTACACAATTTTTACAAAACTATTGCATGGCGTTCACTCACCGGCCTCGGCAGGGTGGCAGGATCACGCCGCTATGAAACAAAACACATCAAACCGTCGCCCAGCCTTGCTGGCCTTATTGTCCATCACCTTCGCGACTTGCTCGGCTCTGGCGCAGAAGCCGGAATCGCCAAGTCCCACCGTCGATATCGAAAAATCAGACCCGTTCCTGAAATCCACGACTGATGCCGCGTCAAGTTCCACCACAGGGACGTCTGTGGAAATGCTCAACGCCCAAGCTCAAGTCCTCTTCACCCGCGGTGAAAAGGAAAAGGCGATCCGACTCCAGAAAGAGGCCGTTGCAAAGGCGGAGAAGACCCTCGCCAAGAGTCTCGAGAACCTCGCCTGCTACCAAGGTCGGCCGGGCATTAATGAACCAATCGCGCGCAAACTGCGCGAGATCATCATTCCGAGACTCGACTTTGAAAACACATCACTCGAAGAAGCGATAGATTTCCTCCGAGTGCGTTGCAGTGAGCTGGATATTAACGAACCGGATCCAGCCAAGAAGGGGCTGAATTTCGTGGTGGTTAACTCACGATACATCGCTAAGGCGGTTCCTATCCCTGAAGGGACGCCTGATACGAGAACTAAAGACATCGCTAAGGCGGTTCCTATCCCTGAAGGGACGCCTGATACGGGAACTAAAGAGCTGCAAATAGAGAGCCTTCGACTCCGCAATACACCGCTTGGCGAAGTGCTCAAACATATTTGCGAAGCCACCGGAACACGCTTTGAAATCGACGGCCAGGTTGTGAAGATCGTAAAAGACGCACCTTGAAACGCGGTGGGGAACGCAACCGCCGCAGATCATCAATGCATGCTCCGAGCCCACGAAGGACGCTACTGCTGCTATGGGGAACTGCGGCGGTGGTTCTGATAGGCGGCTCTATGTTAGCCCGGCAGGAGCGACAGGTGCGCTTGGATAGAGACCGTGCGCCTCTCCGCAAATTCGCAGCGGAGGCACAGTCCCGGCTCCAGCGACTGGAAGATCTCTACCAAGATCATCTGGTGCAGCTCGGGCGGGAATTGGTTCCTAACGCGCTTGAGACTGGGCGTGCCGCTGATGAAATCAGCGGTATCCTGCAAGTTTCCCTGCTGTCATCGAGTGCCAGTGGTATCCGGCCCTTCCACACCGTCATCAACGCATCTGCAAATGGACCGGTGCCTCTGCCCGCTTTTTCCACCAATCCATATCCTCGAGATGCGGCAGAAGCTGTGATCCTGCTCGACGAATCCCGTCTTTTCAGTCGCTACAGCGGCTGGATCGACGAACTCGGGAAGCCGTTGATGTTCTGCGTCAGGCGAAATGACGCTGAGATCGCGGTCATCACCGTTTCTCGCCCCATAGTCGCCAGATCCATCGGAAACTGGCTGCGCGCGTGGGCCGTGACATCCTTCGAACCCGTGCGGGTCAGTGGTGGCCCGGATCAATTGCGGGTCAGCGGCGAAATCCTTGCTGAAGTAGGGAGTCCAGAATCAGACCAGCCCGACCTACTATTACCGCTGCGCAGTCGCTTCGGAAATTTGGAACTCGCCTCGTGGGATAAACGGAAAACACAAATCCACTATCATCCCGCAACGCTTGCCATTTCTGCCACGCTGGCCACCGCCATCGCAGTGCTGGGCGTGGTGGTTTTTCTCGCCCAACGGCGAGAGGGCGTCATCGCCGCGCGGCGCGTGTCTTTCGTCAACCGTGTTTCCCATGAACTACGAACTCCACTGACTAACATTCTGCTCAACATTGATCTCGCCACCGACCTCGCAGAAGATGAGCCGGAAGAATCGAAGCATCGCCTCGAATTGGTTCGCATCGAGGCCCATCGCCTTGGCCGATTGATTGAAAATGTCCTGACTTTCTCCCGCACTGAGGAAGGGAAGATGGAGATACGGGCCATCCCCTGCATCCCAGCCGAGATCGTTACCTCTGTCATCGTTTCGTTCCTTGCCAGCTTCGAGCGCCGCGGGCTGAAAATCGAGCGCACCGACGAGAATGCGACTGCACCATGCGTTTGCGATGCCGATGCCGTAGCGCAGATCCTCGGCAATCTCCTCTCCAACGTGGAGAAATATGTGCCCGGAGGAGTCGTCCGTATCTGCACCCGTGTCGCCATGGGGCAATTGACCATCCGCGTCACAGACGAGGGCCCCGGCATTCCTCAAGAAGCCGCAGAGCGGATTTTCCGTCCCTTTGAGCGCATCCACTCCGTCGTCAACGAAGGGTCCAGTGGCACGGGTCTCGGACTCGCCATCGCCCGTGATTTGGCCCACCGTCTGGGCGGTCAGCTCATGCTCCTCTCCAGCGAGCCGGGTGGCGGAGCGTGCTTTGAACTCCGCATTTCCGCAGTGCCTGCCCACCAGCTCTCCCTATGAAAATCCTCATTGCCGACGACGATCCCGTCATGCTCGACACCCTCCGGCTTTGTCTCGCCACTGAGGGCTTCGACACATTCATGGCGGCCGATGGCGAAGAAGCCCTCACGCTGTGGGATCGCCACCGGCCTGACCTTCTCTGTCTGGACATCATGATGCCGAAGCTCGATGGCTATGAAGTTTGCCGTCGTGTGCGCGCTATCGATCCCACCGTTCCAATCCTTTTTCTCTCTGCGAAAAACGAGGAGATCGATGTGGTGGTCGGCTTCCAGCTCGGTGCTGACGACTTTGTCCGCAAGCCCTTCGGCAAGCACGAACTCATCGCCCGGATCCGTGCCGTGCTGCGGCGCGCAAGTTCGGTGCCTGGGCGCTCCAGCAGTTTCTCAATGAACGATCTCACCGTATGGCCAGCAGAACTCCGGGCCGAGCGCGGCGGTCATTCCATCGATCTATCACCGCGGGAAACCGCCATCCTCCGGCTCCTCCATGAGCGTTCTGGACAGGTGGTTGATCGCAATACCATCCTCGATCAATGCTGGGGTATTGACTATTTCCCAGAGTCCCGAACGCTCGACCAGCACATCGCCAAGCTGCGCAAGCGCATCGAGACAGACCCTAACCATCCGCTGATCGAAACCGTGCGCGGGGTTGGCTATCGATTTGCCAGAAGCTGCTACTAATACCCCGTAAATTTGACTTCACTTTGTCTGGCACCGTGAAATGGCGGGCGAAGACTAGGGTAGCCCCGTGCCAGCAGGCTGGCTGCGGAAAAGCGGCAGCAGGCTGCACGCAGTCCAAGTCTTACCACCTGCCGATGGCGGCGGAGATGGCTAGCACGGTGGGTTCGTTGCGGCGGACGAGTTTCTTGCCTGCGGAGGTTTGGGGAAACGCGGCCTCGAGACAACTGGAGCGTCCGCTGGCATCTGCTAGAAGCGCGAGCTGCGGGATGCGGATCTCTCCTTCACAACGGCGACCGCCCCAGGGATCGATGTAGCTGACGGAGAATGAGCGCGCGTTGGAATCGAGTTTGCGGGGAAGACGGGTGAGGGTGACGAAGTGGGCATCGAGCACGATCCATTGCGGGGCGTTTCCATCCTGACGGCGCAGAGCGTAGCGGCGCAGGCTGATGACGGGCGGCAGGCCTTTGGCGAGCGAGGTGGAAAGTCGCTGGTGGATGCGGCGCAGGAGTTTTTCCGGTGTTTCGCGGGGCTGGAGGAAAAACACTTCCTCGGAGATGAGTGGGAGAAATTTCCCGATGCACATCTCGTTTGCCATGTCCTTGAGGTCGGCCACGCTGACACCACGGCGGCTCCAGCGGGGGTGGCCGGGTGTGTATTTGGATGGGCGCATGCCGATCTCGCGGATGATCCGCAGCATGCGCTCGCGGTCGTTGTTTCCATGGATGTCCGTAAGCGCGCGCTGCCAGTCATTGTTAGAAAAACGGAAGGCGTTGAGCAAGGCGGCGGGACCGCAGGCATTGCCGGAGACTGCAAGTTGGTTCGCGGGAACGGCTTGCGTGTTGAATGCCTCCAGCAGTGGAGATGCGGCCAACGCGGAAGTCGCTAACAGAATGCTAACGAGCGCCAGAGGCCACATATCTTTCTGTGCGGTGATCGTTGGAAGGTTTGGCGTCCTTACGTCCGCCGGATAGAACCACGCGGGTATCGACGGTGAAGCTGCCGGTGCTTTGGCTGGGCGGACGCGAGATGGGGATGCGCACGGTGCGCACGGCATTGGGTGCGAGTGAGGTGAGGTTGGAGGAAACGACGCCGCCGCCGGTGGAAACGCGGACTGCGGTGTTGATGAGGGTTTCCGTGCCACGGTTCTGAACGAGGATCTCGATCTGGCCGTAGGGGTTTCCTGAATTCGGCGGGAGGATGCGGTGGGAGGCGACCGCTGCATCATAAATGCCGGGTTTGCCTGCGTTGAGCACGCGGCCGATGTCTGGCATGCCTGCGCCGAGTTGGGGATCGGTGCCGGGTGCTCCGGAATCGTTGAGGTAGGATGTGAGTTGTTGCCAGGCTTGCGCGGCTGTTAGTTTTTTGTTTCCTGCTTGGGTCATGACGGCGGCGATCGCACCGGCGATGATCGGCGAGCTGAACGAGGTGCCGGTGACGCTGGCGGCCTGCCCGCCGGACCATGCGGCATTCACTCCGAGGCCCGGCGCGGAGATGGCGACGGCGTTTCCGGAGTTAGAGAAATCGAGATGACTTCCGAGCGCGTCCACGCCACCCACGGCGATGACGCCCTCGTTCGCGGCGGGGTAGGAAACTTTTTGCAGACCGTTGTTTCCCGCTGCGGCGATGATGAGCGCTCCGGCTTTGTGCGCATACGCGATGGCGCTGCGGACCAGCGCGCTATCGCCCTGGCTGCCCATGGAGATATTGATCAGCCCGGCTCCGGAATCCACTGCGGCGATGATGCCCTTGGCGAGCAGGAAACTATCGGACTGGCCATTGTCATCGGCGATTCTAACAGAGAGTATGTCCGCACCGGGAGCCACGCCGGGGGTGAGTGAATCGTAGCCGATAATGACCGAGGCCACCGCTGTGCCGTGGCCGTTCTGCGCAGCGGCGTTCGCAGGGAGATCGACGAGGTCGATGGAACTGATCGCGCTGCGAAACGCGGAGCTGGATTGCACGCCGGTATCGAGCAC
>JANMLQ010000139.1:0-1560 GCA_031372635.1 Akkermansiaceae bacterium | reverse complement strand
TGGTGGTGATGATGTTCGGCATCAACGGACTGAACGTGCTCAACAGTTATGTGGGCCGGGATTTCATGTCCGCGATCGAGGGCAAAAACCTCAGGGAGTTCTGGGCGCAGGGCGGACTCTACGCGGTGGTCTTCATCCTCTCCACGGTGGTGCTTGCGCTTTATCGTTTCACCGAAGAACGCCTCGGCATCCTGTGGCGCGAGCAGCTCACCTGGCGCCTAACAGAAGCCTATCTCAGCGAGCGCACCTACTACCGGCTGGACTCCGCCACCGGCGTGGCCAATCCGGACCAGCGCATCTCCGATGACGTGCGCGCCTTCACTACCACCACGCTTTCCTTCCTGCTGCTGATACTCAACGGCACGCTCACTGCCATCTCGTTCTCAGGTGTCTTGTGGAGTATCAGCCCGCTGCTTTTCGCGGTGGCCGTCGGCTATGCGGTCTTCGGCACGGCGATGACGGTGCTGTTAGGAAAACCACTCATTCGCCTGAACTACAACCAGCTAGACATGGAGGCGAACTTCCGCTCCGACCTCATCCATGTGCGGGAAAACTCCGAGTCCATCGCGCTGGCCCACCGTGAGGGACGTTTCAAGGTGCGCCTGAAAACCCGCCTCAATGCGCTGACCGGCAACTTCCGCAGGCTCATCCGCATCAACCGCAACCTCGGCTTCTTCACCAACGGCTACAACTACTTCATCCAAATCATCCCCGCGCTGATCATCGCGCCGATGTACATTGCCGGAAACGCACAGTTCGGCGAGATCACCCAGGCGACGATGGCTTTCGCAACTCTGTTAGGTGCCTTCTCGCTCATCGTCACGCAGTTCCAGTCGATCTCCGCATTCACCGCCGTCACCGCGCGGTTGCACCTGTTGAGTGAGGCGATCGACATGGCGCATACCACCACTCCCTGCTCGATCGTGATGGGGGAAAACCCGGACATCGTCCGCTACGAAGACGTCACCCTGCGCGCGGCGGACGACTCGCGGGTGTTCATTGAAAACCTCAACCTTGAGATCAAACGCGGTTCGCGTTGGTTGTTTTCCTGTGTGGATGATGCGCCGAAAGTCGCGCTCTTCCGCGCCACGGCAGGTGTATGGGATTGCGGTGGTGGAAACATCACTCGTCCGGGCCTTGATGACATTTTGTTCCTGCCGGAGCGGCCTTATCTTCCACCGGGTAGTCTGCGCACCGTGCTGCTGCGCACCGGAATGGAGTCCGTGACCAAGGATCAGGAAATCAACATGGTGCTGCGCAAGCTTGGGCTTGATGAAGCCGTGCATCGCGTCGGCGGTCTGGATGCGGACAAGGACTGGGACGATGCGTTTTCCATCGGCGAGCAGCACATGCTTTCCATCGCGCGTATCTTTCTCGCCCGTCCGAGCTTCGTGTTTCTCGATAGGCCCGGCAGCTCGTTGCCGAAAGTCCAGATCTCATCCATCCTCGACATGCTCACCGCGCAGGGCATCGGCGCGGTGGTGCTCGCCAAGAACGGCGAGTCACGACTGCGTTACGATTCCAGCCTTGAAATCAAGGCCGATGGCAAATGGGATGTGC
>JANMLQ010000090.1:0-30952 GCA_031372635.1 Akkermansiaceae bacterium | reverse complement strand
GCCTGCACGAACATTACGGACTCATCCGCTTCGCCCTGAAGACCAAATGGCGACACTCATGAAGCAAACCGAAGAACAGCACTCCGAGAGCCGGATGCGGGAAATCCGCCCGTCCGGTTCGATGAGGGGGAGCAAAGGTGCAGCTTTAACACCCACCTTTGCTCCCTACTCTACTTAACGGTAGTCAAAAGAGTTCAGGCACTTCGAATCGGGCGAATCAAGAGACGCAAATCTCAAGCTCACCTATTTGACCGTCTCCAAGATTCGCTGGATTCGCCAGATTCGCGGTGCCCTACTCTTCATCCCGATAATCAATAGGGAACACTACCTCCCTAACAACCACGCGATGTGCGGCGTGTAGAGATTCGGCTCCAGCAGGAACGAGTCATGTCCCTTCTCCGAGTGAACGATGATGTGCATCACGTCCGCCTTCGCGGTTTCCAGATGCTTCACTAGCTCCGACTGCTCTTCGGGATAGAAGCAGAAATCCGAGTCGATGGAGAAAACCAACCAACGCTGGCCCGCGAGGCGCACGCGCTCGAACAAGTCTGCCGGCGTTTCCGCATCGCCTTCCTGCGTGGCATCATAGCGCGACCACAAGTCGATGATGCGCAGGTAGGTGTTCGCATCGAAGCGCCGCACGAATTTTTTCCCCTGATGCAGCATGTAGCTCTGGAATTGGTCACGCACGCGGTACCAAGCGAGCACGTCATCTGGCTGGATCACATCCTGGCGCGCACGGCGTTCGATGGAGTCGAGGTGAACGAAGGTCTTGTGTGAGATCATGCGTGCGAGCGCGAGTCCGTAGAGTGGTGCTTCGCCATCGTAGTAATCGCCGCCGTTGAAATACGGATCGTTTTCAATCGCGAGGATTTGTTCAAAGAGGATCAGTCGGTTGAGCACCGTGGTCTTGTAGCCGGAAGCGATGGCGATGACGTTGCGAACGCGCGCCGGGAAACGGGTGGCGAAGGTGAGCGCCACCAAGCCGCCGACTGATGGGCCGACCACCGCAAGCAACGTTGTGATTTCCATGTCATCGAGCAGACGTGTAATCACTTCCACCTGATCCGCTGCGGTCACTGCGGGAAACGACGAGCCCCAAGGTTTTCCCGTTTCCGGATTCACTGAGGCGGGGCCGGTGCTGCCATAACAGCCGCCGAGATAGTTCGCACAGATTACGAAGTGGCGGTCGGTATCGAGCGCTTTGCCGGGGCCGATCATGTCCTCCCACCAGCCAGCGTGCATCTCGCTTTGCCAGAGCTCGCCGACGCCTTCGATCGCGGGATTATTCCCGGCTGCATGATGGGAACCGGAGAGCGCGTGGAAGAGAAGAATCGCGTTCGACTTATCATCATTGAGCGTGCCCCATGTCTCGTAGGCGATGCGTGCGCCCGGCAGCGAGCCACCATCGCGCAGTCTCAGCGGATGACTGGTTTCAAAAAATCGCGTGCGTGTCTCAGCGGGCATGACGCGCACCCTAGCGACCAGCCCGGTGAGGCGCAAGCTGTGTTGCGGCGGGGGTGCGCCTCAGTTGTTTGCGGCCTTGCGGCGCAGCGTGACCATCTGTAGGAAACCGCCAGTCGATCCATCGGCGGAGCGGAAGAACGAGTTATTGCTCTGGAGAATGATCATCTGGGTCTGATCGGTGGCGTAGGCCGACAGGAAGTTGTGTTCTTGGAATTTCCATTCGGTCCCAGTCTGATAGGCGAGGTCATAGGAAATGTACTCGTTGGTCACAGGCACGGTGAGTGATCCGCGCGTCTTGATTTCCTTGGGTGCCGCGCCATTGATGCGCAGGGCGATGGCCTGCGGGCTGAGGTTTTGAACTCGCAACTGGCCGAGGGGCAGCTTGGACGGATCATCATCGATCACATAAGCGAAAAAAGTGCCGTCGCCCACCGGTGCGAGCAGCACTGTGACGTGGCGACAACCAACTGGCAGCGCGGCCAACGAAACCAGATTGGGAGCTTTTTTGCGGCGTTTTTCCAATTCGAGCGCGATGCCTTGTTTGGGTCCGGCGTCCTTGGCGGTGGATTCCTCAGGCTTGAGGGGCATTAACTCGTGACTCAAATCCTCTGCCGTGGGCTTTGGCTTGTCCTTGGTATTCCCGTCACCGTTTTTGAAGATCTCTAGCAGTGCCGGACCCGTGTAGGGAATGGGTTTGGAGTAGCGGAACGCGAGGGCTGTGATTTCTCCGGCTTTCTCGCCTGACTTGAACGAGAGTCCGCCGATTTCATCACCCCATGCCACGACATCGATCTTGAGCGACACTTCGCCCGACTGCGCGCCGAGCGGAGAGACTAGAGCTAACGCAAGGACCAGAAAGAAATAACTAGCGATGTTAGATCTCCTGCGGGGATAACCAGCGGAATGAGACGATTGTGAATTGGCGGCCATGGATTTTATTGAGATCGGTAAGTTCAGCACCGCGCTCGGATGCGGAATCGGCGGGATCAACGTAGTTGGGAATCCTCTGCACGATGGCTTCACAGTAGGCTTTGGCAAGGGTATTGCCGGAGGAATCTAGGGATTCGCCGTAGGCACGGATACGGAAGGTGTCCGAGCGATTGGTGATGGACGGGCCGATGACCTGCAGCACGTCCGCTTGGGTGAGCCAGCCGGGAATGCCGGTGGAGCGGTAGCCTTGCTCGTTCTTGGAGGTGCTGAGCATCGTTCGATCCGCGACGATGCTCGCGACGCTGCCGTAGTTCCTGTCCTGCGAACTCGCGGCCCACAACGGATTGCCGTTGGAATCGACATCTGGGGGGCGATCGACAGTTTTCTCACCATCCATGTCGGCTCGTGGAGCTCCGTTTTTTTCGGACAGATTGAGGCGGTCTATTGAGACGCCAACTCCGGTCAGGCCTTTCTTGTTGCCCGCGAAATTGATCGTGGCTCCGCTTTCGTCGATAGCTGCCTGCAAGGCACCACAACGGGTCATCGCGGGTTGGCTGCCCAAATCACCGATGGCGCGGTTGACGAAATGTGAGAGTGAGACAAAGGGACCGCGGATGCGGACTTGTTTCACGATTTCTGTGGCTAGCTTGTCCAACTCGCTATCGGTGAGGCGACGAGAGCCGGAGAAGGAGTCGGCCGCTGTGCCGGTTGGATTACTGGATGAAGGACTGATTTGTTCGAGTGAGCGCGGAAACGCGGCATCGGTCGAAGCACCAGTGTCGGCCTTGTGCTTGAAGTGCTTGGAGCTGGCAAGAAAGGCTTTCCAGGCGTTCTTGTCGGTGCAGTTGACGTTGAAAGCACCGTCGATCATCAGCGAGGAAGCGCATTTCACGGGATCTGTCAGATTTGCGGAAGCGGTTGTATCTACGCGGATGAGCGAGGGGTTTTCCGCTGTGGTTCCGGAAGCGGAGGATTTGATGGTAGATAGGAAATAACTGTCCCAGATGGCGGTGTTGAGTAGATGGGAGATGTCGTAGTATTTCCGATCCGTGATGTTGGTTCCCGTCAAATCCGTAGCACCCTTGAGCACGAAATCCTTGCGGGGCTGGACGGTGAGGGAGCGCTTGACGAAGGGGGTGGCGTAGGAATTGGCAAAGGCATTGCCGGGCTGGTGGCCGATCGAAGCATCGCTGTCATCGCCCGTCAGGTCCGCATGTTGGAACTGAGCGAGCGAAGTGAACTGTGAAGGCACGGAAAAAAGCACGGTCTTCGAGGGGCCATTGAAGCTGTGTCCCCAGGCCATCGTGGTGTCGAGGTTCTTGGTGAATGCCCTGCCTGTATCGCCGCCAGGAGCAGCGTCGAGCAACAGAGCGAAGCCGTTGTTGCTCTCCATGAAGTAGGGAGGCGCGTTGTAACTGGTGATGGGCCTCCTGATGCGAGTGGCCTGGAGGTTGAAGTCCGTGAAGGTTCTCATCGTGGACGAACGCTGGCCTCTATCATAGCCGGGTGGCATCAGATTATCTGCGAGGTAGTCCACTCCTGACCGACTTGTTTGAAAGCTGAAACACATCAGCGGCACGGGTTTCGGTCGTGCTTGGCAGCCTGCAGGATCGTACTTGCGGGTGTTCGAAACATAGTATCCGTTGTCCAGTTCGAAGCCCTCGATGCGACGCAGCTGCGGAGCACTGCTCGAACTTCCGGAAAGCCGCATGTCCACTCCGATGTAGGTGGTTTGCCAGCTTTCACGCACGTCCAGATCGGGAAGTGGAACCAAATCACCTTGGGAATTGCGGTAAGGCCAAGCTCCGTTGGCATCCAGCTCAACGCATTTTGTGAAATCAAAGGGCAAGGAACTACCGAAAGGCCCCATATCGACGATTGTTTTCTGGGTACCGGTACCCACGGGGCGCAAGGTGGAGCCGGTGAGCGTGTAGGCACGGGCCTCGCCCGGGGCCAGCGATGCAGGCTGGATGCGGAAGACAGTTTGGTTGAAAACGGCAGGCTCTGTCGAACTGATGAAGACCGAGTTGCTGCCTAGATTCCAAATGCGCGCCGGGCCATTGCCTGGCGGCGTCAGGTTGCGAATCTCAAATTCGAGAGCACTATTCCACTTCAGCGGGACGGAGTAAGGATTCGCAATAGCGATCGCGATCTTGCCGCAGGCATTGGCCTTGTGCGCGGCACCGGCATTTGAAGTTGTGGGCACAAACTTCACCCCCATGAGAATGCGAAAATCCGTGATGAGCGGAGCGATCGCCACCTCGTTTGCGGAAGCTGCGGCTTTGACGATGAGCGAGCCACCTTGCAGCGTCTTGTAGCGATCATAAAACTCTTTGAGCACATCCCACCTCGGATTCTGCAGAGTGATTGCTCCTTTACTAGGGACGATGTTGCCGTTCTTGGTCGGGAAGTTGATAAGGCTTGGGACCGGGTTGGAGGCGGGAAGCGCACCGGAAAGCATGGCGGAGAGATCCACTTTGGTGCCGCCGTTCATGGTGTCTGCAATGACCGCCCGGCTGTCGGCGGTCGCGGCATGGAAAACAGACTGGAGCGCGGTAGCCCCACCGGAGCCGGTGTTCGCGCTGGCAACCAGCAGTGCCGCTTCCGGCAGCGTGATGATCTTGGCAAGCGAAGCATGACCGCCCGACGATGGCGTGGGATAGTCCGTGAAACCAGTGACGGTTTCCCAGCCACGGCGCTGGGCGGATAGCGAGGCGTAGCTGTTGTTGTCGTTATTGGTCTTGGGGATGTTGATTTTGGCTTTCACACCCTCGTCGCCGACCCACCAGCCGTAACGTCCGACGGTCTGGCTGGCGGCACCCTTGGCAGCGGTTATCGGAACCAGCGGAGCAGCCACATAGCGGCCGAGCGACGCGGTGGAAGGATCACCGACTGTTTCCCTGCCCACGAGAACCACGGCGGTTTTTGGATCGGAAACCGTTCCGTCATTGCCTATAGAACACTGATTCGAGGCGGGAGTCATTTTGACTGCGCTTGAGGTTTCGTTGCCACTGATGAGCCACTGCACGAATTGGGGCGAAGGCGTCTTGGTAAAAATCTCAGTATTGGCCGTGGCGCTGGTGTTGGAATTCCTCCAAACCCCTGTCCAGTAACGGGT
This sequence comes from Akkermansiaceae bacterium, assembly GCA_031372635.1. GTDB lineage: Bacteria > Verrucomicrobiota > Verrucomicrobiia > Verrucomicrobiales > Akkermansiaceae > Luteolibacter. The sequence continues at coordinate 25,437 of JANMLQ010000090.1, read as the reverse complement.
GCCCTGTTTGACGGCAGAAAGCCCCTTGTTCACACTGTTGATCGACTTTTCATTGAGCGGCTGCGCACCGGCGGCCAGCAAGGTGCCGTTCGCGTAGCCCGCGATGTCCGCAATGGCGGTGATCCGCTGATCCTGCCCAGCGTGTTTTTGTAGCTCGCCGATGGCCAGCATCATCGCCAACCGCGCGTTTTGGCGTGCCATCGACATCGCGGACGAATTCGAGGTGGAACGCAGGGTGATGGACGAAAGTGTCAGTAAGCCCACGGCAATGATGGTAAGCAGAACCATCAGGCTGAGGGTGACGACCAGGGCAAAGCCATGGTTCTTCGTATTTGGTGGGATAGGTTTTTTTGTCACGGTGGGTTTAGCGATGTATTTACATAGCCATCATTAATCCGAGGGCGCAACCAAAAATATGAGCAGCCGATTGCAGCCTACAGATAGACATTATTGGACTATTCACCCTACCGTAAAATCCTGCCGCTCAGACGAGCCGGGGCGTTACCGATCACTGGAGCGCATTGCCGGGCCGTTCCAGCAGCGCCTTGATTTCGGGCAGGTGTTTTTCATAAACGCCGCGCGGGTCGGTGCCGTGGCGAAGGGATATGGTGGCGGCTTTTCCGACGATTTCGCCCATCATGCCGCAGGTGAAGGTGGAGATGAACTCGTCGCCTATCAGCCTGCGCGACTCGCGTTTTCCGGCGATGTAAGCGGACCAGCCGAGGCGGTGGGCAAGCAAGTAAGGAGAACCCATCTACTCCATCTACTGCTGATCCACATCCCAGCCGCCGGCATCTGCGAACTGCTCGGCCTCCAGCAGGACACGCCCCACCATGGCGGTGGAAACGAGAACGGGCAGACAGAGCAGGAGTTTCATGATGTGGGGAAATTTGGTAGCCCGGCCATACGACGATGAACGGTTCATCCTTTCTCAGCAGCAAACCCGAAAGCCAGCGCCACCAAGCTCCGTAACCACGCTCCCACATGAAATCCATCTACCTTCTTCTCCTCACTATCCAAGCCGCTTCAGCCGATTGGAAACCCGTGCCCGACTCGATGCTCACGCAGTGGGGAAAATCCGTCGTTGCAGAAAAAACATGGCCCGAGCATCCGCGCCCGCAGCTTATGCGCGATTCATGGAGCAACCTAAACGGACTCTGGAACTACGCCATTCTTCCGAAGGACGCGGCCACGCCGGAAAAGTGGGACGGCAAGATCCTCGTCCCCTTCGCGCCAGAAGCCGCTCTATCAGGTGTCGGCCGCAAGCTGGAGCCGGATCAATCGCTGTGGTACCAGCTCGCTCTAACAGCCAAGCCAACCGCCGATAAACGCACCCTCCTACACTTCGAAGCCGTCGATTACCAAACCACCGTCTGGATCAATGGCACGGAAATCGGCAAGCACACTGGCGGCCACACGCCGTTCTCCTTCGACATCACCGATGCCTTGAAACCCGACGCCAACCAGCTCGTCGTCCGCGTCCTCGATGCCACCGAAGGCTACCAACTCCACGGCAAACAAAAACTCAATCCCGGCAGCATCTGGTACACCCGCGTCTCCGGCATCTGGCAGACCGTCTGGCTCGAACAAGTCTCCACCCGCCACATCGACGATCTCGATTTCTCCTGCGACATCCGCAACGGCACTCTCAGCATCACCACAAAACTAACAGGTGCGGCCAAGGCTGGAGAACGGATTCGCGCCACTGCTTCCAGCAATGGCAAACAGATCGCCAACATCACCGGCAATGCGGATGCCAGCCTGTTGAAAATCGCCGAACCCAAACTCTGGTCGCCTGACTCACCACACCTCTACGACCTTCTGATAGAGCTACTCGATGCCGAAGGAAAAACCATCGACTCCGTAAAATCCTACGCCGCCATGCGTGAGTTCGGAAAAGCCCGCGATGCCATGGGCAACCTACGTTTCACTCTCAACGGCAAGCCGATCTTCCACTGGGGACCGCTCGATCAGGGATGGTGGCCGGATGGTTTGCTCACACCGCCATCCGATGCGGCCATGCTCTCCGACATCCGTTTTCTCAAAGACGCCGGGTTCAATATGATCCGCAAACACATCAAGGTGGAGCCGCGTCGCTACTACCATCATTGCGACCGCCTCGGCATGCTCATGTGGCAGGATCAAGTCAGCGCAGGTTACGGAAACGGCGAAACCTCCCCACCATGGACGCGCATGAACCCGAAGCCGAAGGACGCCGAATGGCCAGACGAAGCGCACCGCCAATACCTGCTCGAATACAAGCGCATGGTCGAGAGCTTGCGCGATAGCGCATGCATCGCCGCATGGGTTCCCTTCAACGAGGCATGGGGCCAGCACCGCTCCATGGAAGTCGGAAAAATGGCCACCGCCCTCGATCCCACCCGCGCCGTGAATATTGCCAGCGGTGGAAACTTCTGGCCCATCGGAGACATCGCGGATCACCACAACTATCCGAATCCGGATTTTCCGTTAGACGATGCGCGTTTCAAGGACTTCATCAATGTCGTCGGCGAATTCGGCGGACACGGCTGGCCCGTTCAGGATCATCTCTGGAACAAAACCGCCGAAAACTGGGGCTACGGCGGACTCCCCAAAACCCTCGACGAATGGAAACAACGCTACACCCGCTCCATCGATATCCTCTGCGATCTCCGCAGCCGTGGCATCGCCGGCGGCGTCTATACCCAGACCACTGATGTCGAAAACGAAATCAACGGCCTGCTCACCTACGACCGCATCCCCAAGATCGACGCCGCATGGCTGAAGCAACAATCCGACCGCCTACTGCAAACACCCGACGTCAAAGCGCAGCAGTGATCGTGGCGGCGGTTGCAAACCGCCGCCACATTCTGTCACCCAATGATTCTGTCAAAACCCAGCATCGCCCCCGCAGCAGTGTGCCGCGCTTTGTGTGTAATAAAATTTTCCCGCAGACAGTAGCCGAGGCCTTATGTACCAACTCAACAAACCCATCGCCGCCCTGTGCGGCCTCACACTGCTGGCCGCCTCCTCCCTTAACGCTGCGGACCTTCCTAAGCCGGATGGCAAACCCGCCGACATGACTAAGCCCGTGAAGGTCTTCCTCATCCTCGGCCAGTCCAACGCCGTCGGCCTCGGAAGCGTCAAAGGCGACAAACCCGGGACTTTGGAAACCGTCGTCAAAACCGAGAAACTCTATCCCTTCCTCGTCGATGACGCCGGTGCATGGACGGAGCGCAAGGACGTGCGCAACGTGCAGGTCATGGTCGGCAGAGGCGGTGGCATGTCCCGCATGCACAACGAATGGATGACCGTCAAAGGCAACACCCTCGGCGTGGAATACGGCGTCGGACATCAGCTTGGAAACGCCATCGCCGAGCCAGTGATGATCCTCAAGAGCTGCATCGGCAACCGTTCCCTCGGCTGGGATCTACTTCCTCCGGGTAGCGAGCGTTTTCTAACCGAAATCACTGACAAGAGCGGAGCCAAGATCCAAAAGATCGTGGCAGGCTACAAAGAGAAGCCCGACATGTGGGATGCCGATCCCGCCAAGGGCGTGGCCACCGAGCCGCCTCCGTTCGTGGACAAGAACGGCAAGCCCGTCGAATGGTATGCAGGCAAGCAGTGGGATGATGACATTGCCAACGCCAAGACGGTCCTCACCGAACTCGCAGCGCATTACCCGGAAGCCACGAAATACGAAGTCGCAGGCTTCTTCTGGTGGCAGGGCGAGAAGGATGCTGGCAACGCGGCGCACGCGGAACGATATGAGAAAAACCTCGTCCATCTCATCAAGACACTGCGCAAGGAATTCGGGGCACCGAACGCGAAGTTCGTCATGGGCACCATCGGTGAAGTCACCAAGGAGACGGCCGGAAACAGCGGCACCATCCTCAAAGCCATGATGGCCGTGGACGGCAGCAGCGGCAAATACCCCGAGTTCAAGGGTAACGTCGCCACCGTTTACACGCACCCGATGGCCCGTGGTGGCGGCGGCAATGGTCACTACGGAAAAGACAGCCGCGTTTACATGGATGTCGGCCTCGCCATGGGTGAGACGATGAACGGTCTGCTCAAGGGCGGTAAATAAACCACCGCTCAAGCAGCTTGCTCCCTCGCGCCGTCACTTCATCGACATCCGCAGATCGGAGTCCGCCGCTCCTTGGCCCTTCACTTGGCGCGCATGCCCGGACACCGATACAGCCAAGATCGCGGTTCGCCGTTTATCAGGCAGCCTCAGAGTCAGTTCACTTCTTGCGAAAAACGATGATGTGCTGCCGTGGTAGCACGCCGAGCGTTTCGGAATGTTCCAGTTCCGGGTGCACGGTCATTTCCTTTTTCAACTGCGCCTCGCTCATCTTGTGGATCTCCTTGATCGGCACGGCGGGATCCTCCTTGCGGTATTCGATGAAGACGATGCGCCCGCCGGGTTTCAATCCGTCGATCATCTTGCGGACCATTTCGTAGGGGAAATCGAACTCGTGATAGACGTCCACTAGGATCATCGTGTCGCACGAGGCGGCTGGCAGTTTCGGATCGGTGGTGGTGCCGAGCACGGGCTTGACGTTGCGGATACCGGTCTGCTCCATGCGCTTCGTCAGCACGTCTAACATTTCCTGCTGAATCTCCACACCATACACCACGCCGGTGTCGCCCGTTTGCGCAGCGATCTTGCGGCTGATGAAACCGGAGCCGCAGCCGATGTCTGCGACGATCTCGCCCTTGCGGAACTTCAGCGTGGCGACGAGTAAGTCGGTGCGTTCCTCGGCCTCGCGTTCCGGGCGTTCCAGCCAGTCCGCCGCCTGATGGCCCATGACGTGTGCGATCTCGCGGCCCATGAAAAACTTGCCGATGCCACCCGCCGCCGCGTCGCGCGTTTCGTATTTGGGCTGCGGTGCCTGGGCGCTGGCATAGCCGCAAAGCAGCATGAACAAGAGTGGGCGGAGCATGAGGTCTGACTATCCGCGCGGTGCCTGCGGAGAAAGCATGAAATTCCGGTGAGCCTTTTTAAAGTGGCGGCGACTAGCTGCGCTGTGTTGTCTGGTTTCGCCCCATGCACGCCACCGAAGTCATCGCCCTGTTCATCGCCGCGGCTGCGGCGGGTGCGATCAATGCGGTGGCGGGAGGCGGCACGTTGGTGACCTTTCCAGTGCTGTTGTTGTTCGGCACTGCGCCGTTGGTGGCGAATGCGACGAACACGCTGGCGCTGGTCATCGGCACGGCCGGCAGCATCTACGGCTACCGCCGACATTTCGAGGTGGTGAAGCTGTGGCTGTGGAGGTTTCTACCGGTGAGTCTGTTAGGTGGGCTGCTTGGAGCGGTGCTGCTCACTCGCACGGATGAAGGAGTGTTCGGGAAACTGGTGCCGTTTTTGATTTTGTTCGTGACGCTGCTGTTCCTCGTGCAGGGAGCGTTCCGCCGCTTCGCGGGAAATCAGATGGAGCAGGGCAGTGGTGTTAGAAAGGGAGTGATGGCGGCGGTGTTGTTCCAATTCGCAGTGGCGGTGTATGGCGGCTACTTCGGCGCGGGCATCGGCATCCTGATGTTGGCTTCGCTCGGCTTCATCGGACTCACGCACATCCATGAGATGAACGCGCTGAAGAACATTCTCGGCTCGATGATCAATCTGGTGGCGGCGATGTGGTTCGTCGCGGCGGGGCTGATCGACTGGCCGCGCGCGCTGATCATGACGGCGGGCGCGCTCGGAGGTTATTTTCTGGGAGCACATTATTCGCAGCGGATCTCCCAGCGTGCGGTGCGCATCATCATCACGGTGATCGGGTTGGGTATTTCCGCCGTGATGTTTTACCGGCAGTTCTTTAGTTGATTTAGTGGGTAGCACACGCGCCCTCGCGTGTTGAATGAGACGCCCTCGTCTCATTCTGGCGGCTGATATTTTGAGGTTTAGCAGGCACAACGATGGCACCACAGTGAAAACCCAATGATTGCAGACGCAAGTTTTCGACGAGGGCGTCGAAAACAACACGCGAGGGCGCGTGTGCTCCCCTACATCGGCAAGTCCTGCTTGCGCACCCGTTTTCCAATGCGAGCATGGCGGCCATGGAGCGGATCAAGAAGTTATTATCCTCGCTAGCTGGCACAGTGGCGGAACCTATCACCGAGGGTTGCGCACTGCCGGAGGTGACGCAGAAGAACCAGGATGGTGTGTGCGTGAATCTGGCAGAGGCCGGAGCCAGCGGTTACGTGTTGGTTTATTTCTATCCGAAGGCGGACACGCCGGGCTGCACGAAGCAGGCGTGCGGACTTCGCGATGCGTTTGCGGAACTCACTGGCCATGGCGTGAAGGTCTTCGGTGTGAGTCTGGATTCGATGAAGGCGCAGAAGGACTTCCAGTTGAAATACACCCTGCCCTTCGACTTGTTGGCCGATGAGGACGCCACCGTGCTCAAGGCCTTCGGCGTGCCATCGACGCTCGGTTTTGCAAAACGGCAGGCGTTTCTCTTCATGGACGGCAAACTCGTCTGGCGCGATCTAACAGCCTCTACCGATCAACAGGCCGCAGACGTGTTGGTTTTCCTCAATGTGAAACCATGACCGCTTCGGCTTCGGGCACTGCGGCGGCTTGCGGACGCCGTAACTCGATGAACTCGGAGTATCTCACCAGCTCCATGCGGCCATCGTGATGCTCGATGATGGCGGTGAGGCTTTCCACCCAGTCACCGGAGTTTAGGTAGTGGATGGGGCCGACCTGCTTGTCCTCAGGTGTGTGGATGTGGCCGCAGATGATGCCGTCGCACTTGCGGTGGCGGGCGAGATCCTGGAGCAGATCTTCGTAGCGGCCCACGAAGCTCACGGCGGATTTCACCTTCGCCTTCACCTGCTTGCTCAGCGAGTAGTATTCCTTGCCGCGCCAGGCGCGGTAGTGATTGTAGAAGCGGTTGATCCGCAGCAGGAAATTGTAGCCCACGGAACCTAACAGCGCGAGCCAGCGGTGGTTGGTGGAGATGCTGTCGAAACCGTCGCCATGGACGACGAGGTAGCGTTTCCCGGCGGCATTGGTGTGGATGTATTCACGGGTGAGGCGCACCTTTCCGAAGTTCATCGGCAGGAAGCGTTCGAGAATGTCGTCATGATTTCCCCGCAGGTAGATCACCTCGACGTCGTCCTGCTCAGTCATGCGGAGGATTTTACGGATCACGCGGCTATGGCGTGGTGACCATTTGCCGCCTCGGCTCAGCGCCCAGCCGTCGATGATGTCGCCGTTGAGCACGAGCTTGGAGCAGCGGATGTGTTTGAGGAATTCCACGACTTCGTCCGCCTTGCTGTCCGGCGTGCCGAGGTGGATGTCTGATAGAAACACGGTGCGGCAGGAGAGTTTCGTGCGTTTGCCTTTCTTCGCCGAGCGCGAACTGGCGGCGGGTTTCAGCGCAGCGATGGTGGCGAGGCGGGTTTCAAATTCCGTGATGACGTGCTCCCAGCCGAGCGCCTCGGCGGTCTCGCGGGCGCTGCCGCGCATGGCGTGATCCGGGCGCATCGCGAGTGCGCGCAAGGCATGACTGATGAACTCGCGGTAGTCGCCTTTTACAGCCTTGAGGCCATTCTCACCGGAGCTGATATGTTGCGCGGAGGCGGCGTAATCGAAGCTCACAGTGGCGAGTCCGCTGGCCAAGCCTTCTAACAGGACGTTGCCGAAGGTTTCCGTTTCACTCGGAAAAATCAGTACGTCGGCAGATGCGTAGTGTCGTGCGAGATCGCCGCCGGTTTTCGTACCGGTGAAATGAATCCACGGATGTTTCGCAGACAGCTTGGCACGCAGCGGGCCGTCACCGACCACCACGCAACACACATCTGGATACGCCTGACGCATCCGCTCGAAGGCGATCATCGCGAGATCGAAATTCTTCTCAGCAGCCACTCGCCCGGCCATCAACGCCACGGGTGTGCCGGGCCTCGCGCCCCAGCCGGCGCGCAGGGCTTCGCATCGTTTCTGCGGAGAGAATAACTCGGTGTCCACGCCTCTGCCTAACAGATGGACGTTTTGAAAACCCTCCACCGCGAGCATTTCCACCATGTCCCGCGATGGCGTCAGTGTGCAGTCGGCGCGGCTGTGGAATTTCCGCAAGTAGGACATCGCCATCGGTTGCAGCCCGCCGATGCCGTAGGGCTGCATGTATTGTTGGAAGTTCGTGTGAAAACCGGTGGCCGCCGGGATGCCGAGCGCGTTGGCGGCCTTGAGCGCGGATTTTCCCAGCGGGCTTTCGGTGGCCACGTAGATCGCATCCGGGCGTTTTTTCGTCCAGCGGGCGCGCAGCTCGAAGGGCTTCGGAAGACCCACGCGCACATCACGATAGCCGGGCAACGGCACTGCCGCAGCACTCGTTTCCTCGCTGCCAGTAGCCGTGCCAGTGTGGATGACATGCACGCGATGACCGCGCGCACGCAGGCCGTCGGTCAACCGCCCGAGCGTCATGGCCACTCCGTTCACATCCGGCGCGAAGGTATCCGTGATAATGTCGATCTTCATGATTTAACGGAAGCGCGAACAACTTCCGCGTGGCACCCAAGCAAAGCTCCGGGCAATTCCCGCCACTGTTTTGGTGGCGATTCCGTCACACGGGCAGGCACGCTCAACTAGGATTCTGAAATTCAAATACGAGTCCGGGCTTATTGAACCACTGAAACACTGAGCACCACTGAAGGAGCTGATTTTACTTGGGTGAATAGCCAACGCACTTTTCCGTGCTTCATCATTACAGTCAGTGAACTCAGTGGTTCTCAGTGTTTCAGTGGTTTCTCGGCAGGAATTCTCGAATCAACTTCGGATTCCACGCTCAACCTTCCGCCGCTGCGCTGGCCTTGCGCAGGTATTCGCAGATGATCGGGATACGCGCGCCGACGGATTCGGTTTCCAGCAACATCTGCCGCAGGTCCGGCTCGTGGATGAACTGCTGGCAAACGATGTCTGTCATCAACGCCGGGTCGTCCGCGCGGTCCAGCAGCGCGAAGACACCGGAGCGGACTTCCTCCGGCAGCGGGCGGATGGCATCCTCTACCGCCCCGCGCAATGTTTTCATCGCGGCGGCGGATTGGTTCTCAGGCTCGAAATACGAGAGCACCGGCTCGATGCCCGCGAAGGGATAGGGCATGTCATCGAACCACTCGTTGAAACGCACCCGCATCACACCGTGCAGCAGCAATTGGGAAGTGCCGTCCTCCTGCTCGCGCGAAGCGCGCACCAGCCCGATCGTGCCCACTTGGGCCACGCATTTCGATGGGTGCTGCTCTGGTTCTCTCACCCTCGCCACCGCGAAAAAACAATCACCCTCCAGCGCATCCTCTAACATTTTTCGGTATCGCGACTCGAAGATGTGCAGCGGCAGACCGCCATGCGGAAACAAGGTGCAGTCCGGCAGCAGCATCACGCCACAGCGTTCGGGGAGATGGATTGATGGCATGCTTCCGGGAAGCCAAACACCGCGTTTTGCTCGTGGCAAGTCAGATAGATGGCCGAATCGGCAGAGTTCCTATACTTGGGAGAACACTCATTCAAATGAAGGAGAGAACCACGAATGCCCTCTCATTCCTGCGGCTGTTGCTTCGGGGTTTCAGACGTCGTGCATTTTCGCCATAGGGAACACCCAATGAAGGCACACGCATGTCTCCGGCGAAGACGCTGGAGACGACACGCGAGGGCGCGTGTGCTCCCCTACCCTTACCTCGAAAGATCGTCCTGATACATGAGCTTGAAGCCGCTCTGGTGGAGGATGGCGACTGCGAATTCGTAGTCCTCGACGTGCATGGCGAGCATGGCGTGGCCGGTGGTGTTAGGGAGAAGGGCGTAGGCGAAGTCGATATTGGTCTCGGCGATCATGAGGGTGTCCAGGCACTGGAGGAGGCCGGGGCCGGATTCGCGCAGGGCGACGACGACGAGCTCGCAAGTGGCATGCGGGATGCCTTTTTCCATGAAGAGTTGCTCGGTGGTTTCAGGATCGGAAACGACGAGCCGGGCGACGGTGGCATCGCGCGAATCCTGGACGCTGAGGCCGATGACTTCGATGGCGGAGGCACGCAGGAGCTTGACCATGGCGGCGAGTGCTCCGGCGCGGTTGGGCAGCATGACGGAGAACTGGCGGACGGGTTGGCCGTGATCGATGAGGGTGTCGGTGTCCATGATGGGGAATTGTTAGAGAGCATCAGCCACGCGGGCCGCAGAGTGGCAGGGTTTGGGAGTTTCCAGTGGCGGCATCGCGGATGACGATCTGATTGGGGCGGATGTCCGAGATGATGAATTCGGTGCCATCGGCGCTCATGAAACGCTGGCCGGGGCTGGCGGTGTAGCGGCGTCCGGTGGCGGCGTCTTCGATGAGTGCCACTGGATCATGGGCGCTGGAGGGGATGCCGGAAACGAGTTCGCGGCTGGTGCCGGTGGCGCTGTCTTGGACTTCGACGACGGAGACTTGCTGCGGGTTTCCCTCGTCGAGCTTGCTGCTTTGCATGCGGCGCTGGACACGCAAAACTGTTAGACGGGTGCCGGGGACGGTTTCGCCCGCACGGACTTGGACTTCGCGAGTGGTCTTGCCGGTGATGGCGAGGGTGGCGGTTTCGTCCTGGACGCCGCGGACTTGGAGCGGTAGCTCACGTTCGCGATATTGGCGCATGACGATGGGTGGGAGTGGCAAGGTCTCCCCTGCGGGTGCGGGCGAGTCTGCGGATGTGTGCTGCGGTTTTGCGGGAGCGGCGGCGCTGAGGGTTTGTCCCTGGATGGGGATGGAAGGTGTCTTGGCTGGAGCGGTGCTGGTGCTATCCGGCGTGGCGTTTTCCGCAGGAGCACCCGCAGCGGCATCGGCGATGGTGTCCATGGCGATGGCGATTTCTGCGGGAGTTTGCAGGGCGAGTTCATCCGGCAGCGGATCGCGGGCGATGAGGGCGGCGATTTCAGCGTGGCCTGCGGTGGTGGCGAGATCGGCGGCGCTGTGGCCTTCGGCATCGGTGGAGAAACGACTGGAGCCGAGATCTAGCAGAAGTTTCACGGCATCGGTGTGGCCGTTCTGCGCGGCGACCATCAGCGGGCTGCGACCGTCTTCCATGCGGGCATAAACGGATGCGCCGTAGTTGGTGAGGATGTCGATGGACTCAGTCTGGCCGACGAGTGCGGCGAGCAGGATGGCGGAGTCCAAGCTGTCACGGGTGTAGGGGGCGAGTTCGGAGGCGGGGCCGGATTTTCCTTCGCGCACGGCGAGCATGAGCGGCATGAAGCCTTCCTTGTCCTTCGCCCGTGGATCGGCCCCCTGGCGAAGGAGCCAGCGGACCATGGCGGTCTGATTGCCGAGCACAGCGGCCATCAGCGGGGTTTGTCCGGCGCTTCCGGCGAGATCCACAGCGAGGCCGCGATCCATGAGGAAGTCGGCGGTGTTTTTCGCACCGGCGGCGGCGGCGGCATGCAGGGCGGAATCATCACCTTCATCGCGGCTGTCGATTGGGAATCCCGCTGACAGGAATTTCTTGAGAGCCGCAGCGTCGTCAGTCCGGCTTGCACGGAACCAATCCGCAGTGGTGAGCTGATAGCCTGCCTCGCCGAGGTCGGACTTCATGGCATCGGTTGGTTTCCGGCAAGATGTGAGGGGCGCGAACAGGATGGCCGCCGCCATTCCAATCCATAAGTACCTGACGCATCCATCCATGGCCGGGACGCTAACGGCTGCCGGACTTGGATTCAATCCCGAAACATTCGGGCGCAGTCTGGCGCACTGGCGTTTGCCCCGCTCATGCCGCGAAAAAAACGCCATATCCGCATCGACAGGCGGCGGGTGCGCACCTATCGAAGCGTCATGGCCATCCGGATTCAGAACTCTGCCGCTGCCGGGGAAATCATTCCCGCTGCGGAATTCAGCCAGCGGGTTTCCGCCCGCACGGTGTGGGTGGATCTGATCAACGCCACGCCGGAGGAAATCACCGCCGTGCAGGTCACACTCGGCATTGAGCTGCCAACGCGGGAGGAAATGCGCGAGATCGAGGCCACCAGCCGTTTTTACTGCGAGCAGGGCGCACGCGTGATGACCACGCCACTGCTGGTCAGCACCGAGACCGATGAGCCGCAGTCCACCGAGATCGGCTTCATCCTCTTTCGCGGCATGTTGCTCACCCTGCGCGACAGCGATCCGCAGAGCTTCCGCCAAACCACCGGCTGGCTCGCACGCCGCCCCTCCGTCACCCGCGATCAGATTTTCATCGCACTGCTCGAAGCCATCATCGACCGCCAGGCGGACCTGTTAGAGCGTATCTCCAAGGAAACCGAAGAACTCTCGCAGCGCATCTTCACCCGCCTGCACCGCGTGAAGGAATCGGAAACGAACCTGCGCGAAGCCATCTACCGCCTCGGGCGCAGTGGTAACCTGATCGCCCGCGAGCGGGACTGCATCGTGGCGCTCTCGCGGCTCGTCCAGTATGCCGGGCACGAGGATTTCGATGACGACGGACCGGAGCGCGTGACGCCCTTGTTTCCTCGGCTCAAGCCACTGCTGCGCGACCTCCAGTCTCTATCAGAATTCGCAGGCTTCCTCTCAAGCAAAGTCAGCTTCATGCTGGATGCGACGCTCGGCCTCATCAACATTGAGCAAAACGCCATCGTAAAAATCTTCACCGTGGCCGCAGTCATCTTCCTGCCGCCCACGCTGGTGGCGAGCATCTACGGCATGAACTTCAAGTTGATGCCAGAGCTGGATTGGGAGTTAGGTTATCCCTTCGCGCTTGTGCTGATGGTCATCTCCGTGATCGGGCCGTACCTGTTCTGCCGCCGCAAAGGATGGCTGTGAAGAGTGCGGCGGCTTGCAAGCTCCAGGCATACGAGAGCGCGAGGTAGGCAGTCAGCGTGTTGGAGTTCAAGCTTGCCCATCATGAAGACAAGCTTGGGCTCCTTTGCTCGCACGAGCGGAAGGTTGTTTCAGCAAACGGTCTAGTTGCGTCAGCCCTGATCCGGATACAACTCGATCTCCGCAGCGGCGCTCTTGCGCAAGGCGGCGCGGGCTGCGGCGATGGCTTGCTGGCGCTTCACGGCTGTGAGCGCGGAAATGATTTCCGCTTTTGCCTGATCGAAGGTCTGTGCTTCGGCGGGTTTGCGGGCGGTGACTTCGACGAGGTGCCAGCCGAGGCGGCTGCGGACGAGTGAGGGCTGATTGAGTTCTAACGAAAACACCGGCGCGGAGAAATCCACCGGCAGCCGTGCGCGCGTCATCCAGCCGAGCGCGCCGCCGTTGTTCTTGGTGGCGGCGTCTTCGCTGAATTCTTTCGCGAGCGTGGTGAAGTCTTTTTTTCCCGCCTTGAGATCGGCGAGTGCAGCTTCGAGTTTCGCCTTCGCCTCCTCCGCCGGATGATCGAGCGTGGGAATGAACACATGGCGGACTTCGATGCGTTCCGGCGTCACGAAACTCTTTGCGTTTTCCTCAAACCATTTCGTCGCCTCTTCATCGGTGATCTTGGAATGCGCAGCGGTTTCCGCTTCGATGAACTTCTCGCGCCGTAGCTGCGCGGCGAGACGATTACGCAGGGCTTTCTCATCGGTGATGCCTTGGGATTTCATCGCGGCTTCCATTTCGCCCTTCGACTCGAAGCGCCCTAACAAGCGGCGCAGCCGTTCGTTGACTTCCTCGCTGCCGGGATCGGAAACGACATCACCGCTGCGGATAGCGAGCAGTTGTTCGTCGATCAGATCTTCCAGCACGGCCTTGCGGACGGACGCGAGTTTTTCCGGCGTGGTGGTGGCGGTGGATTGTCCTGCCAGCCAGAGCCGCTCGCGGACGGCGCGTTCCAACTGGCTGCGCGTGATCGGCCGCCCATCCACGCGGGCGACTAGGTTCTCGCGGGACGCAATGCGCGCGCGCAGCATGCGGTTGCACGGCCCGGAAAACATGGCATCGCACAGGAAATAAGCCGCGACTGCTAACAGCGCGATGCGAGAGAGGCTTTTTCCAAGCTTAGTCATGGATGGATGCGGCGACCGGTGATCGCCGCCACGTCAGCGGATTTCCACTGTGGTGCCGGGGCGGATTAGATTGGGCAGGCGGACGGCGTCCCAGTTGGCGAGGCGGATGCAGCCGTGACTGCGGGCGCGGCCGATGGTTTGCGGCGTGGGCGTGCCGTGCATGCCGATGCCGGGGCGGCTGAGGCCGTTCCAGATGACGCCGACGGGGTTGTTAGGGCCGGGCGGGATGTTGAGTGTTTCCGAATCGCTGCTGCGCTTGCCGTGATCCAACAGTTTCTGATCGTAGCGCCAATGCGGCAGCTCGACCATGTTACGCAGCTCCCAGATGCCGAGCTTGATGAACTTCGGCTGGCCCGGCGTGATGGGAAACGAGGCGACCAGCCCGCGGTTCGGCCGGGTGACGGGCACGACCTCTGCATCCGGTGCGGAGGCATCCGGCTCCGCAACGACGAGTGCGGCGGGAGCTGCTTCGAAGATGCGGGCCTGGTTGATCCGCGTGTCCACCACCACATGGCGTTGGCTTAGCGAGGAGTCTGCCTCGTAGCGCGCGCCGGTGAGTTTCTCGATGCAGAATGGCTGGATGTTAGGAACGATGATCGAGTCCCGAAGCTTGAGATTGTTGATCTTCTTCGCACCGTTGAGCAGCAGGAGATATTCCTCATCGCAGTGATAGCGCTCCGCCATGAATTCTCCGAGCGAGCCATAACTCATGCGCTTCTTCTTAGCCTGGAGACTGACCTTCGTCGGTTGGTTCGCATCCACCCATTTCGTGGCGATGTCCGGCACCAGCGCGGTGGCAAAGGGATTCGTGACCGCCTTGCGCGCGGCGGTGTTCACTGCGATCCAGTCATCGATGGGATGACCGTTAACTTCGTTCCATGACTGGACTGCGAGCTCGGAGAAACGCCCGGGTTTCCCATCAATGATGCCGGGGCCGAAGTTCGCTTCATCAAGGAAAATCTGGAGGCGCAACGCGTCATCGCCGGTGGGCTTGACGCCGAGCGGACTCACAGCGGGAACCTTTTCCGGAAGCGGCGCGTTTTCATCCGGAGCAGGCTGCGGAGCAGTTGGAGCCAGTGCTTGTTCCTGCGGGGCTTCCTCATCGCCACCGATCGGCAGCGCCTTGAGAATGGGGCGGACAGGAGGCGGCGGCGTGAGAAGTTGCTGGCCGAATGCCGGAAGAGCAGCAACGAAAAGCAGCGGAAACGCGAATCGGGTCATGGATCAATGCAAGGGATGAACTTGGGAAATTGAGCGGACAAACCAGTGGGATGCCGCACGCATCGAAGGATACCATCCACGCGGCGATCCGTCGAGCGGACCTTTCAAAGCGCAATGCCTCACTTGAGCAAAGCCTGCAGCTCGTGGGTCTGCCGGTTGCGGGGGATGAAAGGACTGTTGTAGCCTAACAAACGATAGCCTTGCGCCTTTAGTCCGAGTTTCGCCAGTTGCGCGTCCACCTCGGCACGGGCGCGGGCGGTCGTTTCCTTGTTGCGCGCGCCCTGCCAGGCATAACTCAGCGCTTCCTTGGCCGGGATGTCGCGAACCTCCACTTGCTCGCCGTCAGCGCCGGTTTTTCCGACCTCTGGCGTCTGATAGAGAAATCCCATCTGCTCCATCTTCGCGCCTTGGATATCGGCTTCATCGAGCTTCATCTCGACTGGCGCGGTCATCGGGATGTTGTTGCGCTGGATGTGTTTGAAGAGCTTCATGAAACCACCATTCGGGCTGGCTTCCGTGGTGAACGCGGCGCGGTAAGCAGGATATTTCTTGCGTACGACTTGATTGAACGGCCCCGGTGCAGGCCAGCCCTCCGGAAGCGGGGACTCCTCCTTGTATGCAGGCTCGGCAGCCGGAGCGGGGGTGGTTTTCCCACCGATCTTGGAGGGTGGTGAAGCCATGGTGGAAATACCCGTGGCAAGAGTCAGGCAAAGGATGCAGGCGCTGCGTTTCATACCGCTCAAGTTCCGCATTATCCATCCCGCCGCAAGCGGTTTTTCTCAAGCCACTACTCAGTGTCCGGCACTGTGATGCAATAGATAACCAGCACCGGAAATTCCCTTGCCGCGATGGCGGTCATGGGCATGGCGATTCGGAGATCGCCACTCCTTGCCCTCGGCGCGAAAGCGCCGCTGGGGATGTGGGATTTGTGGGTAACGGGCAGGTCGCGTGCCGCTCACTCCACGATGCCAAGCTTGGCTTTCACCTTCTCGATCTCATCGGAAAGCTCGCCCCAACGGTAGTAGCTGGCTTCGAGTGCTTTCGCGATTTTTTCAACGGCGTTGGTAGTCTCGCGAAACTTCGCAGGATCGTTGACTACGGCATCGTTTGAAAGTTGTGCGGTCAGGGTGGACTGCGCGCCTTCGAGTTCGGCGATCTTGATTTCTAGTGTCCCAAACTCGGCTTCGAGTGGCTTGAGCACCTTCGAGCGGATCTCGCGCTGCTCGGCTTCGACGCGGCGCTGCTCTTTGCGGTTCATGCCGGGGACGGACTGCCTCTGCGGGGAGTTCGCAGCCGTGCCGGAAAGTGTGGAAAGCTTCGGCTCGCCCTTGCGGGCCGCCTCGTCCTCGGCGGATTTTTCCAGGTAGTAAGTGATGTTTCCGGCGTATTGCACCGGCTGGCGACCGGGCTGGAACTCGATGGTTTTCTCCACCAGCGGATCAAGGAAGTTCCGATTGTGGGAAACGATCATCACACTGCCGGGGTAGTCGATGAGCGCGCGTTGGAGCACGTCCTGCGACTGCATGTCGAGGTGGTTCGTAGGCTCGTCGAGGATCAGGAAATTCGCGGGGCGCAGCAGCATGCAAACGAGTGCCACGCGTGAACGCTCGCCGCCTGATAGCACGCCGACTTTCTTGAACACGTCATCGCCACGGAACAGGAAGCAGCCTAACAGATTTCGAGCGTGTGGCATCGACTCGCGGGAGGCCGCGGCTTCCACAGTTTCGAGCACGGTCATTTCCGGATCGAGTTCATCGGCGTGGTTTTGGGAGAAGAACGATGTCGCGACCTTGTGGCCGAAGTTGTGTGCGCCGGCGTCCGGTTCTTCCTGAGCGGTGATCATCCGGCAGAAGGTGGATTTTCCCGCACCGTTCG
The DNA here is from genome assembly GCA_031372635.1 of Akkermansiaceae bacterium. GTDB lineage: Bacteria > Verrucomicrobiota > Verrucomicrobiia > Verrucomicrobiales > Akkermansiaceae > Luteolibacter. Next base: position 8,423 of record JANMLQ010000090.1, on the reverse strand, counting down.
GGCCGACGATGGCGAACTTCTCGCCTTTGTTGATCTCGAAATCAAAGCCGCTGAAGATCTGGAGTGCGCCGTAGCTTTTTGAAACGCCATCGAGTTTCGCCACCATGTGGCCGGAGTTCGGCGGTGGTGGGAACTTGAAGTTCATCACCGCATCATCGCGTTCCGGTTGCGGGATGCGTTCGATCTTCGCGAGCATCTTGATGCGGGACTGCACGAGCGTCGCCTTATTCGCAGAGGCGCGGAAGCGGTCGATGAAACGCTGGATTTCGCCGATCTCGCGCTGCTGCGCTTCGTATTGCTTGAGCTGGATTTCCTTCCGTAAAACGGACTCGCGCTCGAAGTAGGAAAAGTTTCCCGCATACTCCTCGGCGCGGCCGTTAGAGAACGCGATGGTGCGCGTGCAAAGCGTGTCCAGCAGCGCGCGGTCATGGGAGATGAGCAGGATCGCGCCGGGGTAGCTGATGAGGTATTGCTCCACCCAGATTTGCGTGCCGATGTCGAGGTGGTTGGTCGGCTCGTCTAACAAAAGCACTTCGGGCTCTTGCAGGAAGAGTTTCGCCATCGCGATGCGCATCTGCCAGCCGCCGGAAAACTCGGAGCAGTCGCGTGTGAAGTCTTTCGTTTGGAAACCCAGACCCTTGAGAACGGACTCGATCTTCGGCTTCATCCGCGCCGGGTCAGTGGAGTCCAAGAGAAGCTCCAGCTCGCCGATCTCCTCTAGCAAGTCGCCATACGGAGACGAACGCGGATCGAGCTTGGTCAACTCATGAGAAAGGCGGTCGATCTTTTCGGAGAGGGCCATCGTTTCGCCGAAGGCAGATTCGGTTTCCTGCCAGAGCGTGCGGCCTTTGACGTGAATGCCCTCCTGCGGCAGGTAGCCGACGCGCGTGCCCTTAGGCGCATGGATCTGTCCGGCGCTGGGCCTGATGATGCCCGCCACGCATTTCATGAGCGTGGATTTGCCCGCGCCGTTGTGCCCGGCGAAGGCGATGCGCTCGCGCGGTTGCACGGAAAACGAAAGGTCGTTGAAGAGGACGCGCGCGCCGAATTCAACACGCAGTGACTGGACAGAAATCATCGGGCGCGGAGCTTGCACGCCGAAGCCAGCCGGTCAAGCCCGAGGGCGGGTGGGAAACCAAGCCATGTGGGGGAAGTCACACCGGTTCCGCTGGGCGCACCGAGTGGCTGGAAAGCCTAGGGGGGGGATCGCCTTTGAGCGCGCGTGGTCTAAAGCCAATTTTGATTTCCTCGTTCAGAGATGGCGCTTTGGTCTCGGTATCGACACCAAGAATTTCGTCATGCATCTGAAGTCGGGACAAGGCGTGCCGTTGCAGACTCTCGATCTTCTGCTGATCCCGTCTGCGTAGTTCCAACAGGCGTCTGTTCAGGTCGGATTGGGCTTTCGCACGTTCTTGTTCCGCCTTCAAATTGCTGACAGCAACGATGATGATCAGCCCGATGATGGTGAAGAAGAAACCGCAGAAGAACCAGCCGAGGCTGTTCCTGCCTTTGGAGTTTGCGATCACCGCGCACACCGCGCCAAAGATGCAGCAGATCAAAATTTGAGGGATAGAGTCCATGAGGCTGCGGAGAAGCTGAATTGACGAGCAGGGTAACTATGCCTGCTCGAAATCATAATTGCAATGAGTTACTCAACTCGTAGGCCGGGAGAGTTGATCACCCCCCGCTCTCCATACACAGGCGCAGGGTGCGCTCGTTCGCGGGCTGTTCGCGGTCCCAGTTTTGGAGGAAGGCTTCGATTTCGGAAAGTAGGACGGCGCACTGTTTGTTCCACTTGGCGGTGCCACGCAAGATTAAGGTGCTTTCACGCAGGCCGGTGAAACGGATTTCCTCGGCACCGGCGGCGCGCAGGTCGCTGAGTTCCACGCGCAGGGTCTCGAAGAACGCGAGTTCGAATCCATTTCCCGCTTCCATCGCGGCGCGCACTAGCGAGACAGTGACCGGTGGCGCCAGCGGTTCGAGTTTCTCGGCGATGCGGCTGCAGCCGATCTTCACCAACATCTTGCGCATGCGCTCGTAGAGATCATCGAGCGGCAGCAACTTGAGCGGGCACTTCGTTTCCAGATACCTCTCCACGCCGCAACGGATGTCCTCGACGAAGGGGAAGTCCTCGTGATCCGCAGCAAGTGCCGCACGGCGCAGGGCGTCATCCAGCCACGCAGTGTCGTAGTCGATCACTTGATAGCGGCCGATTTGAAGTGCGGGGCGGTTGCCGATGAGGGAAATCACAGAGGTGTGGTGGGGCGGTGCGGGGTGGGAAGTTGGTGATTAAGTGGGAACTGGGTGGGTGAATCAATCTTTGAAAAGTCTGCGCTGAAAGGGATCACGGGAGGCGCGGCGTGACAGCGCTTGGATTTCCTGGATGAACTCGTTCACGTCGTCGAACTGCCGGTAAACGGAAACGTAGCGCACGTAAGCAACTGGATCGATCTGGTGCAGCTTGTCCATCACCTTGGTGCCGATGATGTTGGAGGGCACCTCGCTGAGGTGGTCCTTGTGAAGCTCTGTTAGAATTTCCTCCACCGCGCGGTCCAGTCGGTCCATCGGCACGGGACGTTTCTCGCAAGCCTTGATCAATCCGCTCATGAGCTTCTCGCGGTTGAGCGCCTCGCGGGTGCCGTCGCGTTTCACCACACGCAGTTCGGTGCGCTCTATTTGCTCGTAGGTGGTGTAGCGATAGCTGCATTGCAGGCACTCGCGACGACGACGAATCGTCGTTCCATCCTTGGAGGATCGGGAATCGAGGACTTTGTCTTTTTGAGAGCCGCATTGGACGCAACGCATGAATGCTAGTGGGGAACAACGGCCCGGATCCTACCCATACCACTGGTAGCGTCAACAGGAAAACTATGGCAGATTTAGTAGTTGAGCGCGAATGGTCGGGGATGCTGAAGCGTTAGTTTTTAGAAAGCAAGACCTTGGACTGCGGTGAAAGCCTTCAGTGTATCACCGCTTAGGGAGGTGAGTCCAACTGCGCATCGCAGCTTGTTAGAGGTCACGAAGCAGGTCCGCAAATCACGCTTGCGGAGGAAACCCGGAACTTCACGAGTGACGCACACGTCCATCGTCAAAGCGGTGATGCGCCATTGGCTTTCACCGCAGTCCAAAGTCGCGATCAGCTCTTCGCGCTCTTGCCCGCTTCATCGCGCAGGCCGCTGATGAATAGCAGTGCCGCCGCGATGCAAATGCAGGAGTCCGCCACATTGAAGGAGGGCCACCAGCCGCGGCTGGATGGCACGAGTTTGTCGTAGAGTGGCAGTTTGAAGGAGAGGAAATCCACCACGTAGCCTTCTGATAGACGCTGCCAAAACGAGGCGTCCTTGAATTCCTCTAACAGGAAACCCTGCACCAGCCGGTCGGTTAGATTTCCGAAAATCCCGCAGAGCAAAAGCGCCACGGCGATCTTTGAGAGCGGATGATGGAAGACTCCTTTTTTCCAAAAAATCCGGATCAGTGTGAGCGCGAGGATGGGGACAGCCGTGAACACGATCGGTGCCCATGCAGTGCCGTTTCCGAAACCGAAGGCCACGCCCTGATTGTGGACACGCACGAGGTGGAAGAAGTTTTCGATCACGATCCTTTCCTCGCTAGGTAACAGCTTTGCGACGGTCCAGAACTTCGTGATCTGATCAAGCACGTAGAGCGGAAGGGTGAGGAAGAGGATGAGTTTCGGGAGAGTCATTGCTTTGGAACTGTAGCGGCGATCATTGGTCGCCACTTTATCTTCTCTTCATTGCGGCGACCGGTGATCGCCGCTACAAACATCATCACATCTCTCACACAGTCCGCTCGCCACCACCGGCTCGTGTTTCCGGCAACGCGGGCAGAGTGGGTGCTCCGTCTTGCGGGCGGTGGCGTGGAGCGTGGCTCCGATTTCCGTCTTGAGTCCGGCGATGATGAAGAACTCGGTGGCGAAGTCTCGATCGTTGAGCATTGGCAGCAGCGCGGCGTCGGCTTCCGGGACTGTTAGGGAAACTTCAGCTTCGTTGTTGCGGGTGAAGTCCTTGGCTTGCACGCAGCTCTCGATGGCGGTCTGGATGGCGTATTTGATTTCAAACAGGCGGTTCGCGGTCTTCGTCGCCTCGCCGGGTGCGAAGGCGGGATCGGCTTCGGGGAAGTTTTGTTCGTGAACGCTGCCTTTGGTGAAATGCGCGTGTTCCCATGCCTCGTCGGCGGTGAAGGCGAGGATGGGCGCGAGCAGTTTGGAGATGGCGAGGAAGATCTCATGCATCGCGCACTGCGAAGCGATGCGGCGCGGCGAGTCGGCGGCATCGCAATACATGCGGTCCTTGGTCGCGTCGATGTAGGTGGCGCTGAGGTCATGGGTGCAGAAGTTGTTGAGCGCGTTGAAGACCTTGCGGAACTCGTAGGCTTGATATGCTTCGCGGCATTCGGCGACTACGGCGTGAAGGCGCTCGAGGATCCAGCGGTCCAGAAGAGGGAGATCGGCGACCGGTGATAGCCGCCACGATGGATCAAACCCATCGAGGTTTCCTAACAGGATGCGCAGGGTGTTGCGCAGGCGGCGGTAGGGTTCGGCGACTTGTTTGAAGAGATCCTCGCCGAAGGGGACTTCGTTCTGCCAGTCCACGGAGGAAACCCACAGGCGCACGATGTCCGCACCGTATTTGTTGTAGAAGTGCGCGGCGTCGATGGGTTTGCCGGCTTTTTCCGCCTCGGACTTGGAGAGCTTCTTCTTGTCCTTATCGACGACGAAGCCGTGGGTCATCACGGTTTTGTAGGGAGCCGCGCCGCGATAGCCGACGCTGAGCATGAGCGAGCTTTGGAACCAGCCGCGATGTTGGTCGGTGGCTTCGAGATAAAGATCGCAGGGCGCGTGGAGTTCTGGATGGCGGTCGAGCACGGCGGCGTGTGAGCAGCCGGAGTCGATCCAGACGTCGAGGGTGTCTCGGCATTTTTTCACACCGGCGGGCAGGCCGAGTTTGGCGGCGATTTCCGCGTCCGTGTGCTCGAACCAGAAGTTGGTGCCTTCGGTTTCGACAAGCTCGGCGACCTTGCGGGCGAGCGCGGGATCAAGGATGGCCTTGTTGTTTTCATCGAAGAAAACCGGCAGCGGCACGCCCCAGGTGCGTTGGCGCGAGATGCACCAGTCCGGACGCGCCTCGACGGTGCCGTAGATGCGGTTGCGACCCCATGCGGGAAGCCACTCGACCTTGTCGATTTGTTCGAGCGCCTGGCCGCGCAGCGTGTCGAGCGAGATGAAGAACTGCTCGACGGCGCGGAAGATGATCGGCGTCTTGGAGCGCCAGCAATGCGGGTAGGAATGCTTATACACCTCGCGGCCTAACAAGTGTCCGCTCTCCGCGAGGATCTCGATGATGCGCTCGTTGGATTTGAAAACGTGAACGCCGATGAGTTCGTCCACTCCGACCTCGGCGGTGAATTTTCCTTCGTCATCGACGGGCGATAGCACGGCGAGTCCGTTCTGTTGTCCGGCCACGTAGTCATCTGCGCCGTGACCGGGAGCGATATGGACGACTCCGGTGCCGGTCTCGGTAGTGACGAAGTTGGCGAGGATGACTTTGGATGTGCGAGGAAGGAAAGGATGTTGTGCTTCGAGTCCTTCGAGTTCGCGGCCTTTGATTTCGGAAATCGTTTCTGTGAGAGCGAAGCCTGTCTTGGTTAGGAAATCAGCGATGAGTTCGCGAACGATGACGAGGGTCTCGGTGATGTCGCCGTTCTGGAAACGGCCGACGAGATAAGTGAACTCCGGATGCACGGCGAGGCCGAGGTTTGCAGGGAGCGTCCAAGGAGTGGTGGTCCAGATGGGGATGGCGGCTTTGCCTGCAAGCTCACCTTTGACCAATGGAAACTTCACGAATATCGCGGGGCTTTCCTTGTCCTTGTATTCCACCTCGGCTTCGGCGAGGGCGGTTTGCGCACCGTAGGACCATTGCACCGGCTTCTTCGCCTGATAGATGCTGCCGTTTTCCACGAGCTTTGCGAAGACGCGCAGGATGTCCGCTTCATAGCCGGGATTCATCGTTAGATACGGATTCATCCAATCGCCGAATACGCCGAGACGGCGGAAGGAGCCGCGTTGAACATCGATCCATTCCTTTGCAAACTCAGCACAGCGGCGGCGGATCTCTGCGGGTTCGAGACCCGCTGTTTCCTTCACCACTTTGAACTCGATCGGCAGTCCGTGACAGTCCCAACCGGGGATGAAGGGTGCGGTGAAGCCAGCCATGGTTTTCGATTTCACCACCAGATCCTTGAGCAACTTGTTGAGCGCGGTGCCCATGTGGACATCGCCATTCGCGAATGGCGGGCCATCGTGCAGGATGAACTCAGGAGCATTCTCCGCGCGGCGGCGGGCGATGATTTTCTGATAGAGTCCGTCGTTTTCCCAACGCTCGAGGCGCTTCGGTTCATTCTCCACGAGATCTCCGCGCATCGGGAAGGTCGTTTGCGGGAGAGTCAGCGTGTCTTTGTAGTTCGGGGCGGTGTCGCTCATGACGGGGCGCGGACGCTAGCAACGCCCCCATGCGGGGTCAACCACGGGAAAGCCGCCGAATTTCTGCTGTTTCGCGCGGGTTTCCAGCGGCTAGGCTGCGCACGTGCTCGAATCCATACAACTCAGCGGCTACCGTTCGTTGCGAGAGTTTAGCCTGAAACCCAAGCGCGTCACCGTCGTGACCGGCGGCAACGGCGTCGGAAAATCCAACGTCTATCGCGCACTCGCGCTGCTCCAGCGCATGGCGGAAGGGCGCTTCGCGGAAGCACTCGCCGCAGAGGGAGGTATGCCAAGCGCGCTCTGGGCTGGCGAACGCCGCAAGGACGAAGCTCGCAGAATTTCATGGAAAATCGCCCACTCGGATTTCGACTTCGCAATCGAATGCGGAATGGTCGCGCTCGGTCCTGAAAGCCCGTCGCTTTTCCGCACCGATCCTGAAATCAAATCCGAAGGTCTGCACTTCTCCGGTAAAATCATGGCCCGCCGACGTGGACCGGTGATCGAGGCGAGAAACCCGGATGGCATAATGGAATCACCATCGCTCCCATTCCATGCACCGGAGTCCATGCTCAGTGAACTGCGCGATGGCATCCGTCATCCCGCCGTCTCCGCATCCCGCGAGACCCTGCTTGCATGGCGCTTCTATCATCAGTTCCGCACCGATGCCGACTCACCACTGCGCCGCACTAGGCTCGGCTCCTGGTCGCCTGTGCTTTCACACGACGGATCAAATCTAGCAGCCACACTCCAGACCATCATCGAGACATCGCGTGGCGACATCCTGCGGGCAGCGATTGATTTAGCATTCCCGGATATGGAATGGAGTCCAGTCGATGACAACGGCGCGTTTCAACTCTGCCTCCAGCCACCCGATCTCAAACGCCCCATGAACGCGGCGGAGCTTTCCGACGGCACGCTGCGCTTCTTCTGTCTTGCCGCCGCGTTGCTCTCGCCGAAGCCGCCGCCACTGCTGGTGCTCAACGAACCCGAGGCCAGTCTGCACTCAGGACTCATCGAGCCTCTCGCCGCGCTCATCACACAAGTGCCTCATGAAACGCAGATCCTCGTCGTCACCCACTCGCAGGCACTGGCCGACTCTCTAACAACTTCATGCGATGCGAAAAAAGTGGAGCTGGTTTCCCACGAAGGTGAGACGCGGCCGAAGGATCTCGCCGGAGCGAAACGAGCATGGAGTTTCGAGTGACCCACATCGCTGCGTAAAGCTAACATAATCCCAGAGACGTCATTCTGACCGAATGAAAAAATTTCCTGAAAACTTCATTTATCCGGTTGACACATAGTATCCGTTCAGATAATTCATCCAAACCTTCAGCGCATATGAACTCCATAATCACATTCCCCAAACATCCGCAGCCGACCCAATGGTCGCCGGTCATGGGCATGGAGTATTGCTCAAATGGATGCCAATCCGAGGCGATCCCCAGCCGTGCGATGCGACTCGGCAAGAGCTTTAATCCCATGGAGGCAGGCAGGTAGTTCAAGAACCGAATCATTCACCGGATTCCTTTTGAACCCCGCCCGCTCCCGAAGCCGGCGGGGTTTCTTTTTTCAGCATAAACACCTTGTTTTCCAGCCGTATTCAGCCGCATTCCCGAAAGTTTCAAACTACAAACCACACACAACCACATGACTATCCATCCATGATCCCACGGGCGTGATAAGCCCTCATTCCACAATCCCATGCGAGATGCGCATGCCTCCAGACGACCACACTAACGGTCGTGTGAAGGAGGCGCACAGTCAGGCGGACCATCATGAAGACGGCCCGCACGGGAGGAATGCGGTCCGGCTCCACGTCATCATTTTAATCTATCACAAACTAAAGGCTTGGCATGTTACAAACATGCCACGGGAGGTGTGCCTGAAACACCGAAAGATCCGCCGTGAAATTCTCCAGCGGGTG
>JANMLQ010000077.1:0-4114 GCA_031372635.1 Akkermansiaceae bacterium | reverse complement strand
AAACCAGCTTTCTGCGCTGCTCGCCTCGCCGCCGGACGGGATGGGGAAAAATCTAGCAGATTCCGCAAGCCAGCTCGCCAGTCAATGGGCGGGAGATGATCCGGCAGCCGCATCCAAATGGGCGTCGAATTTGCCGGAAGGCACGTCCCGTGACGAGGGTCTCAGGGCAGTTTCCCAAGCTTGGAGCCAATACGATGCCGTCGCCGCCGCCGAGTGGCTTGGCACTCTGGAAGCCGGTAGTTCGCGCGATGCCGCCATCCAGCCACTCGTCGATCAGGTGCGCCGTACCGATCCGAACACCGCGTTTTCCTGGGCCGCATCCATCAGCGACGAAAACGATCGCCTCAACCAACTCCGCGAAACACTCCGATCATGGCGGAACTCCGATCTCAAGGCCGCCCGCGCCGCCTTTGATGCGGCGAATCTCCCCGCGAAAGACCGGGCGAGCCTGGCGAAGGTGTTGGAATGAGCATGTTGTTGGAGTATGTGTTGCGGTGAAAAATCTAGCAGGTCACGAGTTGGTGGAAATTCCCGAAGTGGGAATCCGAGGTGCAGAGAACGAGATTGTGCTGGATGACGATTGCCGCGATCCAGAGATCATTGGTGGGGATAGAAACGCCTTTCTTACGGAGTTGTAGGTAGAGTTGGGCGTAGTGTTGTGTGGTCTGTTCGTCGGGAAGCAGGATGGAAACGCGGGGGCTGTTGAGGAAACGCTGGAGGTTGGCGGCGTTGGTGGACTCCTGGTTTCCTGCGGCGAATCCGGCACGGATCTCCGCTAACACGAAGAGCGGTAGATGAATCCGGCGGGCTGTGCGCAGGAGCTGAACCCGGCGCTCGTCACCGCGCATGAAGTCGCTGTAGGCGTTGGTGTCCAGAGCGAGTTTCATTTCCACACCTCCTCGTCCACACGCTCGAAATCCGCGATGGCTTGATCGAACGCGGGATCTTCCAGCCATGAGCCGATGAGGGCATCGAGATCGGTGTGTTCGGTGGGTTTGGCGTCGAGTTCGAGACCCCGTGTAAGCGCCTCGACAGCGACCGTGTTGAGGCTCTTGTCCTCCTGTTTGGCCCGCAGGCGTAGTGCGCGGTCGATGGAATCGGGAACCGCCCGAAGCGTGTATTGCATCGTTTTCATGCAGGCACGGTAGGCAAATTATGCAGGCAAGGCAATCCCGGCATTTTCAGGAATTTCCTCCCGAGAGGTTTTGAGGATTGCCGGATAATAAGGATTTGCGTACAAACCGCCGAAGCTCCGCAAGATCCTTGTTTTGCGGGGCTTTCTCCCGGCTTTTCACCCTCTCACCCGTGTCCAAATCCCTGAAAATCCTGATCGCTTGTGGAGGCACTGGCGGTCACTTGTTTCCCGGCATCGCGGTCGGTGAGGCACTGCGTGCGCACGGGCACGAAGTGATGCTGCTGATTTCAGAGAAGAAGGTGGATGCCGAGGCGTCTGCGAAATACTCGCATCTGCGCTTCGAGACGGTGCCCGCCGTGGCGAAACCGCCGACTTTTTCGCCGCGGATGCTGCCGTTTTTGTGGAAAACGTGGGGTTCGATTGGCCGTTGCCGGGAAATCATCCGGCAGTTCGGCGCGGACGCGGTGCTGGGCATGGGCGGGTTCACCTCGCTGCCGCCAGTCTATGCCGGGCACAAGCTGGGATTGAAAACTTTCGTCCACGATTCGAATGCCAAGCCGGGCCGCGCGAATGTGATGACGAGCCGGTTTTGCACGCGGGTTTTCCTCGGGCTGGATGCTGCGAAGGCGTTTTTTCCCAACCGCGAAACTGTGACCACCGGCACGCCCGTGCGCCCGGAAATCAAAAATCTTCCTTCGCGCGAGGAAGCAGCGGCGATGTTCGGACTCGACCCGGAAAAAACGACGATCCTTGTCACCGGCGGCAGTCAGGGTGCGCGGTGTTTGAATGAACTCAGCGCCCATGCCGCCGCCATGCTGCCGCCGGAAATGCAGGTGCTGCACATCGCTGGGGCGCTGGATTTCGAGCGCGTTTCCGCGATTTCCCGTGGCCGCGCCGGCCACAAGGTGCTGGGTTTTTGCGATCAAATGCCGTCCGCCTACGCTCTCGCAGATCTGGTCATCGCGCGCTCCGGCGCATCCAGCCTCACCGAGATTTCCATTTCCGGCCATCCATCGATCCTCGTGCCTTTCCCCTACGCCTCTGACGACCACCAGACGCGAAACGCCGAAGTTTTTGCCAACGCCGGAGCCGCCAAGCTCGTGCAAGAACGCGATCTCGATGCGGAAAAACTCGCTGCTTTGGCGACTTCCATCCTCCAAGACTTGCCAACCTACAAGCGCATGGCAAAAGCCGCGCGCGATCTCGCCATCCCGGATGCCGCAGAGCGCGTGTGCGCCGCCATCGAATCCACTCTCCAGCCATCATGACCGATCTCAGCCAACGCCTCACCGACCGCAGCACGCCGCTGCACATCCATCTCATCGGCGTGGCCGGATCTGGTATGAGCGGGCTTGCGCTGCTGTTGTTAGGGATGGGCCACAAGGTCAGCGGCTCGGACCGCGTGACGACTGCGGAAACGGAACGCATGCAGGGCGTGGGGCTGTTGTTTTCCTCGCCACACACTGCGGAAGCTGTGACGGGCGCAGACCTCGTCGTGTTTTCATCCGCCATCAAAACGGACAATCCTGCCTACGCCGCCGCCGCCTCTAACAATATCCCGCTCTACCTCCGCGCTCAGTGCCTCGCGGCCATCCTTCACACGCGCAAGGGCATCGTCATTTCTGGAACGCATGGGAAAACCACCACTTCATCCATGACTGCGCACGTCCTCCGTGAGGCGGGATTGAAACCCAGCCACTACGTCGGCGCGGAGATCCCGATCCTCGGCGCGAATGCGAAGTGGTCCGAGGAAGGCGAGTTCATGGTCGCCGAGGGCGATGAGAGCGATGGCACGCTCACGCTTTATCGTCCCGAGCATTCCGTCATCCTCAACATTGAGGCCGAGCATCTCGATTTCTATCGTGACCTTGATCACATCAAGGAAATCTTCACCACGCTCGCCGATCAAACGCGCGGCAAGCTCGTCTATTGCGCCGAAGATCCCGTGGCACTCGAAGTTTGCGCGGAGCGCGACAACGCCGTCTCCTATGGCTGGGAGGACGCCGACTACACCGCCACCGACATCCGCGATCTCAAAGGTTCGTCCGCTTTCACCGTGATGAAAAACGGCGAAGCACTCGGCGACATCGAGCTCGGCATCCCCGGCAATCACAACATCCTCAACGCGCTCGCCGCCATCGCGCTCGCCGATTCTTGCGGCGCGGAGTTTCCGTTAGTAGCGCGTGCTCTCTCGACCTTCGCGGGAGCCAAGCGCCGCTTTGAAACGAAGTATCTCTCGGCAAACCACCGCATCGTGGACGATTACGGCCATCATCCTTCGGAGCTCGCCGCCACCTTGCAGACCGCGCGTTCACTCAAGCCGCAGCGGCTCGTCGTGTTGTTCCAGCCGCACCGCTACACCCGCACGCAGGCGCTCGCCGATGACTTCGGCAAAGTCCTGCAAGCTGCGGACCTCGTTTTCATCAGCGACGTTTATCCAGCCTCTGAAAAACCCATCAAGGGCATCACCGGCCAGACCATCGTCGATGCGATGAAACTCCACGGCGATGTGCCCGCCACGTTTCTCCCCAATCTCGCCACCGCCCACCACGCGGTCGGCAACGCACTGCAAGCCGGTGACATTCTCATCACCCTCGGCGCGGGCAACGTGCATGAGGCAGGCACGCGCATCGCCGCAGATCTTAAAGTGTTAGAGGAAATGAAGACGCTCATGCCAGAGGGCGAGATCGACGGGAAACTCTACGAGCCGATGAACAAGCACACCACTCTGCTCGTCGGCGGCCCCGCGCAATTCTGGATTGAGCCGCACGGTTTCTACGGCTTCGCATTCCTCGTGGGCTACTGCCGCGAGCGCGGCATCCCGGTGCGCGTCGTCGGGCGCGGCTCGAATCTATTAGTGCGCGATGGCGGCATCCGCGGCTGCGTCATTCATCCAACGGGCGGTGCGTTCTCCGATGTCACCGTCGGCACGCGTGGCGAGATCACGGCGGGTGTCGGCGTGCGTTTGAAAAAACTCGC
>JANMLQ010000053.1:0-4260 GCA_031372635.1 Akkermansiaceae bacterium | reverse complement strand
GGTGATCGCCGCCACGTACTCACTTCTTCTTCGCGATCTTCTTCTTCGCCTTTGGAGCGACGGCCTTGGCGGCTTCCTCAATGGCGGCTTGCGCTGCGGCGAGGCGGGCGACGGGCACGCGGTAAGGTGAGCAGGAGACGTAGTTGAGGCCGAGCTTGTGGCAGAACTTGACGGAGTCTGGATCACCGCCGTGTTCGCCGCAGATGCCGAGCTTGATGTTCGGACGGGTGCTGCGGCCTTTGGCGACGGCAATTTCCATGAGCTGTCCGACGCCGGTGGCATCGAGGGTGGCGAAGGGGTTCTTGCTGAACACTTCGTTCTCGATGTAGGGCATGAGGAAGGCTCCCATGTCGTCACGGCTGATGCCGAGTGCGGTCTGGGTGAGGTCGTTGGTGCCGAAGCTGAAGAACTCGGCTCCCTTGGCGATCTCGTCGGCGGTGAGGGCACCGCGCGGGACTTCGATCATGGTGCCGACCTGATAGTCGAACTTCACCTTTTTCTCTGCCATGACTTCCTTGGCAACGCGATGAACGATGGCGGCCTGGAGATCGAACTCCTTGGCGAAGCCGACGAGCGGGATCATGACTTCGGGTTTCACCTTGATCTTCTTCTTGGTCACGTCAGCGGCGGCCTCGAAGACGGCGCGGGCCTGCATCTCGGTGATTTCCGGATAGGCGATGCCGAGGCGGCAACCGCGGTGGCCGAGCATCGGGTTGAACTCGTGGAGGTCATGCACGCGGGCCATGATGCTTTCCACGGTGACGCCGATCTTGCGGGCGAGGTCCATCTGCTGCTCCTTGGAGTGCGGAAGGAATTCGTGAAGCGGCGGATCGAGCAAGCGGATGGTGGCGGGGAAACCTTTCAGTTCCTTGAAGATGCCGGTGAAATCTGCGCGCTGATAGGGCAGCAGTTTCGCGAGCGCGGCCTTGCGGGCTTCCAGCGTGGTGGCGAGGATCATCTCGCGCATGGCGTCGATGCGGTCGCCCTCGAAGAACATGTGCTCGGTGCGGGTGAGGCCGATGCCGGTGGCTCCGAATGCGACTGCGATGCGGGTTTGCTCCGGGGTGTCGGCATTGGTGCGGACGGCGAGTTTGGTGGCTTGTTCGCACCATTTCATGAGTTGGAGGAAGCTCTTGAACTTCTCGGTCTTCTGCGCGGCTTTGTCGTTAGAAACGATGCCGGTGATGATTTCCGAAGGAGCGGTCTTGAGCTTGCCGCCATAGACGGTGCCGGAGGTGCCATCGATGGAAAGGAAGTCGCCTTCTTTGAAGACTTGGCCGGAGATGGTGACGGTCTTTTTATCGTAGTCGATGATGACGGCGGAAGCGCCGCAGATGCAGACCTTGCCCATTTGGCGGGCGACGAGTGCGGCGTGTGAGGAAACGCCACCCTTGGCGGTGAGGATGCCCTCGGCAGCGATCATGCCACGGAGGTCTTCCGGGCTGGTTTCGTTTCTAACAAGCAGTACTTGCTCGCCCTTCTCGGCAGCAGCGGCTGCGCGGTCGGCGTTGAGGTAGATTTTTCCTGATGCGGCACCTGGTCCTGCTGGCAGGCCCTTGGCGAGTTCCTTGGCCTTCTTCACCTCGGCGAGGTCGAAGATCGGGGCGAGGAGTTGGTCGAGCTGGTCGGCAGGGTTGCGAAGCACGGCGGTCTTCCAGTCGATGAGCTTCTCCTTGACCATGTCCATGGAGAACTTAAGCGCGGCAGCGGCGGTGCGTTTGCCGTTGCGGGTCTGAAGCATGAACAGCTTGCCTTCCTGGATGGTGAACTCGACGTCCTGCACGTCCTTGAAATGTTTTTCAAGGATGGCGCGGACTTTCATGAGTTCGGCATAACTCTTCGGCATCACCTTTTTGAGGAGGGCGACTGGCTCGGGAGTGCGCACGCCGGCGACGACGTCTTCGCCTTGGGCGTTGATGAGGAACTCACCGTAGAATTCGTTCACGCCGTTGGCAGGGTTGCGGGTGAAGGCGACGCCGGAACCAGAGGTATCGCCGGTGTTTCCATAAACCATGGCCTGCACGTTGACGGCGGTGCCCCACTCGGCGGGGATGTTATATTTGCGGCGATAAACGATCGCGCGGTCGTTCATCCATGAGCTGAACACGGCACCTGCGGCACCGCGAAGCTGGTCCCACGGATTGGCGGGGAATGTTTTTCCAGTGCGCTCTTTGACGAGGGCTTTGAATTGCTTGACGAGTTCCTTCTGGTCGGCGGCGGTGAGATCGGAGTCAACGATTTCCTTGCCGTATTTGTGGTGTTTGAATTCTTCGATGACCACTTCGAAGGGTTCGTGGTCTTCGCCTTCGCGCTTCTGCACGCCGAGCACGACATCGCCATACATCTGGACGAAGCGGCGATAGCAATCCCATGCGAAGCGCTCGTTCTTGGTAGCGGTGGCGAGGGAAATTACGGTCTCGTCATTGAGTCCGAGGTTGAGAATGGTGTCCATCATACCGGGCATCGAATCGCGCGCACCGGAGCGCACAGCGACGAGCAGCGGCATGCCTTTGGCATCACCGAATTTGCAGCCCATGATTTTTTCCATGTTCACCACGCCGGCTTCCATCTGGCCTTGGAGAGTGGCTGGGTAGGATTTTTTGTTGGCGTAGAAGTGGGTGCAGACCTCGGTGGTGATGGTGAAACCTGGAGGCACTGGCAGACCGATGCGGGTCATTTCTGCGAGGTTCGCGCCTTTGCCGCCGAGCAGGGCTTTCATGCTGCCGTCACCATCGGCCTTGGCGGCCCCCCAAGTGTAAACGTATTTGGTTTTGTTAGAGGCGGTTTTTTTCGCCGCGGTTTTTGCAGCCTTCTTTTTGGTAGCCATCGTGATGATTGGGATCGTGGGGTTCAAAGTGAAACGCCGGCATCACGGAGAGAAGCTCCGGGTCCGGCGAAACGCGCGGGAAGCTATGCGGCCCGGCGGGGGGCTGTCAATCAGGCAGTTCGGAGGGTCTGTGAGCATCACCGACTCTTCAACCAGCCTCCCAACATTCTACCGCATTCGTTGAGGGCCACGGCGCTGAACTCGAATTGTTTGGGCGCGAGCAGCTTGCGGTCGTGGGCCATGCGGACGATACAGCGGGTCATCTCGATGCCTTCGTTGCTTGGCGCAGGAGGTCGCTTTTATTGTCGCGGGCGTAGCTGGCTTTCACCCGCAGTTCCAGCACGTCCATCGCGTGGTTGGAAAGCCGCTGGCCGAGGATGAAGCGCTGGCTCTTCGGGAAACTCTCGACGCGCTCAAGCAGCCACTAGGCATAGGCATACCATTTGGTGACGACGATGGGTAGATCGGCTCCGGGAGGCTCCATTTCGGTGATTCAGAGTTCTTCCTCGGCTACCGGGATGAGCTTCATCAGCGCTCGCTGAAGGCCGGTCTTGAGCGATTGGTTGCCGTGGATGGGAATCACCAAGCGTTCGATCCTGCCTTCCATCGTGAAGATGTGATAGCTGCCGTTGACCCGCGCCAGCCGCCAGCCTTTCTCTTCCGCCAGTTTGGCAAGGCGCTTTCCCGAGACGGCCTTCATACCGCCACTTCCAGAATCCGCTCGGACGACTTTCCGCCTTCCGGCTCGGCTGCCAGCAGCCAGCCTTGGATGGCCTCGCGGAGGTTTGCCTCCAGTTCTGTAAACGTCTCTCTCTGGGTGAAACATCCGGGCAAAGCGGGCACTTCCGCCCAGAATCCGCCTTCTTCGGCATCATGGATGATGGCTTTGAGTGTCTTGGCTTGATGATAACCGATCACTGCCGCGCATCGACGCGGAATCCAGGATCGGCGGTTTTTGCAAAAAAAATTCCGGACTCTTGCGGCGGGTTCCCGAATGCCCGGACTCAGATGATCAGGGGATTCCGGGTTTTCAGGACCGGGAAACGGCTGAAATCCCGATCCACCGTCCAGAGTTCCCCTACGCCGCCCACGAGACAGGAAGCTGCGATTCTGGCATCGTGGATCAAGGCCCCGCGCACGGTTCCGTTGACCGCAAACTCAGCCAACTTGTCCAATACGCCGGAGGTATCGCACAGGATTCGCAAGCTGGGAGATTCCCGCCAGGCTCGAATTTGTTCGATTGCCTCTTCTGGTGTGGATGGTTTTTTCCACAATTTCGGATGCGTGACGACTCCGTAAAACTCGACGAAACAGTGCAGACACGCCGCCCAGGGAGTCGGAGATTCCGCAAGATTGCGGATCACTTCTTTCGCTTTTTCATGGAGAGAAGCTTCGCGCTGATGCGCATGCACCAGCAGATTGGTATCCACCGC
>JANMLQ010000029.1:0-11312 GCA_031372635.1 Akkermansiaceae bacterium | reverse complement strand
CCGATGGCGAGAATGAGGAACGTGGCGATGAGGGAGAATTTCATGGTGAGGTCACTTGAGGGATTGCCGGAAAATTTCACGCTGTGCTGGGTCTGAAACTCGCTCGATCAAGTCGGCGGCTTGTTCGAGATTGGAGCGGGCTGAGTAGCTTTTGAGAAAGGCCACTAAGCCGTCATCCGTACCGCGTGTTTTCTGATCTATGAGGATGAACTTATATGCGTCTTCGTAGCTGAACTTGCCGCCGATTTGCGCCGCTTCTGCGAGTGCGTTACCAAGGATTTTTCCGACGCTCTGCGGGGCTTGGGTGCCGAGCCAAGATTCGATTTCGGCAAGATCCTGTGGGGAAATATCTTGGATCTGGGCGCTAAAACTTAGCCGGGAATTAACCGCTTCAGCGGCGGCAGCAGCGCGCTCAGTGGGGGTGGCTTTTGCAGTGTCTAAAAAAGCGGAGACCTTGTCGTAGCCGCCGCTGAAGGCGAGTTGCGCCCCGATGTGAGCGAAGGTGCCTTGCCGCTCGGCCTCAGGGACGAGTCCCCGCACGAGGTCGATATAGACCTGCTGCTCAGGCTCACCGAGGTCTTTAAACGAGAGCTGCTGGAGGGACTCGCGGCGCTGGTCTTCCGGGACCCCCGCCAAGCGCCGAGCCGCAGCGGCAGGGTCTTCGCCCATCAGCCCCTCCATCAAGAAGGCCTCATATCGGCCCAGGATCTTACTTTTACCATCGAGCGTTTTGCTCAAGAATTTCCCCTCAGCGATTTGGCGGTCGAGCCACTTAGATGCGGATGTTAGATCTTTTTTTGCCCACTCTCGGAGGGCCGCGCCGAGCTGCCGGCCGATGCCGTCCGGGTCGCTGTCGATGCGGTCGGCGAAGCGAGACAGCGCATACTCGGGGTCCTTCACGATCAGCGGATCGAGGATTGCGGACTCGAGCTTGCGGCGGACTTCGGGCGAGAGCTCGAAGCTGTCGAGATTATCTAACGCGGTGAGCAATTCCGTGCGGGAAATGGTTCCTAACTTTTGATGGAACTCCGCCAACGCCAGCATCCGGGCCATATTGTTGGGGAGGGAGTCGTCCATGAGGCCGGGGATGGTCTTCCAGTTGATCTCAGCCACGGCGGTGGTGGGTGCGATTTGCGCACTCGCCTGGGCAGGCCGCGGACGGGACGAGAAATTCCCGGCAGCAGCGGAGCTGGTGGCGGTAGAGGCGGTGACTATTTCACCCTGCAAGACGGAGATCTGCTGATCCATGGCGGAGCGGTTGCGCAGCTCCGACATATTCCAAACACAGACGGCGACCAGCGCGATGGCAGGTGGGATGAAATGGGTTACTTTCAATTGAAGTAGAATTCGCTCCATACCAGAGATCCGTCAAGCGAGACAAAATCCGGCAGTTTGGCGCGTGCAACCTTTCGTCTGTAAAAGCCCGAAGCGTTTCAGATTCGGGAAATGCCTTGCCAGCGGGCGCTTTGTAATCCATGGCGTCCGGCGTCGCGCCGCTTTGGGTGTGACTGCGGAGCCGGTTGTCGGTCCCGCCCTTGTCCGGTCTTCATCGATGAGAGAGATTGTTTGAGGTTCCCTGAAATCACTCATCGCACCGCCAGCCGCCGGGATTCCGGATGAGGCTGGCCCATTGAAAACATGACCCCGACACCATTCGAGGCGTTGCCGTTGGCAGCGCCCTTGCATCGCGTTTTGCGCGAACTGAACTACACCACGCCCTCGCCGATTCAGGCGCAGGCGATACCATTGCTGCTCCAGGGCCGCGACTTGTTAGGTTGTGCCCAGACTGGCACCGGCAAGACCGCAGGCTTTGCGCTGCCGATCCTCCACGCGCTCCATGAGAAGCCGAAACAGGTCCGCACCAAGTGCTGCCGCACGCTCGTGCTCGCCCCCACTCGCGAACTCGCGGGCCAAGTTGGCAAGAGCTTCACCACCTACGGACAACACATCCGTTTCAGCCAAACGCTCGTCTATGGCGGAGTCGGCCAAGTGCCGCAGGTGAATGCCATGCGCCGTGGCGTGGACGTGCTCGTCGCCACTCCCGGGCGCTTGCTCGATCTCATCGACCAACGCCACATCGATCTCTCGCAAGTCGAGTTTTTCGTGCTCGATGAGGTGGACCGCATGCTCGACATGGGTTTCCTGCGCGATGTGAAACGCATCGTCTCACTGCTGCCAGCGCGTCGCCAATCGTTGTTCTTCTCCGCCACGCTCGCGCCTAACATCGTGGACCTCGCGCAGACGATTCTGCGTGAGCCTGCCCACGTCAGCATCACGCCGGAAACGACGACTGCTGAGAAGATCGACCAGCAGGTATGTTTCCTCACTCGCGACAACAAACGTCCGCTGTTAGAGCAACTGCTGCGCGCCCAGGCCACCGCGACATCCGGCAAGCTGACGATTGTTTTCAGCCGCACCAAACACGGCGCTAACAAACTCGCGAAAAGCCTTTGTGCTGCGGGTTTCCCTGCGGATGCCATCCACGGCAATAAATCCCAGGCGCAGCGCGAAAAGGCGCTCGATCGCTTCAAAAAAGGTCTCACACCCGTGCTCGTCGCTACCGACGTGGCCGCTCGCGGCGTGGATGTGAAAGACGTGGGACTCGTGGTGAACTTCGATCTGCCCAATGAACCGGAAGCGTATGTGCATCGCATCGGACGCACCGCGCGTGCCGGAGCTGAGGGCCGTGCCGTCACGCTCTGCGCCGATGACGAGCTGGAATACCTGCGCGAGATCGAGAAGATCATCAAGATGCCGATCCCGCGTTGGGACGATCATGAGTGGCATCTCGAAGTGCTCGCCGATCGTCACCTGCGCACCAAGTCCGGTGGCGGAAAATCCTCATCGTCCAACGGCGGTCGCCGTCAGGGCGGTGGAGGCGGAAACCGTGGCCGCGGTGGCGAAGGCCGCGACTACAGCAACGCCGCGCGTGGCAACAACCGCCGTCGTCCGGCCTCGCGCTAACAGAACGTGGTGGCGATCACCGGTCGCCGTTCTTGCTATCCAATGAATGAATTCGCGGCGACCGATGATCGCCGCCACATTCGCGAAGCGCTTCTGCTAGATCCGCAGCATTCGTTTCCTGAACTGTATTGTGCCGTCCGCCTGGGATTTCCCTGAGGCGGACGGTTTTCTTTTGCTCATCAGCCAGTGTGCGGCTCATGGAAACGGGGATCACTTCGTCATCGGAGCCATGCAGGATGATGACCTCGCCCTTGCCGCGTGCGGAGAGTTCCGCGAGCCGCGCCGAGTTGTCGAAGCGGTGCCAAACGAGAAAACCCAGCGGCACTCCGGTGACCACGCGCGTCATGTCCATCGTGCTGGTGAATGGCGCTAACAGAACACCGCGCTGGATTTTGAATTCCGATGCGGCGATCAAACACGCAGCGCCGCCCAGGCTGTGACCGAAGAACCGAAGCCGCGCCGGATCGGGTTCTCGCGGCCAACCTATTTCCTGAAACGCTTGTGGCACTCCGGCACGGAATGTTTCGCGAATGGCTGACGGTGAGGGCGCACCTTCGCAATCGCCATAACCCGGGAAATCCACCAGCAGCCACGCATCTTCTTTCTGCGCGTGTTCTGTTAGCCACGCGGACCAATCGAGCGCCACGGTGCCATTGCCGCCACAGACGATCCATAGATTGCGCGGCGACTTCAGATTGCCTTGGAGAAACGCACGCTGCCTGCCCTGCGTCGTATTGAAATCCACCGTCCGCCCAGCCGTGCGCTTTTCCCACTCCGTCGTCGTGCCGGGACCATAAGTGCGCGGGAAATAGATCAGCTTCGATTGGCAGCCGACCACCAGCAGTATGGGAATCCCCAGGAGAACCATGGCGAGCCCCGCGATGCGGGTAATGATGGCAGCGGCGAGTTTCAGCAAACGGTTTGTGTTCATGGTCTCCTCATTCATTTGCAAGTGGGCATAGCAGTTCGATCCGGCATGGCAAGGACCGGAAGGATGAACCGCACTGACAAGGGCTTGTCTTGGGCTGGCCGCGCATTCAGGCTGCAGCCACATGAACGCCATCGTCCAAGAAATCATCCAGCGCCTGCGCAGTTCCGGGCTGCGCCGGACCAAGGCGCTGGAGGAGGTCATCACCACATTGCTGGAGAGCGACCGGCCGATGACTCTTGCCGAGCTCGCCGCTTCCAAGCGCATGGCGGACCAGTGCGACAAGGCCACGGTTTTTCGGCTGCTGCAACGGCTTGCGGAACACGGTGTGGTCCGGCGTCTCGGCCTGCACGAGCGCGCTGCCTATTTCACACTGCTGATCCCAGGTAAACATAACGACTATCTGATCTGCACCAGTTGTGGCAGCATCAAGGCGATCCAGGCACCGTGCCCAGTCCATCAATTAGAGGATGAAATCCGTGAGAAGACCGGTTTCCGTAATCTCTATCACGAGCTGGAATTCTTCGGCGTCTGTCCGCAGTGCGCGTGAATGTCACGCATCGCCCAACTCCGCAGCGCGCTCGGAGATGAGGGCGACGAGTCCAGCCAGCTCAGGTGTGGGCGTGCGCTTGGGTAACACCAGCAGCAGTTGCGTGGTGATCACCGGCGCGGCCATGGGAAGGATCACGCAGCCCGCGTGAGGCAGTTTTCCGGCGTGCGCGGGGATCAATCCTACGCCGCCATCCGTAGCGATGGTCGCGAGCATCAGCGGTAGCGAGTCCGGCTCAGCGACGATGCGGGGCGTGAATCCCGCCTGCAGGCAGCTCTCTGTTAGAAAATCCCTGCGTCCGGGGAAAAACGTGTTGGACAGGGAAACCCAGTCCTCGTTCTTCAGGGTGGCGAGTTTCACGGACTTTTTGCCCGCCAGCGTGTGGCCCTCCGGAAGCACGATCGCCATGCGGTGAAGCGAAAGTCTTTTCGCGGTGAACTGGCCGCGCTCATGATTCTCGATGTTGCCGAGGATGGCGGCGTCCAGTTCATGCCGCCGCAAGCGGTCGATCTGCGCACTGGGCGGCAGATCGAACAAGCTGACCTTGGAATTCGGATGACGTTGCTGGAATTCCCTGACGGCTGGAGCCACGAGATCGTCGAGAAACGGCCCGATGAATCCCAGACGCAGCGTTTTTCTAACACCACCGAAGCGTTCGCGCACCTGCTGAACGCCGGATTCCAAATCGCAGAGGATCTGCCGCGCCTTCGCGAGGAAGAATCCGCCCGCCTCGGTGAGGTGGATGCGCTTGCGAACGCGGTCGAAGAGCAGCACGCCGATCTCCTCCTCCAGCAAAGCGATCTGCCGGCTCAGCGCGGGTTGTGAGACATGCACACGCTCCGCTGCGCGAGACATGCTCGCCTCCTCCGCCGCTGCCACGAAGTAACGAAGCTGGTGGAATTCCATGGAGAAACTTGGAATGTTGCGCACTGATAATGCAAGTCGGTTCATAACCCCTGCGCATGAACTTCGGATGCAAGTGGCATTGGCCGTCCTCCGAAAAACATGGAAACATCCAGTTGTCATGAAAACCACCGTTCGTAAATCCTCGGAGCGCGGCCATGCCAACCACGGTTGGCTGGACAGCCGCCATAGCTTCAGTTTCGCCGATTACCATGATCCTGCGCACATGGGGTTCCGCAGCCTGCGCGTGATCAACGAGGACCACGTCGCTCCCGGCGGCGGATTCCAAACGCACCCGCATCGCGACATGGAAATCTTCAGCTATGTCGTCGGCGGCGCGATCGAGCACAAGGACAGCATGGGCAATGGTCGCCAACTGCAGCCCGGCCAGATCCAGCTCATGAGCGCGGGCAGCGGCGTGTATCACTCCGAGTTCAACCCATCTCGCAACGAACCGCTGCACCTGCTGCAGATCTGGATCAGGCCGCACACTCAAGGACTCACGCCGTCCTACACCGAATGGCACCCCACACCTGTGAGTGAAAACGAGAGCAAGGTTCTCGTCATCTCTCCGGACGGACGTGAGAACTCCGCCACGATTCATCAGGATGCGGACATCCACCGCATCCGTCTCAAGGCTGGCGAAACCGTGAGCCATGAGTTGAAACCCGGTCGTGGCCTCTGGCTCCAACTCATCCGTGGAAACGTCACCGCTGCCGGCAATGTGCTCGCCCCCGGTGATGCCATCAGCACCGAAACACCCGGCTTGTTTGAAATCACCGCATTTGACGACAACGCAGAAGCCATACTTTTTGATCTCGCCTGAAATACCAAAACCACAACACCATACGACATCATGAAACACGTAACTAACATCGCCGGCGGCCTTCTTGGCCTTTTGTTCCTCGTCTTCGGACTGAACTTCTTCCTCCACTTCATCCCCATGCCGGACGATCCGTCGCCTGCGGACGCGCCGCACAAGCTCTTCATGGCTGCGTTGTTCCCCACCGGCTACCTCGCCTTCATCAAGGTGGTGGAAATCCTTGGTGGCGTTCTCGTGGCCGTTCCCAAGACGCGCAACATCGGCCTGCTCTTGTTAGGTCCGATCATCATCAACATCCTCGCCTTCCACGTCTTCCTGACCAAGGGCGCGGGCCTCACCTCGCCGCCGCTGCTGCTCATCTGCGCGCTCGCCGCATTCCTGTTGTTTTCAGGTCGCAAGGCTTTCGCAGGTCTCCTCAACTGATTCCCCACCCCGCCATGGACGCCATCGAATTGAACGAACTGCTCCGTTCTGAAAAGGACTGCTTGCTCATCGACGTCCTGCCGGAGGAGGTCCACACCGTGCGGCGCATTCCCGGTTCCGTGAATGCCTGCGTGTATGAAACCGCCTTCCTCGACAAGGTGGCAGCGCTCGCTTTTAACAAAGACCAAACTGTCATCGTTTATGGCACGGGTGGTAGTTCGCTGGATTCCAAGGTGGCCGTGGAAACGCTGCGTGCGGCGGGCTATCGGAGTGTCACTGGTTTCACGGATGGCATCGCCGGGTGGGAGGCAGCCGGATTTTCCATCGAGGGTCATGGTCAGCTTCCCATGGCCCCCGTGTTGGAAGGGCGATTCGTCATCGATACCGTCGGCAGTGTGATCCGCTGGACTGGGCGTAATCCTCTCAACTATCATCATGGCACAGTGCGTCTCGCATCCGGCGAGATCATCCTGCGTCATGGTGAACTGGTATCTGCACACTTCGGGATCGACATGGACACGATCGCCTGTGACGACCTGGCGGATGCGTCGTGGAATGCCATGCTCATCAGCCATCTCAAGGCTGCGGACTTTTTCCTGACGGAGAAGTTTCCGCTCGCGGACTTCGAGACCACCAGCGTGGAGCCGATTGCCGGTTGCGATGAAGGATCGCCGAACCATCTGCTGCGTGGAAATCTCACGCTGCGCGGAGTGACGCGTCCGTTGGAGTTTCCTATCCTCGTCGCAAGTGCGGATGGCGCGCGACTCACAGGCCAGGCACAATTCGAGTTGGACCGCACCGGGTTCGGCAGCATCTACGGTTCAGGGAAATTCTTCAATTTCCTCGGTAAACACGTGGTCAACGACCTCATCCACCTGCACGTCATGGTGCATGCGGACCGGGCTTGATTGCGGCATCAGCCTCTTGCCAGCCTAGCGGAAATGAGCTTCTCCACATGCTTCGCAAGCATGTCGGCCTCTAGGTTCACCACTTGTCCGATGTGCGCGGCGTGCAGGTGAGTATGCTGCCAAGTGTGCGGCGTGATCCAGAAGACGGCTTCTGTTTCGCGAAGCTCCGCAATAGTTAGCGAGATGCCGTCAATGGCGAGCGAGCCCTTGTCCACGCAGAGCCTGTGGATTTCCGGAGGCAATGAAACGCCGAGAATGTGATCCTGGCCGCTCTCCTCCAGCCGGGTGATCGTTCCGGTGGTGTCCACGTGGCCTTGCACGAAGTGGCCGCCGAAGCGATCGCCCACCATCATGGCGCGTTCGAGATTCACCTTCGCGCCTGCGGTCAAGCCGCCGAGTGAGGTGACGCGCAGCGTTTGTGCGAGGATGTCGAACGAAACATTTTCTGATAGATCGGCGACGGTGAGGCAGCAGCCGTTGACCGCCACCGAGTCACCGAGTGCGAGTTCGCCCGCGAAGGGCAGAGCGAGTGTGAGCCGCGCCTGCTCGCCCATGGAATCCAGTGAGAGCACGGTGCCGGTGGCTTCGACGAGTCCTGTGAACATGGTCAGTGATTGGCTTTGATTTCGAGGGCGGGAACAGCGGTCGTTGGTTCCACTGGATGCTCCTTGGTGGTGCCGTTCGGCAGCAACACGAAGCAAAGATAAACGATGATCGTCGGAACGAGTGCGCCGAGGAACAAGCCGAGTGGCGAGATGCCGTCCTTGAAATATTTCGAGAGGATGCTCTGCCCGGCGGGGTTCGGTGCGTTGGCGATCACGGTGAGGCCGCCGCCGGTGACGGCTCCCGCCACCACCGCGTATTTCGCGGCGAGAGACAGCCCCTCCACCTGTGCGGCGAGGTAGGTGATCGCGGCGTTGTCGTTGAAGGCGGTTAGAACGGTGGAGCCGAACATCAGCGCCTGATTCGGCAGCGCTGTGATCACCGGCGCGATCCACCACGCCTGGCAGCCGCCATGGACGACGAGACCCGCGAGGAAGAAGCCGACCAGCAGCGGACTCTTCAGCGAGATTCGGTTCTGGTGGTGGCCCGTCGCGGTCGTGAAGGCCATGAAGAACAGGAAGCCGCCAATGAATAGCACCGGATAGTGCGCCGCATAAACCGTCCAGCCGAGAAACGCGAGATGCACCAGCGTCACCCACGCGGGAATTGTGTCCTCCCTCTCATGCCACTCGGTTGTTTCCACGATTCCATCCTGCTTGCCGTCCGCGATGTCGGAGATGCGGAACAGCGCTTTGCGGAAATACAGCAGATAAAGCCCGCAGGAAATGAGGATGCCCACCAGCGCTTTCCATCCAAAGTGCTCCAGCATGAAGAGCGAGTCCCAGCCCCATTTGCCCGCCACCATCAGCACCGGCGGCGCTGCGAAATGGGTGAGCGTGCCGCCCACCGAGATGTTCACGAACAACAAACCGAGCGTGCCATACGCCAGTGCGGGCGGCGGATTGAACCGATAGAATCGCTTGCCTAAAATCAGCGCGCCGATCGTCATCGCGGCAGGCTCCGTGATGAATGAACCTAACACTGGCGCGAGGATCAGCACACTCAACCACCATGCCGCCGGAGTTCCCTTGCCGAGTGCCGCAGCCTTCGACATCAGGTTTTCCGAAACCCGCAGCACCGGCCTGCTGGCAGCGATCGCCATGATGACGAATACGAACAACGGCTCCGTGAAAACACGATCCTTCGCCAGATACAGGATAAAGTCATGCCATGAGTGGAAATACACCGCCGCGCCCGCCAGTGCGATCACCCACATGCCGAACACGGCCTCCACCTCGCCGAGATAATGGAAAAGCGTGGCCTTGAATGAAACCTCCGCCACGCCATCGGGATGCAGACTATCGCGCACACCACGGCGTTTCAATTCCTCCTCGTGCTCGTGCTCCAGCTTGTGCGAGAGTTTTGTGAACGAACTGGCCGCGAACGTGTGCAGAATCGCCAGCAGGAAGATCACCGTGGCGGCGATGTTGAACGGCTCCGCCTTCGCGCGGGCTGTTAGGATTTCCATGATGCCGCCAGCCGTCTGCGGATAAGTTTCAAGAGGCCTGGGAAACGCCGCGTATTGCGTGCTGCCATCCGCAAGCGCCGGATAAGCCGCCTTATCCGCTGCAAGCGAACACGCTGGCAGCAGAAACATCACGATGGCGAGTAGGCGAAGCAGCGATTTCATGGGAAACACGGCTGCGATTCTTAAAGCCACGCACCAGAGCCAGCAAGAGCAACTTGGTAGAGGGTGTAACTGAAAGTGGTGGTCACGGTATAGCCCGCAAGGCGCAAAGGGGAGCGCACGCGCCATCGCGTGCTGTTTCCGGCGCCCTCGCCGGAAACTTGGCTGTCGCGACTTTTGCGGGTGGTGATTCCGTTTCGGAGTCCGCACGGCGGATCAGCCAGCGGAGCGCGAGGGCGCGCTCCACGACACGCGAGGGCGCGTATGCTCCCCATCCAGATGCATCCGCTCTTCACGATTTGCTCACCACTTTCAGTTACCCCCATTAGAAGAGAGGAGAGGGGACACTCTTGCCCCCTCAAACAACGGCGATTTTAAGAGTGCCGCTGCCTCAAATCCTTTCTCCGCAGCGTCAGACCGTTCCCAACCGGCGTCAGATCGTTCCCAACCCGTGTCAGATCGTTCCCAACCCGTGTCAGATCGTTCCCAACCCGTGTCAGATCGCTCCCAAACGGTGTCAGATCGTTCCCAACCGGTGTCAGATCGCTCCCAACCGGCGTCAGATCGTTCCCAACCGGTGTCAGATCGCTCCCAAGCAGCGTCAGATCGTTCCCAACCGGCGTCAGATTGTTCCCAACCGGTGTCAGATCGTTCCCAACCGGTGTCAGATCGTTCCCAACCGGCGTCAGATCATTCCCAAACGGCGTCAGCCCCCTTCTCCGCGTGCGAGACGCCTCCACTGCGCCCGCTCTGATCCCGACTCTACTCATGATTCGTCTCTTCGTGTTCCAAAAAGTCAGCAAATCCGTAGCTCGATATCAGTTGCCACGCCTATCCCGACTTCTCTCCCATCCGAGAATCCAAGCCATCCGGCATTCATCCACAAACCGCTGATTCTCAGACCTCCAAAAATCGTCTTCTTCAACCTTGCCGGAGCTAACCCGTTTGCTAGCCTCCGACCGTTGAACCAATACACTGTTCGCCAGAAAATTTCCCCCGCGAGGGGCCGACTCATTTTTAATTTCAAGTTTCATATGAAGACATACATGGTGCATTTGGATGACAAGCGATCCGTGCCGGTGAAGGCCGACACGTTTCAGGAAGTGGACGGGCGACTGCTCTTTTATCGCGGCGGCACACCCGTCCCCGATATTTATTTCTTGGAGGCCTGCGTTGTTGGAGTTTCCGTAGATTCGGACGATGACGAGATCGGGCTGATGGAAGTATTCCCGTCATGACCAAGCAACACGCTTTTGACATGCTTGGCGGATTCGCCCTCCACGATGATGACCGCATAGTTTTCGCGGCTATTGATGAACACCTCATTGGAGGCTAGACTTAATTGTATGGTTCTCACTTTTTTAGATTCGGCACTCGGCCACTTCACCACTCAAGGGCAGGTGACGCCCAAGAGAATCAAGAAGGCGAACAAGGCGAGACACTGCAACCCCTATCAGCCGCCCTGTTCTCATGCTCCAGTGTAGTTTCAACCTCAACCCCGCGTTCGACGCTCGCCCCCGCTGATAGGGTTGCGTGCTCTTTGACGTTGTGCGCCGAGCTAAGCAAGGCGCTTCTTATCAGGT
>JANMLQ010000293.1:0-11917 GCA_031372635.1 Akkermansiaceae bacterium | reverse complement strand
GGACATAACTCAGGATGCTCCGCGGCTGAGGACGACGGCGGGGATGGTTTTCAGGAGAATTTTCAAATCGAGCCAGAGCGACCAGTTCTCGATGTACTCGTGGTCCATCTGCATCCAGCGGTCGAAGGAAACTTTGTTGCGGCCGCTAATCTGCCAGATGCAGGTGACGCCGGGTTTCACGGACAAGCGCTTGCGGAAAAGCCATTCGTATTTTTTCACCTCATCCGGCAGCGGCGGGCGCGGGCCAACAAGACTCATCTCACCACTCAACACGTTAAAGAGCTGCGGCAGTTCGTCGATGCTGGTCTTGCGGATGAAGCGCCCGATGCGAGTGATGCGCGGATCGTTCTGGATCTTAAATGCTGGGCCATCTTGCTCATTGAGGTGGGCAAGCGAGGACTTGCGCGCCTCGGCATCCGCCACCATCGAGCGGAATTTGTAGAGACGGAAAGTGCGCTGATTCATCCCCACGCGCTTCTGCACGAAGAGCACCGGACCCGGGCTAGTCAACTTGATGGTGATCGCCACGGCCAGCATCAGCGGAAATAGAAGGATCAACATGACCAGCGAGACCGCCGCATCGAGCACACGCTTGAAGAGCAAGTGCATGAGCAGCCGCTCGCGGAACAAAGTAACGACGTGCTCGTCCTCGAATTCCTCGACATGCATGTTTCGCAGCAGCGTGCCATCCGCGAAGTCCGGCATGAGGCGCACGACAATCCCAAGCTCGCGCGCCGCGCGGATGACGCTGGTGATGTCACTGAAACGCGCGTCCACCGGCAGACAGACCATGATTTCATCCACGCGCTCTTCGGTGAGAATCCCACGCAGGCGACCCAGTTGACCTAACAGACGCCAGTCACCGTGATCCTTGCGCACCTGCCATGCCTTCTCGGCGTCCGGGCTTTCGGCGACGAAGCCGACGATCTTGTATCCAAGCTCGCGCCGTGCAGTGAGCCTGCTTGCTACTTTGCAGGCGCGCGGGTTTGCACCCACGACGAGCAGGAAACGATAGTTGTAGCCAGAGCGCCGGGCGCTTAGAAGCAGCGCACGCAGACTGAAGCGACTGACGACGCCGACGGCGATGACGATGACGAAGAAGATGAGGATGTTGACGACATTGAAGCTGCGCACCTCGAACAAGGCGCAGATGACCGTCAGCCAGAAAGTAGCGATGACCGTGGCCCTCAGCAGGTTGTATAACTGCGTGTGGATGGCGACGAGGCGGTCCGACTTGTAGCGGATGAAGTAATCAAAAATCATGATCCAACCTGCACCCAGAAGCAGCATGCCTGCGGCGTCACCAAAGTGATAAGTGGCGTTAAAGACGTGGGAGCCACCTTGGGCGATGATTTCCGGGCGGAAATAAATAATGCCCAGAGCGGTGGCGATCAGTACGAACTGATCGAAAAGACGGAACATCTGGATCAACAGCTTGTGGCGGAGTCTGATCATGGCTTTATGGATTCGGGGGGTAATCTCAAACCGGGCCGCCCTTGCGGCGGATGTCATCTGAAAAGGATTGATCTCGGTACCACGTTGCAAGTTCGCGGGCGAGTGGATTCCAGTACGCGTTCCCGTAGTTGCTACGGATGTATCCCATAAACTCCTGCAGCAGTGAGACCGGATAGCACGAGTCTTCTTCGCCGCAGTCTTGGAAGCAGATGTAGTCCGGGTGGATGTTCACCAGAGCGAGACCGCCGTTGCGAGCGATCCAATCGAGCTTGCGCTTCCAGATCTCCGGGGTTTTCTCGCGAAGCAGGATGAAGAGCGTGGAGTCCTGCGGTAGAGTGTATGACAACTCAACATATCCCGGACCCATAACTCCAGCGGGTGGCCTGACATGGAAAGGAAAGATCGTATGCGATCCCTCGGGCTGGGGCTCGAAGGGATCGGTATCGAAGGTGGAGGCGTCATAGAGTAAATTGAGTTCGTGCAGCCAGTCCAACTGATGAAGCATGAAACCCGAGCGGAAGCCGACCGCTCCCCACTTGCCGAGGTAGTGGTTGATGCTCTTCGCTTTCTTGCTGAAGCTTTCCCTGGATTCGTAGAGGTGGCCGTCGTGATTGAGATCATGGACGCCGACCTCGAAGCCGTTGGACGCCAGCCATGCGCGCAATTCCACAGGATCGTCGTAAGGGCCTTCCGGGATGAAGTTGAAGGAGGAGCGAAAACCATGCTCGCATTCCAGTGCGGCGAGATCGCGGACTTTGGCAAGTCCCTGCGCGGATTCCACGTCATGTGTGAAGACGAGTGCGAATTGTTTTCCCTCGGGCCAGCCCTGCCAGTGATCCGGCTTGTCGGCGGCGCTTGTATCGATGGGCCAGACATCCGAGTTACGCCGCATGATGACGGGGATCCGGATCCTGCGGAGTGCCCACCGCAGGTTCTTGGGTAGGTAGGGTTTCACCCGGAAGTATGCGCGGGCCAGCACGCCGTGCGAGCCGCCCGCCATCGCGCTGGAGCCGGGGTGGATTGATTGTTTCGCCATGTAAGGTGATCCGTCTTCGTGTTGAAACGGGGGGAGGCGGTCAGTTGTTCCCGGTCAACCAGCTAGGTGCGTGCTCGCGGGTCTTGTTGAAGATGCAGGAAACATCGGCCCTGCCCTTGACGAGTTCGGAGTAGCCCCACATCAGTCCGTCGCGGCTGGTGTTCTCGGCATCCAGAACTAACAGAACCTTGTCCATAAGACCAGCCATAGTGAGGGTGCGGCTGGTCTGATCGATGGGCGGCATGTCGAAGACGATGTAGTCGTAATCGCAGGCTTGGAGGCTGGGCATGAGTTCGTAGAGATGCACCGGCGAGAAAGTGGTGAGGCCAGTCTCGTCGCGGCGGGCGTTGGCGCTCGCATAGTAAAGGTTCTGCGGGTTCTGGCGGAACTGGTTATTGCGCGCGAGATGCAATGCTCCGTTGAGGGTGTGGCGCGGTATCTCGCCGAACAGCGGACTGTCTTCCGGGTGATACGAGCTGAGATCCACCAGTAGCACTTTCATGCCGGGGATTTCTGAAAACGACTTGGCTAGACCGGCGGCGATGGTCGAGGCACCCGCGCCTTCGGACAGGCCGGTGACGGCGACGAGCTTCGGCTTGTGGGTGATGTTGTTCACCTCGAAGTTGAAGATGATGCGGTCCCGGATGGTTTCCGAATATGGCAGGATGAAATGGCCCATCTTCTTCGGGCCGTTGTCCGGCACTAGATCGGAGGACAAGGGTCTTCCGATCGCCAGTTCCTCGCTGCCGGTGCCGATGCGCGGCACGGCCTGATCGTTTCCTAACAGGAATCCTCCGCGCTCCTTCCTGCGGATGAAAGGGATGGAGAGCAGCAGCGGAAGCTGCAGGCGCGTCTGGATCTCGATGGGCCGTTTGACGCGGCGGTCAAAGAGTAACTCGATGAGGAATGCGAGGCCCACACCGAGCGCGAGACCTGCGCCGGCGATGCCGAAGATGATCTTCTGCATCTTAGCGTCGTAGGTCATGATCGGCTGCGTCGGCTTCTGGAGGACGGTGATGTTGGGCATGCGCTTGGGATCAAGGGTCAGGTTGGTTCTGGCTTCCTTGAGGTTCGCCTCAAGCGTGCGGTATTCCTTGTCCTCCATCTGCTTGCGCCTTTCGAGTTCCTCGATCAGTGCGCCGGTGGCGATCTGCTCGCTGACTTGTTGGCCGAGGGTTTTCAGATGGCTCTCGAACATCTCGATCTTGGCGCTGATGGCGGCGAGCTTGGCTTTTTCCGAAACGAGGTTCCACTTGGGGTTTTTGGGATCTTGCTCGATGACCTCAGCCTCATCGACGAGGGCTGGATATTTGGCGAGCAATTCGCGGCGTTTCGCGTTGTAGGTGTCGATCTGTTGTTGGTTGAGGGTGAGCAGGCGGTTGCCGGTTTTGTATTTGATACGCAGATCGAAATCGCGCTTTTGAAGGAAGGCGAGCAGTTCGATGACCGCGCGGAATTCGGTGACGACCTGTGGCGGAGCAGCGGCGGCAGGCTTGATCTTGTCATCCGCATCGGGAGCGGGAACATCATTGGCTTTGGCGACTTTTTCCAATGAATCGATGCTGGCCTTCTGCTCCGCGAACTCGGCTTTTGCGTTCATCAAGTCCTCGTTAGTTCTGGCGCGCTGGGAGGAAAGGGCGCTCTGAGCGTCCACCAGCGAGATGATGCCGGAGTCGGTGCGTAATTTGTTGAGTTCCGCTTCGGTTTTCCGCAGGCGGACGTGAACTTCCTCGGTCTGTTTGGCGACGGCATCGAAGGCGGCGGCAGAGCGATGGATTTCAAGATGCTTGTCGAAATAGCGATCTACTAAGGTGTTGAGGACCAGCTTTGAGGTTTCCGGATCCTTGTTTGCATAGCTGATGTGAAGGACGTTCACGCTCTGGCCGAAGCCCACCTTGAGTTCGGCGAGGATCGTGTTCGCTGCATCCGACAACGAGGCCGCGCCGCCGGATTCGGGCAGCAGTTTCTCGACACCGATTTTTTCAGCGACTTCGAGTGCGAGATCGACGCTGGTGAGGATCTCGACCTCGGTGGTGATGGCGGCACCCACTGGGCCGGGCGCTCCGGGCGGTGGAGCTTGGAGCGGCTCGTTGGTGTTCGTGTCCACCACGTAGCGAACTAACAGTTTGGACTGTGACTCGAAGATGGGCTCGCGTTTGACGAAGAGCGCGGCTGCGGTGGCGAAGCCGGCCACGGAGAAAAGCAGGATCATCCACTTGTGCTTGAACAGCACGAAGAGCGCGTCCTGCACGTTGAAGCCGCTCTTGGCGGCGGTGTTTTGTGACTTTTGCATGAAGATGGGGGAGTTGTGATGGATGGAAAGAAAGAGGGATGCTGGCGGTGTCAGGCGCTGATGCAGACGCTGAATGTCTCACGCACCGTGTCCGCGACGAAGGAGAATTGTTCTGCGGTCATTTCAGGGAACAGCGGGAGTGAAACAAACTCATTGGCGCAACGCTCGGCAACCGGGAAATCTCCGGCACTGTGACCGAGGATGCGGTAGGCGGGCTGCAGATGGACCGGCACGGGATAGTGAACCGAGTATCCGATACCCTTTGCATCGAAGTTCCGCAGCAGCGCCTCGCGGTTCCGCACACGGATCGCATAGATGTGATAGACGTGGTTTCCGCCTGCACGCGCATGGGGCGTGAGCACGTCCACCATGTCGGCGAACGCTTGGTCGTAAGCCCGTGCGATCTCGCGGCGAGTCTGGTTCTCGCGGGCGAGATGGCGGATTTTCACACTCAGCACGGCGGCCTGAATGGCATCGAGGCGGCTGTTCCAACCAACGATCGCATGGCGGTTCTTCTCGGACTGGCCGTGATCGCGGAGCACGCGGATCTTTTGCGCGATCTTCTCGTCATCCGTCACCACCGCGCCGCCGTCACCGAAGGCTCCGAGGTTCTTGCTCGGGTAGAAACTGAAACATCCCGCATCGCCGAGTGAGCCGCTTCTCCGTCCGTGGTATTCCGCGCCGTGCGACTGCGCCGCATCCTCGATCACCCGGATGCCGCGCTTGCCTGCGATGCCTAGAATCGGATCCATGTCTGCGGTCTGGCCGAAGAGATGCACAGGAAGGATCGCCTTGGTCCGCGCTGTTAGAGCGTCCTCTAGGCCCGCCGGATCGAGAGTGTAAGTGCGATCATGGATGTCCACGAAGACCGGCTTGGCCCCCGTCAGGCAGATCGCCTCCACGGTGGCCGCGAATGTCATCGGCGTGGTGATCACCTCGTCGCCGGGACCGATGCCCATCGCGATCATCGCCAGCCACAAGGCCTCGGTGCCGCTGCCCACTCCGACTGCGAAACGAGTCCCGCAATTTGCCGCGAAGTCGCGCTCGAATTTTTCGACGATTGGCCCGCCTGCGAAGACTCCAGAATCGATGACCTCACCGATGGCGCGCATGAACTCCTCACGCAGTGGGGCGTGGCGCGCCTTCATGTCGAGAAACGGAACCTTCATAGTTGCTCGCCGCTGTTAGGTTTCATCAAACGCGCCGGGTTGCCTGCCACTGTCGTGTTCGCAGCCACATCGCGAGTGACCACGCTGCCTGCGCCGATCATGGCGTTTTCACCGATCACGAGGCCGCCGAGTATCGTCGAGCCGGAACCGATAGAAGCTCCTTTGCAAACCCTCGTCTGCTGGCATTCCCATTCACCATCGCCAATCAATCCGCCGTCGGGATTCACGGCTCTGGGCAGGCGGTCGTTGGAAAACATCACGCCATGGCCCACGAAGACCTCGTCCTCAATGGTCACTCCCTCGCAGATAAACGTGTGGCTGGAAATCTTGCAGCGTGCTCCGATGTTCACGCCTTTCTGCACTTCCACGAAACATCCGATACGGGTCTCGTCCCCGATCACGCAGCCGTAGAGATTGACGAAACCGTGCAGTCTCACATTTTTGCCGAGCGTCACATCCGGCGCGATGCGCAATGTGTTGGACGGGTCCGCGTTCATGATTGTCATGCGTTGAGAGTCACCGGGCCGCCGCGCGTGCGCAGCGATTCACTACAGGCTTCGAGAATCCTCACCACATCCAAGCCGCTGGCTCCGTCCGATTCCGGCGTGCTGCCGTGACGGATGCAGTCGATAAAATGAGCGCACATCCTTGCGAGCGGCTCGCCTTGCTCCAGATGCGGGATACGGCACTCGCCGTAGTGATAAGAATATTGGAACTCGGCGAAGCTGTCGTAATGCGGCGGGCAATCCACCCTCACGTCATAAATACGAATCTTCGCGTGCGGCTCGAGATCGTCATAAACGATCATCTTACGGGTTCCCACGAAGGTCATCTGCCGCACCTTACGCGGCTCCAGCCAACTGCTCTGCACGGTTGCGAAACGGTTTCCTGAAAACGCGAGCGACACATTGGCCACATCTTCGATCTGCGGATTGACGTGGGCGTTTCCCTGGCAGTTGACCGTTTCCGGCAAGCCGCCCATCACACGCAGGATGATCGAGAAATCGTGCGGCGCTAGATCCCACACCACGTTGATGTCCTTTTGAAAAAGTCCGAGATTGAGGCGCTGGCAGTTGATGTAGCGGACCTCACCCATGTCTCCGCTGGCGATGATTTCCAGAATCCTGCGGACCGCCTCCGAGTAAAGGTAGGTGTGGCCTGCCATCAACGTCAGGCGATGCGCGGCGGCGATTTCTATCAGCTCTAGGCATTCCTGCGCGGAGCAAGCCATCGGCTTTTCCACCAGCACATGCTTGCCTGCGAGCAGCGCGGCCTTTGCGAGCGCATAGTGAGTGCCCGCCGGTGTGGCGACCACGACCGCGTCGAGCGCGGGATGGCGGAGCATTTCGGAAAAATCCGCGTAAGCCGTGGCGTGCGGATGGTTTTTCCCGAGGTGAGCCAGTCGTCCGGCGTCCGGCTCGCACACGGCGGTCAATTCCGAATCAGCCAGGTTGTTGAAGTTGCGGGCGAGATTCGGCCCCCAATAACCGTATCCGGCAATGCCGACCGAAACGGGGGCTTTCATCACAATCAACCCATTCTCTGGGTGCTGTATCCGGAGAGCGTGCCTTCTTCGGACTCCACGGGTTTCCGCGAGGCTTCACGATGTTGCAGGAAAGCCTGATACATTTGGCGGAGCAACGCGACGGGTGTGCGCAGCATGATTCCGAGATCCAGCGTGATCGAGGAACGGCGCACGTAGATGGCATCCATGGCGTTCATTTCACTGAACGAGGAAACACCCTTGCCGTGAACCTGCCAAATGCCTGTCAGGCCGGGCAGCGCCTCGAAGCGCTCGCGCTGCCTCGAAGAAAAGAAGCGGAACTCTTCCGGCAGGCAGGGGCGCGGACCGACTAGACTCATTTCACCGCGCAGCACGTTGAGAAGCTGCGGCAGCTCGTCGAGACCCGCAGCTCTCAGCAGACAACCGCCGGAAATCAGGCGGGAGTCGCACAGCAGGTCGAGTTTCACCATCGGGCTGTCAGTGCTCACCAGATGCCTGAAATGGTTCTGATGGCGCGTGGTGTCCGCGTTGTTCTTCATGCTGCGGAACTTGTAGAGCACAAAACGCTTCCCGTTGCGACCGATCCGTTCCTGACGGAACAGCGCCGGGCCGCGGGAAGCGAGTTTGATCCAAAGGGTGATCGCGGCAATCAGCGGCAGCGTCAGCGGCAGGCTCAACAAGATGCAGGACACATCGAGACCACGCTTCCAAGTCGGCACCGGACTGGACGAGACGAGATGACGCCCGGTGGGCTCGGGAGTGGGGAAATCTTCGCTCCGAAGTACGGAGCGTGAAGCCGGAATCGTGCTGCGGCGTGAGGCGGCGGCGGGTCTGGCGGGGGAGGAAACGATCCGGGGGCCGGAGACTTTCCTAGTAATAGCTTTCGCTTTGACAGCGGTTGTCATGGGGGGGACGGGGGGGTGGGGGGTGGGGAGAATCAGTTGTTCGGGAGAATTACGGCGACATGAGTGGTATGTTTCGGGTTTTTTAAAAATGATCAGGGGAAACCGCGTTTCGGGGTTGAACGCTGCCGCCCTTGGTCATTTAGCGCTTCGTCGCACTAGAACCAATTTCAGGAGATTCGGTCAAGATGTAAAAAGCGCGTTTCATGCCATTGGTTTCACTGGTTTCCGCCGGATCGCGGGCGGTCAACCAGAGACGAGCGCCTGCTAGAGACGATCATCCGAATTATCAAGGGCAATGAAGAAGCGCATCGGTTCTATGGTCCGCACAATTGAGAATCAACAAAATACAGGATTTCAGATAATCCCGGTCCTCTGATGAAACCTCAATTCTGGGAGTCGGAAAGTCTTTCCCGGGATGAGGAGTCCAGGCATCTACCCTTCCGGCCCTGCCATTTAGGCGAGCTGCGGTAATTGTGGGGATGCGTCCGTACGAAGTCGGAACATGGGACTCAAGTCTCATCAATCTGGGGGGGCTGGGGGGAGCATGCCGCCAGACACTGGCCCGGCACGAAGCGGATCATGTCACAAAACCGTGACGTGGTAATTACGCGATGGCGTATCTTCAGGTTCCCCGTGGCGCTGGCATCCTGCTGCCGCTTTTCCGCAGCCAGCCTGCTGGCAAGGATTCGCCGCAGGCTGCACGCAGTCCAAGATTCTCAGGTTCCGCCTCGTTTTAACCGAGGTTGGAAATCGTCTGGAAGATGGCGGTGATCATCAGGTAGGCCATGGTGCCGATGAGGCCGGCCATGATGATGAGAACTGTGGGCATGATGAGCGCCATGATGCGCTGGAGATCTTTGTCGAGTTCCTTGTCATAGCGCTCGGCAGCGCGGCGCAGGGACTGGTCGATCTTGCCGGTCTGCTCGCCGACGGAAATCATGTCGATCAAGAGCGGCGGGAAGGCGTTGTTGCGGATCAGTGCTTTGGAAAACGAACGACCGTCGCCGACTTGGACGATGACTTTGTCCAGCTCGGTGCGCAGTGAGCGGTTGTCGGTGGCATCGCGAGAAAGCTCGAGTGCGCGCAGGAGGGGCAGGCCGTTGCCGACGAGGTTGGCCATGGTTTCTAGGAACTGGACGTAGAAGCGGCTGGTGATGACGGGGCCGATGAGTGGCAACCGGAGTTTCATACGATCCCACGCGGGCTTGTTGGCGTCGTTGTCCTTCCATGCCTTGAAGAAGATGGCGGCTGCCACCAGTGTGAGCAGGACGACAATCCACCATTTTTTCATGAACTCGGCGATGGCGATGAGAATGGCCGCACCTAACGGAATCTTGCCGCCCGGTGTGCTCTCGATGAGCGCAGTGAGCTGCGGAATGAGAATCGTTACGAATACGACTGACACGCCGATGCCCGCGAGCACGAGGAAAGCCGGATAGATCATCGCGAGGATGAGGCGGCTCTGTAGCTCAACGAGCGTCTTCAGGTAATGCGCCTGGCGCTTGAGAATGGTGTCCAGCGCGCCGGATGCCTCACCGGCTGCGGCGAGTGAGCAATAAAGCGGGCCGAAGCTGGGACTGACCTTTTTGAGGGCGACGGAAAAGTTCACGCCGTCTCTAACAATCTGGCGGATCTTGAATGAGACGGCCTTGAGGTTGCCGAGTTCTTGGCGGTTCTCCATCGACTTGAGCGCAGGCTCTAACTGAAGTCCGGCGGCGAGCATGTCGGAGAGTTCCTCGGTGAAGAGCACGACTTCCTGGCGCTTCAGCTTGATCGGCCCCT
Organism: Akkermansiaceae bacterium; assembly: GCA_031372635.1. Taxonomy (GTDB): domain Bacteria; phylum Verrucomicrobiota; class Verrucomicrobiia; order Verrucomicrobiales; family Akkermansiaceae; genus Luteolibacter. Next base: position 1,773 of record JANMLQ010000293.1, on the reverse strand, counting down.
CGGGGATTACGTCCTCTTTCGCAGCCGCCTTGCCGGAGGAGCGGGCGTTTTCATCCGCCTTCGCCTTGCCGGCGGGCTTGCGGGTCTGCACGGCCGACGAACTCTCCTTGAGGTTCACCGGCTGCAAGCCCTTGCGATCCAGCAAACGCAAGGCATCCGGGCGATCCGTGGCGTCGATCTCACCGGTAGTGACGGAACCGTTTGCAGCGAGGGCTTTGTAGGCGAAGAGGGGCATTGGTGGTATGGAGAGTGAACGTTGAACATCGAACTTTAAACATCGAACAACTAAGTAAGATGATTGGGATTATTTCTACGTTCCACTTCGACGTTCGATGTTAAGCGTTCGATGTTCAATGTTCTTCAGTCATCCCCGCCGATGTCGGAGGAGGTGACGGAAATGACTTCTTCGATGGTGGTCATGCCCTGCATCACCTTGTGCCAGCCGTAGGTGCGCATCGGCACGTAGCCATCGCGGAAGGCTTGTTCGCGCATCTTGGGTGCGGGCGCGGAGTGGGCGACTAGTTCCTGCATGGCGGGTGTGAGAAGGATGACTTCGTAAATCGCGAGGCGTCCTGAGAAGCCGGTGTTGCGGCAGCGGTCGCAGCCTTTGGTGGCGAAGGGTGCGCCGGGAAGATCGGTCGGGATGCCGAGATTGCGCTTGTCCTGATCCGAGAGTTCGCGCGGGACTTTGCAGTGCGGGCAGAGTTTTCTAACAAGGCGCTGGGCGAGGAAGGCGCGCACGGCGGCGGAGACGAGGAAGGGTTCCACGCCCATGTCCACCAGACGGCTGATGCCGCCCATGGCGTCGTTGGTGTGGAGGGTGGAGAAAACCAAGTGACCTGTGAGCGAGGCACGGATGGCGATCTCCGCAGTCTCAAGGTCGCGGATTTCCCCGATCATGACAATGTTTGGATCCGCCCGGAGGATGGAGCGCAGCGCAGTGGCGAAGGTGAGGCCGATCTCGCTCTTCACGGCGATCTGCATCACGCCGGTGAGTTTGTTTTCCACCGGATCTTCGACGGTGACGATGCGCAGCTCCGGGCGGTTCACTTCGCTCAGGAAGGAATAAAGGCTGGTCGATTTACCCGAACCAGTAGGACCGGTGATGAGGATGATGCCGTTCGGAAGATGTAGCAACTGCTCGATTTTTCGCAGCACGAAGGGCTCCATGCCGAGTTTCGCGACGTTGAATTTCTCTTGGTTGAGGAGACGCAGGGAAACGCTCTCGCCCTCGACGGTCGGCACGGTGGCGACGCGGACGTCGATGGTCGCGCCTTCGAACTGGAGATTAATCCGGCCATCCTGCGGGACGCGGCGCTCGGCGATGTCGAGGCGCGCCATGATTTTCAAACGCGCAATGACGGAGCTTTGCAACGCCTTGATGTTTTCCGGCACGGCGACTTCAATCAGGCGGCCATCGATGCGGTAGCGGATGCGCAGGTTGGTGGCGAGCGGCTCGACGTGGATGTCGGTCGCGTGTTGGTCGAGCGCCTCGCGGATGATCTGGTTCACGAACTTAACGACGCTGGCTTCTTCGTCGTCGTCCTGGTCGATGACGTTGGCTTCGTCCTCGCCGCTTTCGAGGTGATCGTAGTCGAAATCCCGGCCTTCGAGGATTTGCTCGAAAGTATCCGCACCCACACCGTAGAGGCGGCGCAACGCTTCATGGAGGCGTTTCCGCGAGGCCATGCACCAGTCGATCGGCAGGGCGAGTTCCTGTGCGGCGGCTTGGCGCGCGACAAGATTGAAGGGATCGAAAGTCGCGAGTTGCAG
>JANMLQ010000286.1:0-5800 GCA_031372635.1 Akkermansiaceae bacterium | reverse complement strand
GTTTCCATCAACGAAGTCGCCATGCTGCGCGCGGATGGGATCGACGTGGTCATCGTGGACCACCACGAGCCGACGCCCGGCCAACGCCCGGACTGCTGCGCACTGGTCAACCCGAAGTGCGGCACGGATTTCACCTACCTCTGCGCGGCAGGTGTCGTTTTCAAACTCGGCCACGCCCTGTTGAAAACCCGCCAGACTAATCTCGATCTCAAGGAACTCATCGACCTCGTCGCCATCGCCACCATTTCAGACATCGTCCCGATGATCGGCGAAAACCGCCTGATGGTCCGCCACGGGCTCAAGCATCTCCCGAACACGCTCAACCCCGGCCTGCGCGCGCTCCAGGACGTCACCGGCATGAACGGCAGCGCCACCTCGATGGACGTCGGTTTCCGCATCGGCCCGCGCCTCAACGCAGCGGGCCGCATGGACGTGCCCGAGGACGCGCTCGCCACTCTAACAACCGACTGCCGCCGCCTGGCTCACGATCTCGCGCTGAAACTCGACGCCTACAACAAGGAGCGGCAAAACCACGAGGGTCTCATCCGTCGCGAAGCCGTGGAAATGCTCACCCGCGATTTTGATCCGGCCCGTGATCCGGTCATCGTGCTTGGTTCCCGTGCGTGGCATCATGGCGTTGTTGGCATCGTCGCCTCACGCCTGATGCGGCAGTATCACAAGCCCACTTTCATCGTCGCCATTGATGATGAAGGCATCGGCAAAGGCTCAGGCCGCAGCATCGACGGCGTGTCACTCGTCGAGGCCATCCGCGCTTGCGGCGATGATCTGTTAGCAGGCGGCGGCCACGCGATGGCGGCTGGGCTTTCCATCGATGAAACAAAGATCGACAGCTTCCGCAAACACCTCGCCGATTACGTTTTGGAAACCACCACCGAAGAGCAACGCCAGCCCAAGCTCACCTACGACGCCGAGATTTCCTTCGACCAGCTCTCACTGGAATTCCTCTCTAGCTACGACCTCCTGCAGCCCTTCGGAAACAGCAACCCGCAGCCCATCTTCATCTCGCGCGGCGTGGGACTGAGCCGCCCGCCGCTGCATATGAAGAACCACCACCTGCGTTTCATGCTGCGCCAAGGCTATCACGAACAAGACGCCGTCTTCTTCGGCGGCGGCGAACATCCGCTGCCCGATCCACCGTGGGACATCGCCTTCACCATCGACCGCAATACCTTCCGCGGCCGCACCACGCTGCAACTCATCATCCAGGACGTGCGCGCGGAGGTGAGTCGTTAGACTGAGCTGGGAAATTTCAGTTTTCGCACCCGAATGCACCACGCCGCCGCCAACGTCCAGAAACAAGTCGGCGGGTTAGCTGTATTCATCGCCCAGCGGGCTTTCGCGCCGGTGGACATCGCTCCGCTCGTCTGGTTTCGCGTGGTGTTCGGCGGCTTGATGTGTATCGAAATCTGGCGGTTTTTCTCGAATGAATTGATCGTCCCCTTCTACGTCGAGCCGCCTTTCTTATTTAAATTCTACGGCTTCGGCTGGGTGCATCCACTGCCGGCTGCCGCCCTCAAGTTGCTCTTCCTCGTGCTCGCGGTCCTCTCGCAGCTCATGGTTCTCGGATTGTTCTACCGACTGGCAGCCACGCTCTTTTTCATCGGTTTTACCTATGTGTTTCTGTTGGAAGAGGCCCGCTACCTCAATCATTTCTATCTGATCTGTTTGTTAAGTTTCCTGCTGATCTTCGTCCCGGCGCATCGGGCGTTTTCGTTCGATGCCTTGCGCCGCCCCGCGTGGCGGTCGGGGACTTGCCCTGCATGGGCGCTGTGGTTGTTGCGGGGCCAGCTTTGCATCGTGTTTATTTTTGCAGGCATCGCCAAAATCAACGGCGACTGGCTTCACGCCGAACCCCTGCGGATGTGGCTCGCCAAACGCGCGGCGATGCCAGTGATCGGCTCCTACATCGCCCACGAATGGGCGGCTTGGGTGTTCAGCTACGGCGGTCTGCTTTTCGACCTATTCATCGTGCCATTTCTGCTCTGGCGGCGGACGAGATGGTGGGCCTTCTTCGCGGTCGGCCTGTTCAATTTGGTCAACGGCTGGATTTTCCAAATCGGAATTTTCCCGTGGCTGACGCTCGGCGCGACGTTCATTTTGTTTGCGCCGAAATTACCGCATCCGATCCGCAGCCTATGGGCCTCAGCGGTTCCAGTTTGCGAAATCACCCCGCGCCGGAAGCGGGTGATTCTTGCGCTGGTAGGCACCTATCTGGCGTTGCAAATTTCCATCCCATTGCGGCATTGGCTCTATCCGGGAGCAGTGCATTGGACCGAGGAGGGCCATCGGTTTTCGTGGCGGATGAAACTGCGGGACAAACAATCTGAGCTGGAGCTTTACGCCCATGACCCCGGTTCGGACAGCACCTGGCAGGTCGATCTAGCCGATTACATCAACCTCGAACAATACATCATCGCTTCAGGCCAACCCGACATGATCCTGCAACTCTGCCATCACGTCGCGGAGGATTTCCGCCGCAACGGCTACCCGAAAATCCAAGTCCGAGCGCACGCCTCCGTGTCGCTGAACGGGCGGACGAAACAACTTTTGATCGACCCCGAGGTCGATCTTGCTGCTCAACCACGGACCCTCTGTTCGGCGAATTGGATCAAGCCTCTAACCGTTCCCTTCGAGTCCCGGCGGATTGCCAGCCGCCCTAATCCCCCGCATGAGAACCTTCAGGACTTGGAGGCAGTTGATCGTTGAATTTCAAATCGCTCGACGACCCTCATGGGTTTTACGCTGCTGATCAAAAGGTTAGCCATCGGCATCCTGAGCATAATCTCAGTGAGGCTTCAGAGTGAAGAATCCGCGCCTGCCCTTGGAAGGGGCTTGGGGTTTCGCCTCGCTAACTGACATTGAAACGGCACTTCCAAGATCGGGGCTGTAGATGCCGCGTGGGCAAGCATACATGCCGAGCATCGGTTCCCACGCACAGGCCGGTGATAGCCAGCGCAGGCCGATGGATGAGCTGTTAGTGGGCGATGGAGTGCCTTCGCCAGTTAGGAAAATCGGTTTGCCGGACTCGTCACAGTCGAAGCGCTCGACCGGCATTTGGGCGGCGTTAGTGATCAACGAGACCCGGCTCAACCTGCCCTTATCGTAGCAATCTTTTACCCAGCTCTGGATGTCCTTGAACTTATCTGCGGACGCCCCGCCATGCGGATAGTAGATCGTGCCGTTGCGGGTGGAGATGCACTGCCGGACGCCCCCGGCGCAGACGAAGGTCATGTCGGCGAGGTTGTCGGAGCCGATTTCCTGGATGCAGACCGCACCGTCATAAGTGAACTTGATGATGAGTTCAAGTTGCCCGGTAGTTGGACTCAAATGGAAAATTTCACTCCGGCGCCCACTGGCATCATAGCCGTAACCGATGACTGCATGACCCGGTGAGTCATCAACTCGGACGACCCGCCCCTCCACGTCATGTATAAACGTGAGTTGGCTGGTGCCTTTGTGGAAGGTCTCGATGTTGCCGTTAGGATCCCAAGTTAGAGAACCACCGGGCCAAGTGGAGTATTGTCTCATCTGCTGGTCAAATGCAGGAGCTTGGGCGCTCTTAGCATACTCACCTGCGATGCTGCTGCGTAGCTCGGTGAGGCGCGTGCCATCGAGATCATAGGTGTAACTTACCGAACTCTCGACAACCGGCGGGGAAGTGGCGGAGTCGCGATGGCTGATGACACAGGAGGAAATATTTCCAAACACATCGCGGGCGCGGACGGTGAGCCTGCTTCTCTGCTGGTTCTGGACGCTGTAGCCCTCGTTGCAGGTGATGGTCCGTTGGTTGGCATCCCGACTGACGAGTTTGTCGGAAAGCACGCCTGAGGACGCGTCGGTGATGGTTTCCCTGACGCAGGAACCGAAGGAAAAGTCTTCAACACCCGCCGGGCTAGCCTCGCCATCGCTGCGGTAATTGAAGGTGGAGGTGACGCCATTGCCTTGGACGGAGCTGCTGAGCTGGTGGCCGAGATAGTCCTGACTCACGACCGGCGGCGAGAGCACAATCCCGGTGGAGGTGACGGCGGAAACGGAAATGATCTCGCCGAACTCGTTGCGGACTTCTTGGAAACGCTTGCCATCTGGATAAGTGACGCTGGTGCGGCCGCGGTCGTTGAAGGTGCGGCTGACGGTGAGGCCGTCCTGAGTCTCGCTGGTTTGATCGCAAGCGGAATCATACGTCGCGGTGACGCTGGAGCTGCCTTGGGTGCAACTCACCAAATTTCCGAGGCCATCGTGCAGGAAGGTTTTCTGAGCCACTGCCACGACGCCGCTTGGAAGACTCGACCAGTCGCTGCTGGTGGTCCGGCCGTTGAGATCATGCGTGAACGAGTTGCTGCTGCCGTCGGAGAAGGTGGCTTGCACTTTGAATCCAAGACTATCGAAAGAGCAGGATTCAAAAGTGCCGTCGGGGCGGTCGCAGCGCACACTGCGACCCTGCGAGTCGTTTAGAAACGTCGTGGAATAGCCGTGGGAATCGGTGGTGCTCACAAGTTCCCCGCAGCGCATAAAGCTGGAGCTGACCACCTCGCGATTTCCGTCGCCATCGAAGTCCGCGGAGATTTGCGAGCTGAAAGGGCCGCCTTGGGAAATCCCCTCATAGTCGGTCTTGATCACCAAGCCGCCGGGTTCCGTTTCGGAAACCACGCGGGAAAGCGAATCGAAGGCGGTGTGGGTGGTGTTTCCGACACCGTCGGTGGACTGGATGCAGCGGCCCAGCGCGTCGAATTCCCGAGTGACGGTGAAAGTCTCGCTGGGGATGCCTGCGCCCCTAAAATGGTCAGTGTCACCACAAATGAGGATCTGCCCTTTTGCGGAGCGGGTCACGGTGCGCGTGCAGGCTCCGTTCGAACAAGTAATCGAACGCCCGGCGGTGTCGTACGAGCAGGCCGCAAGCAAATCACCATTGCGAGTGATCTGCTGGACGAGCCCGGCAGGTGAGCGATCGGTGATCGTGACCTCAATGGCCGCAGCCGCGGTGGAGCCGGGGGTGAAGCGCTCGAAAGTGTCCGAATCGTCCTCGGTTTGCACATGGAAGAAGGCGGAATTTTTGACTGTGAGCCTATAGCAGGCATCCGTGACGTTAGGCAGCTCGAGACACGACGAGCCAACGGGGTTTTCCAAATGATCCTGATAGGAGAGGCGGACGGTGGAGCGCGAAAGCAGCGTATTAGCACCAGAACCGGGCACATCGACCAACTCACCAAAGACGGACGAGCTGATAGAGCCATCATTTCCATAGGCATACTGGACTACATTCCCCATCGGATCAGTGATGGAGGAGCGGCGGTGAAATCCATCGTAAGTGCAAATCACGTCGCAACTCGGGACACCGGAGCCGACGAGCGAGCAGCGGAGTTTCGCGCCGACTGTGTCGTAGATGCACTCCGTGGTGACCGCGCCCGGAGTGCCGAGGCCGCCTTCGATGCAGCGATCTAGCAAGCCGCGCTCGTTGTAGGTGAAATCGCAAACCAGATCGGTAGCTTGGCTGCGGCAGGCAGCGGGCGTGCTGACGCGGACGACTTCGCCTGCGTTGTTCAGCGTGAGATCGCACACATCATAACTGGACAAAGACGTGGGCGTGGGCGCGAGGGCCAGCGGCGGATCGTTGATGGGCCGGACCTCGATAACGATGCTGGTTAGATTGGCGCGATCGTCACGGAGGTAGAAGGTGGTGAAGGTGGGATTCGAGGAATCTAACGAGCCATCCGCACCGCGATTTTCGACATCATAGCGGGTCGGTCGTCCGGCATTATCGACGGTCATATTCGTTGAGATG
>JANMLQ010000268.1:0-39670 GCA_031372635.1 Akkermansiaceae bacterium | reverse complement strand
GGTTTTGCCTGCGGGCGGGTGGTTTCCTGGATGCGGCGGCGGTTGGTTTCGAGTTCCTGCTGACGGTGCTTTTTGAAGGCATCGTCGCCACCGTGATCGGCGATGGTTTGATCGGCTTTGTTGCGGCTTTCCTCGCGGCTCTGGCGGAAACGATTCGTCACTTCGGGGCGGAGTTCTTCGCGGCGTTCGAGTTGGATGTTGTCCATGCGGCCTTTGACCTTGGCAGGTCTGAGTCCGTCGTTCCATGCGACGTCCATGTTAGGCGCGGCTACGCGTAGGCGGTCGCCACTGACCATCGGGCGCATGGCAAAGGGATCGCGGCCGGGTCTGCCATGGCGGTCTTCTTCGATCCGATAGTAGGGCGGGCGGCGGTCCGTCTGGTGGGCGATGTCGCCATAGCGTGGGCCACCACAGATGACGCGGCGATCCTGCACGTAGATGTTGGTGATGTTGACGGTTTCCCCGAAGTAGATGTTGTTCTGAGTGTAGGGCAGGCAGTGAGTGTGGATAGAACTGCCGAAGTGGCGGGTTTCCACGAAATTGAACCACACGGAGCCGATGCCGAAGGTGACGTCCACGCTGGAGTCCCAGCGGCTGCCACGATAGGCGAGGGATTCCGGTGGCAGCGGTGCCCAGCCGATGTGGCTACCGCTCGAACGCCATGAAACCCACGAGGGTGCCCATTCGGAGCCGGGCACCCAGATCCAGCCGCGGCCGCGGCAGAGTGCCCAGCGGCCGTAATGATAAGTGGCCCAGCCGAAGGGTTCGTCGGAGAGCCAAGTCCAGCCGCGATCGGTGCAGGCCCAGCGGCCACGGGTGTAGGGCCGCCATGAGGAGTCGCGCACGATGACGGGCTGCCAGACATAACCATAGTCCGGTGTTTCAAACCATGAGCCGTAGGAGGAAAGCGAGTCATGAAACATGCCGTAGTCGGCGGAAGGCACATCGGGTTGGTCGTTGCGATCGTCCTCGCGGGTGATTGCTTCGCGGCCTGCGAGTTCGCGTTCGCGTTCGCCGAGTTGTGAGTCGCGGCGGTTGAGGTCGCTTTGTTTGTCTTCGAGTGTGGATTGTTGGGATTCGAGACGGCCTTCGCGGTTGGCGAGTTCGGTTTCGCGGAGACGGATTTTTTCTTCTTCGGCTGCGGTGGCCTCGCCTTGGCGGCGTTCGAGTTCGGCGCGGTCTTCTTCGATGCGCATGCGTTCGCGCTCGATGGCGTCGCGTTCGGCGGTGAGTTTCTGTTGTTCGATTTCTTGTTCGAGCAAGCGTTGTTTCTCGACGGCTTCGTTGGCCTTGCGCTCGAGATCGGCGAGTTGTTTGGCGACCTCGGATGATTTGCGTTCGCAGCCGGTGGCGAGAAACAGCGTGAGGGCGGTGAGGGAAAGTAGGCGGTATGGTTTCATGGCGTGGATGGGAAGGACGTGGATGAGAATCGCCGCTTAGGACGCGGCGGGTGGAACGGTCATTCAGGAAATTTCAAATACGATGCGCGGCGGGGTCTGGCGGCCAGTCGGTTGCTCGCGGCGAGTCACTCGGGAGCCGAGTAGTTGTTCGATCATGCGGGTTTCCATGGCGACGGCGCGCGGGTATCGCTCGAAGACTCGCTGAAGAGGGTTGTGGATTTCCGTGATGCGAAGTGGTTCGGATTCGCAGTGGCTGGCGTAACCTTCCTTGGTGCGCAAGGCGGCGAGTTTCACGGCGCGCGCGGCGGGACTTGTTAGTTTTTCGAGGGCTTTGGTGAGGTGTTCGCAACGCTTCTGGAAATACTGGAACAGCAGCTTTTCCGGGGCGCTCTCACTATACATCAGGCGCAGTTCATCGAGCAGCTCCAGCGTGAAAGCAGCGCCCGCTTCGGGAAACAGCGCGTCTGACTTGGTGGCGAGGCTGTAAAAGATCTCGGGCCGTCCGACTTCGGTGCGCGGCAGCCGGGTGCGGATCAGGTAGCCGGCTTTCACAAGCTCCTCGCAGTGGGCTTTTACGGCCATGTAGCTGCTGCCGGCTTCGCGCGCGAGATCGGTGACGGGCAGGCCGCCGTGGTGCTTGAGCTGCTCGAGCACCAGCCGCCATTGGGGTTTGATCAGATCGCGGAAAACCGGAAGAAGCATGGCTTTGTGAAAGACGCTCGGTGGATTCCCCTTCGCAGGCAATCCGCAATTTTTCGGCCTGGCTTTTCAGTTACTTCCGGCAAATCAGTTTCTCATATTCGAGACAAGCATCAATCCGCTCATGGAGAGAAAAATCAAATACTGGATCAGATTCCTGTTAGCCTTCTTCATCTTCGGCTTGGTCAGCAGGATCTGGACGGTGTTGGGATACCGGAGTATTTCCGAGAGTTTCCCGGAAGAATGTGGACAGAAGGGTATCTGCGTTTGATTTCCTGCGGACCTGACCAACGCGCCTCCGCCACTTCATGAAACCACACATCCAGCGACAACTTACTGTCGGCGTGTTTCTTGCATAACTCGCGGAGACTCCGGCGGGCGATGACTCGCATCGGAGATGCACGATGCACTCAGAATGACTGGCGTAAGCACAAAGCTCCCCTTTTGGGAACTTTGGTTCACCCCAATCTCACCCCGCACGCCGTTGGCATCACTCCCGCGTTTCCGCTGCGCAGGCGCATCACTGCGTGGATGACGATCTCCGCCGCGTTGTGCGCCTCGGCGGGAGTGTTGAGGATGGAGAAGCTGAAACGCAGACTGCTGCGGCCACGTGCAGCATCGAGACCCATGGCGAGTTGGACGTGGGACGGGCGGATTTTTCCGGCCATACATGCGGAGCCGGCGGAGCATTCGAGACCGGCTTGATCGAGGAGCTGGATGAGATCGACGGCTTCGCAACCCTCGAAGGAAAGGTGGCTGGTATTCGGCAGGCGGTGGAGCGGGCTACCGTTCACGGGAACGCCGGGAAGTTCGTGCAGCAGTTTACTCTCGAAGGAATCGCGCATCACTTGGAGTGCGGCGTGTCCGGTGCTGCGTTTGGTTAGAATGGCGGCGATCTCTCCCAAGCCGGCGATGCCTGGCACGTTTTCCGTTCCTGCTCTGCGGGCGTTTTCCTGAGTGCCGCCCATGAGCAGCGGGAAAAAACGCAGGCCGCGCCGCACGAAGAGAGCGCCAATGCCTCTCGGGCCGTGGAACTTGTGAGCTGATAGAGAGAGAAAATCCACGCCGAGCTGGCGCACGTTGAGGTTTGACTTTCCGGCGAGCTGCACGGCATCCGAGTGGACGGGCAGGCCGCGCTCACGGGCCATCATGGCGGCTTCCGCGAGTGGCTGGATCACACCGGTCTCGTTGTTGGCGGCCATGATGGAAACCATCGCAGCTCCGGGCAGAAGGGCCGCAAATTTTTCCAGATCGAGTCGCCCGTCCGGATGCACCGGTGCGTATCTCACCGGCCTTGTTAGATCCTCGGCGGCGCGCAACACAGCGGAGTGCTCGATGGTGGAAACGACTGCCGCGCCCGCTCCGACGAGGCGGTCCATGGAATGCAGCGCGGTATTCACGCTCTCCGTGCCGCCGCTGGTGAAGACGATCTCGTCCGCCTCCGCGCCGATCCATGCGGCCACTTGCGAGCGCGCGGTTTCGATGGCCCGCTTTGCGTTTCTCGCGCTGGCGTAGGCACCGGAAGGATTCGCATGACTGTCCCGCAGCCAAGGCAACATCGCCTCCAGCACCTCCGGCAGCATCGCCGTGCTGCCATTCGCGTCCAAGTGGATCATGGCCGCAGCATTTTGAGAAACGGCCCGGTTTTCAATTCGTAAAAACCCATTCTTCCCATTCACGCGTCGCGCGATACCATCCCCGCCATGCGTGAAATCGTTATGGCATCTTTACTAGGAAGCATCGCGGCGTTTGGCACGCCACCTGAAGCCCGCGAATGGAAAGCACCGGACGGCACCGTGGTGAGATACCGCTGGAGCGCGCCCGCCAAACTTGAAGCCGGCAAGACCTATCCGCTCGTGCTCTTCCTCCACGGTTCTGGTGAACGCGGCGATGACAATGCCGCCCAACTCAAACACGGCGTGCTACCGATTCTCGCTGGCGCGGACAAACTCGGCGACTCCTGTTTCCTCATCGCTCCGCAGTGTCCCGCCGACCGCTGGTGGGCGCCCATCGACCGCAAGACGATGCGACTCAGTGCCGCCGATAAACCGAACGCGTTGTTAGAAGCCGTGCTCGCTCTCGTGGATGAAACGATGAAACAACAACCTGTGGATGCGAAGCGCTTCTACGTCACCGGCATCTCAATGGGCGGCTACGCCACATGGGATTTGCTAGGCCGCGCACCCGCAAAAATCGCCGCCGCCATTCCGATCTGCGGTGGTGGAGATCCCACACTCGCAGAACGCTTCAAACACACGCCGATCTGGACGTTTCATGGCGATGCGGACGCCGCAGTGCCAGTGCAGGGCACGCGGGACATGATCGCAGCCCTCGAAAATTCCGGCGCTACACCGAAGGCGACGATCTATCCGGGAGTGAACCACGATTCGTGGACGCAGACCTATGCGGATGCCGAAGTGATCAAGTGGCTTTTCGCGCAGCGCGGGAAATAGGCGGTTTGACTCGATCACGGAAATTTGATGAGCGAGTCGTGCTTTTGGAACCAACTTTGGTTCGTGCGCCCCCCAAGATTGTTAGGAGTTCGAGCTTCAGCTTGTCTTCACGAAGTGCAAGCTGAAGCTTGGACTCCATACTACTTCAGCCACCAGTCGCCTTGAGCGAGACGAGGTATTCGATGAGCGATGTGAAATCCTCGACAGTGAGGCCTGCGGCGAGTCCCGGCGGCATCATCGAGTTCGGCAGATGGGTTTCCTCCGTCACGTCGGCGCGCTTGAGTTTGGATGCCTGCCCGGCGATGTCGCGCAGCTCGATCACGCCGTCCGCTTCGCTGGTTACGAAGCCCATTTTCACGGTGCCGTCCTTGAGTTTCAGCAGCGACGTTTGGAATCCTTGGGCAACCACCTTGTTCGGATCGAGGATGGATTCGATGAGATAGTCGCGCGTGAATTTCGCGCCTGCTGCGCCGAGATAAGGGCCTTTCTGCTCGGCCTTCGGATCGATCGAATGACACGCGATGCAGCCTTGCGTGGCGTAGATGCGCGCACCGGCGGCCACATCACCGTGACCAGTCATCGCGGCCTTGCTTACATCTGCTAGAGAAAGCTCGGCGATTTTCTTTCCGCCATGCGCGGCTTGGGCGACTGCGGCTTTGGCGGCTTTCGCAGCATTGACGAGTTCCGCGTTGTCCCAGTTCATTCCGGCTTCGATCTGCTTATCGAAGCCCGTGGCTTTCATTTCCGCGATGGCGAGGAAGAAGCCAGCTTCGCGCGGGTTGGCGTCCACTTCGGCGCGTATTTTTTCTTTCTGCTGCGGCTTTGTCAGCGGGCTGTTCAGCACCGTGAGTAGAGCTTTCCATGCGATGCGGCTCGCGGCGTTGCCTTGCTTCGCAGCGATCTGCCGCAGCACTGGGATCTGCTTTCCTCGCTCCGGGGAGTTCACGAAATCGTCTTCATGCCCGGCCGCTTCCTTGGCGTTCGTCGTGTCCGCGCTCCAGACTGCGAGCACGGCAAGGCGGAAGGGCATCGAGTCCTGTTCCTTTGCTTTCGCGAGGGCTTTGTAAAACTCCAGCCGTTGCGCGAAAGGCAGCTTCAGATCCTTCGCGGCCTCGACCATCAGCATGAGCTGCGGCTTGTCCGGTTGCTTCGCAGCGAGCGCCATCATCACAGGGTCCACTCCGGCCAGTTTCAGCTCCGATACCGGCAGGCGGTTTTTTGCAATCACCTCTAGCAGCTCGTTCTGTCTGGCCGGAGCGATCATGCCGTAGCCTTTCTCAATTGCCGCTCGGATCTTCTCACTGCTTTCCCATGCGACGGGTTCGTAATACGGCCCGCGATCATCCGGGCGGGTGCTCCACCAGCTCTTGAGATCCCATGGTTTTTCCTGATGGGCCAGTCTCGCGAGCGCCGCTAGCAGATCGAATCGCAGATCCACATCAGTAGTTTTTGCAAACATGGCGCAGATTCCGTTCACTGCCTCCACCGAGTGATTACGTGCGAGCACCCGCAGCGCGAGGCCGCGTGTTTGCGGAGCTTCGGCGGCTGTTAGAGAAGCCGGGATATTGGACAGTGAAACGAGAACCTGCACCGCAGTGTGCATCAGTCGTGGTGAATCACCCTCTTCCTTCCATGCGGCGGATGCGGACAAAATCGCGCCTGCCGCATCCTTCGCATTCAGGCGCTGAAGACCAATGAGCGCCTGCAACACCACCCGTGGATTCACGTCCTTGAGCGCGGCGGTGTATGCCTCCAGCGGCACGTCTTTCAAATCACTGCGGGAATCCGTCATGGCACGAAGCGCCTGCTCGCGCACTGCGGCATCCGTCAGTAGCTCCGTCAGCGGCATCGTGCTCGCGCTACCTAACAGTTGCTGCATGGTGTGGATCGCCGCTGTTCTCACCGCCACGGTTTGCGAGGCATCCTTCGCCACCGCGAACAAGCCTGCGGCGAATTGCGGTTTGTTACCGCGCTTAAGGATTTCGCGCTGCGTTTCCAGTCGCTGCACCGCGCTGGCTGAGGTGATGAGTTTCACGAGTTCGGCATCGCCCGCTTTGGTGACATCGAGATATTTCGCAGGCGGGATTCCGGGAAACACCACCTGCTGAATCATGCCCACCGGTTTTCCTTCACCGGCGAAATTGAAGCTGCCGTTGCGCCAGTCCGCGAGGTAGAGGCGGGAGTTGCCATCCACGTCGATGTCCGTGGCGCGCACCAGTTTCTCGAAGGTCTTCTGCTCCACGCTGAAGCTCGCGCCCGCGCGTTTCCACGGGTGATAATGGATTGTTCCTGTCGTCCAGTCGGCGGAGAACAAAGCATTAGTGAACTCCGCAGGAAATCCCGGCTCGCATAGCCACAGAGCGCCTGTGCCGGAGCCGCCACCGTAATCCGCGAGCGGCTTGACCGCCTCGTCCGCGAAATTCTGATAGAGCCGCGGGTAGCCATGATCGCCGAGCGCGGTGTAATGATGGAAGCGCGTATTCCAGCCCTTGCCATCATTGGTGTTATCACGGCTGAAAAGATCCAGCTCGGGTGAAATCGCGGTGTCACAGATATTGCGGACCATCAGTGCGTAGGGTTCCACGCATGATCCATCGGGCCGCACGCGGATCACGCCGCCGCCGTGCAGCGTGTAGGTGGAGCCATCACTGCCCTTCGCAGGAGTCGTGCCGAAGTCTCCGACGGAAATGTAAAGCCAGCCATCGATGCCCATCCGCACTCCATTGGTCGTATGGTCCGCACCGCGCGGATGCTCGATGCCGCCGCCGAGGCCGGATAGCAGCAGTTTTTTCTCATCCGCCACGCCATCGCCGTTCGTATCCCGGAAGCTGCTGAGAAACGGCGGATGAATCAGATAGAGCGTGTCTCCCACGAAATGACCACCGCGCGGGCTGTCCACCTTCGGCACGAAGTGAACGAACTCGTCCGCCTTGCCATCGCCATCCTTGTCGCGGCAGCGGATGATGCGCCCGAAGTCTTTCTTATGACCGAGCGAGCCGTTTTGATCGGAGGAAACATAAAGGTCACCATTGGCGGCAGCCGTGATCGCCGTCGGATAATCCGCATTCGGAGGCCCGGCGAATTCACGGATCACAAATCCCTCCGGCACGGCCATGACAGCACCGGTGAGGGCGGAGCTGAGGAGTGAAATTGTAATGCGCGTCATGAGCCGACACCATACGGCCATAGTGCGTGGATCTGTCAGTGAGTCGAAGAATGGGCTTCGCCAAAGCGCTCGACTCGCGCGGGTTTTCCAGTCCAGCCTCGCGCGCATGAAACCCCGATTTTCAGATACGCAAGGAGCGCAGCACGGCAAGCAGGCGCGTGAGAACCGCCACGTTCAGACAGTGGAAAAGATCGCCCCCGCGCTGGATGAAGATGACTTGATGGCGATCATCGCGGAGAAGGAGACGCCGTTCGTCTTGATTCTGGATTGTGTGCAGGATCCCCACAATCTCGGGGCGATTCTGCGCACTGCGGATGCGGCGGGCGTGCATGCGGTGGTCGCGCCGAAGGACAAGGCCGTGGGCATCACGGAAACCGTGCGCCGCATTTCCGTAGGCGCGGCGGATCACGTGCCCTTCGCGCAGGTGACGAATCTCGCACGCACGATGGAGAAGCTCAAAGCAGCCGGCTTGTGGCTGGTGGGCACCTCGGATCATGCGACCGCGAAGTCCATTTACGATCTCGATCTGAAAGGACCACTCGCGCTCGTGATGGGCGCGGAGGACAAAGGCATGCGCCGCCTCACCGAGGAAAACTGCGATTTCCTCGCCGCGATCCCGATGGCAGGCAAGGTGGAGTGCCTAAACGTATCCGTCGCCACCGGAGTCTGCGTCTTCGAGGCGGTGCGCCAGCGCCGTGTCGCACCATGAAGGAGCCAGTTCGCATTCTATCCGATCTGCATCTGGGCCATAAGGTCTCGCGCATCACAAAGGTGGAGGCGCTGCGTCCGCTAATCGCCGGTGCGGGCACGGTAATCTTCAATGGCGACACCTGGCAGGAAATCGCCGAGCCGTTCCGCGCGCATGCAGCGGTGATGCTGGCGGAACTCAAGGCGATCTGTGCAGAGGAAGGAGCGGAGCCGGTGTTTCTATCAGGAAACCACGATCCCGGCTGGCCCGGACCGGGTTGGATAGCGCTGGCGGAAGGACGCATCATCGTGACTCATGGTGACGCGCTCTATCACGATGGCTCGCCATGGAAACGCGAAGTGCTGCGCGCGGGAAATCGGGTGAACGAACTGTGGGCGGAACACCCCGGCGCGGCGCATGACATAACCGTCCGCCTAGGGCTGGCGCGGCGCATCGCATACGAGTTATGCTCTGAGGAATATCCGCTGGGCCGTCACATCCTCCAACGCGCGTGGGATGCGGTGGTGCCGCCACAACGTGCGCTCAAGATGATCGAGGCATGGTTCACACAAGGAAGCGCGGGCGCGGATTTCTGCGATCGCTATTTCCCGGATGCGGAGATGCTGCTGATCGGCCACTTCCACCGCGAAGGCTGCTGGACTTGCGGCGGACGCACGATCATCAATACCGGCTCCTTCCTCGATCCGGGAGCCGCCCACTGGCTGGAGTGGAACGATGGCTGGCTCACACGCGGCGTAATCGGGGAAACCCTAGATCTCTGCACCCTCGGCCGCAAGCTGGACATGTGGCACCTCTAACGAAAAAAGGAGGGCGCGGACGCCCTCCTCTACATGTAGAATCGTATCCGAGCGGATTATTCCAAGCTATACACCACGGTGTAGGTGGTAGGCACGAAGCCGGAGATCTTCACCTTGAAGAAGGTAAGTGCTGTGGCGGTCGGCTTGTTGTCTGCGTCCTTGAAAACTTGGCCGATGTCCCCGCTAGGTCTGTTCCTGCTCGGTGGGATGAAATAGACGTTGGCGGAGCCGGCGTCTTGCTTGAACGGCAAGCTCAGTCCGTCCGGGCCGGTGAGCTGGCCCTTCTTGCCGATCTTGAACGTGATCTTGTCGCCAACTTTGTAGTCCGGGATGCCTGCGGGCACCGGACCCTTCTTGATGACCTTGCCGGAGAAGTCCACTTTACCGGAGATCTTTTCCTTCACGACCATGTAGATTTTCTTGCCGGGAGCAAAGCCGCCGTAGGTCTTGGCCTCGGCTTGGGAGAATGGCAGCAGGACGGCACAGCAGGCGATGGTTTGCAGCAGTAGTTGTTTCATATTGGTTGTTTTTAATTTTTTCAGAGGGGAGCAACCGCTCGTATCCGCACGGAAATTCTCACTGCCTGAACGATGGAGCAAGCAGCAAATGCGCATCATCCAGCCACGGTCTTTCTCAAAGGGAACGCAGGAACCAAGACGTAGGCGCATTCGTAAGAATGCGATCTTCCAGCCGCCCGGCACCCACCCTCCTCGTTCTAACCAACGAGCCTACATTGCAACGCAGTGATGTAGCCACGCCCGCCCTTGCCGTGCGCATTTCTGCCGCATAGAGTCAATGGCGATGACTGCTGAGACGCCCGGTCCTGCACCCACCCGCCGCCAATGGCTGGGCTATTGGAGCATGATCGTTCAGCAGACGCAGAACGCGTTCAACGACAAGATGGCGCAGTTCATCCTGATCCCGCTGGGCGGCGCGGTCGGATACTCGGTGGAGTCTGCGGCGGGTGTGCTCATTGCGCTGCCATTCGTGCTATTCGCGCCCGTCGCAGGGTGGCTGAGTGATCGTTTTTCGAAACGCGACGTGATGTTCGGCGCGGCGTTGTTGCAGCTCATCGTGCTCGCAGGCATCTGCGGGGCCATCGTTTTGAAAAACCTGCCGCTCGCCCTCTGCGGGTTCTTCGTGCTCGCGTCGCAGGCCGCGTTCTTCAGCCCTGCGAAAATCGGCATCAACAAGGAACTAGTCGGCTCAGGAAATCTCGGCTTCGCCACTGGTATCCAGCAGATGACGGCAATGCTTGCGATGCTTGTCGGCCAGATCGTCGCTGGCAGGCTTTACGATCAACGCTACCAGTCGCTTGGCGGCGCGCCGGATGCCGCGTGGCAGGCTGCGCTCGGCCCACTGCTCGTTCTAACAGCCTGCTCGGCTCCTGCGCTGGTGATGGCGTGGATCATCCCGCGCGTGCCTGCCCAGGGTGGTGGGAAATTCTCCGCCCAACTTGCGGTCAGCCATTTCACCCAACTCGCTGAGTTATGGCGTGACGCGCCGCTGCGCCGCGCTTCATTCGGAGTCGCGTTCTTCTGGGGCTTCGCGAGCTTCCTCAACCTGTGGTCGGTAAAACTCGCCAAAGTCCTCACCGGCGGCGGCGAGGGATTCGGCACGCTTTCGTCGATGTTCATGGCGGCGGCCTCACTCGGTATGGCGGCGGGTTTCGGCTTCGCATCCTTCCTGCTGCGGCGGCGCATCGAACTCGGCTGGGTGCCGGTGGCCGGTGTGGCGATGACCGCGTTTTCGTTTCTGTTAGCCATCATCCCCACCGGTGTCGCGGGCGACTTCCTGCGCTTACTGGAAACCGGCCCGCTCCCGTTCGCGTGCGCCGCGCCGTGCAACGCGCTGTTTCTGTTAATAATCGGGCTGCTTGCCTTCGTTTCCGCGCTGTTCCTCGCCCCGCTCAATGCCTGGATGCAGGACCACTACCCCGCCGCGAAACGGGGCGAGCTGCAATCCGCAGTGAACCTCCAGAACTGCTTCTCCGGCATCATCGCCGTGGCGGTCATCAGCGGCTTCGAGCTTGGTGCGAAGTCGCTCGGCCTCCAGGCGGCTACCGGTTTCCGTTTCCAGATGCTCTTCATCGCGGCGGCCTGCCTGCTTGCCACCGTGCTCATCATCCGCGTGCTGCCTGCGGACTTCATTCGTATCATCGGCATCGCCATCGTGCGCACGATCTATCGAATCCGCACCGTGCATCCGGAACGCGTTCCCAAAAAAGGTGGCGTGCTGTTGCTGCCGAACCACGTCACCTATGCGGATGCTTTCTTCCTATCCGTCGCCAGCCCGCGGCCGCTGCGTTTCGTGATGGACGAGGTCTTCATTGCCAAGCGCTCCATCCGCGTCTTCACCGGCATCTTCGATACGATGACCATCCGCCGCGATCAGCCGTTAGAAGCCATCCGCGAGATCATCCGCGCGCTCAAAAACGGCGATGCCGTCTGTCTCTTTCCCGAAGGCCAACTCACCCGCACCGGCTCGCTCTGCGTGCTCCAGCGCGGCTTCGAACTCATCGCTAGAAAAGCAGGCCACCCGCTCATCCCACTGTGGTGCGATGGCACATGGGGCTCCGTTTTCTCCTTCGAGGGCAATCGTTTCTTCCGCAAGATTCCGCGCCCGATGAAGCACGGCATCACCCTCGCTTGTGGAAACCCGATCCCGCCCGGTGAGGCGACTCTCGATAGCGTGCGCGACGGCATGTGGGCTGCCTCCAGCGAAGCCATCGCCCGCATCTTCTCCACGCGCGCTTGGTCATCGCGCATGCCGCATTTAAAAAACCCGGCCTCCTCCGCATTCCGCAAGCTGGACGAAGCCACTCGCCGTAGGATGTGGGCCAACGGCTATCAGATCGGCTCCGTCAACGCATTGCAACGCCGCCAACCCATCCATGTCCTGAAGAACGACCCCATTCTAACCGAACTACCGGGTTTATTCGCCGCCTTCCCCGCCTTGTTCGATGCGGAGTTGAAGCTGCATGAAATTTTCGACGGCGAACAATCCGGTTCCTGGGTGGGCGGTGATTTCCTGCGCCAAGCCATCCAGACTTCCCAGATCACCGCCAGCGGCATCCGCTTCTATGACTTCAGCAACAAAGCGCTCAAACCCGTGGAACGCGCCGGTCTCTGCCACTGCCCTGGCCTCGCCGTGAATGGCACCGTCATCTACCTCTCCATGCCGCACCCTGCGGAATCCAGTGATAACTTCGAGCCACAGCACGGCCACAAACCCCACGCCTGGGGGAAACTCCTGCCCGGCTGGCGTATTGTTAGACGCCCGGCAGACGGCACCCTCCGCGTCCACAGCCCCGCCGCGCCCGAAGCTGGCCTGCCGCTACCACCGAAGTGCTTCTTCGATGACGAAGGATTTCTCGTGCAGGGGTGAGGTGACTGGAGCGCGTAATTGTTTTCCACCATGGTCGGGGCGGCGGGATTCGAACCCACGGCCTCCTCGTCCCGAACGAGGCGCGCTACCAGACTGCGCTACGCCCCGACAAAGTGGCGTCACCCTGAAAACCAGAGCGAAAAATGCATCCCTGATTTTCAGTGGCCGTGCAAGTGCTGAAATCAAAGGACGGCGGATTTTTGCCGCCTATCAGAAACACGAAGTGCGCCCAATGTTTCGTGACTGGAATCATCCGTTATCGATGGCACTTTGGTCTCACTCTTCGTCTCTACGGGACGAAGAGTGGAGGATTGCGCGGCTCTGATTTGAGCCACGTTTTCAATACTCACGCTTGAGTAGGTAAGCAGCGATCTCTTCGAGCCTTGCGGCTTTTTTACCGAGCGGTTTGAGCGCGGCCATCGCGGCTTGGGTGAGCTTGGCGGCTTCCTTGCGGGAGGCTTCCAAGCCGATGATGGCGGGGTAGGTGGCTTTTTCTACCGCCTGATCCTTGCCTGCAGTCTTGCCTAACACTTCGGTGCTCTGGGTGACATCGAGGATGTCGTCGATGACTTGGAAGGCGAGGCCGAGATTGTAGCCGAAGGTGGTGAGTGCTTCGCGTTTCGCGGGAGTGGCGTTGGCACTCATCGCGCCGAGGCGCAGCGATGTGGTGAGAAGCGCGGCGGTCTTCGCCTCGTGGATGCGGACGAGGTCGCGCTTGGTGAGTTTTTTGCCTTCGCCTTCGAGGTCCATCACTTGGCCTCCGATGAGTTTGCGACTGCTTCCGGTCAGCGCGAGTTCGGCGATGAACTCGTGTGCGCCGTAGCGTTTGTTGGCCGTTGTTTTCGCGAGCACGAGAAACGCTTCGGTTAGAAGTGCATCGCCGCAGAGCACGGCCATGCCTTCGCCATAGATCTTGTGGCAAGTGGGGCGGCCACGGCGGAGATCGTCATCGTCCATGGCCGGCAGATCGTCGTGGACGAGCGAGTAGGTGTGCATCAATTCCACCGCGCAGGCTGGAGCGAGCGCGTTTGAAACCGTGCCGCCACACGCTTCGGCGGCGGCGAGACAGAGCACCGGGCGCAAGCGTTTGCCACCTGCGAAGACGGCGTAGCGCATCGCCGCATGGATCGTCGCGGGGCGTGCCTTCGCCTTCGGAAGAAACGCGTCCATCGCCGCGTCCACTTCAGCGGCGCGGGTGGAGAGGTAGCGTTTCAGGTCCATGATCTCTTCAAAGAATCTCCGCGATCTGCACGGCATTCAACGCGGCTCCTTTGCGCACTTGATCGCCGACGACCCAGATGTCCAATGCGTTTTCAAGAACCGGGTTCTTGCGGATGCGGCCGACGAGGCAATCGTCCTTGCCGGTGGTGTCGAGCGGCACGGGGAAGAGTTTGTTAGACGGATCATCGACGAGTTGGACGCCGGGCTTGCCTGCGTATGCGGCGCGCGCGGCTTCGACATCGACGGGCTTTTCAAACTGCGCGGTGATGGAGACCGAGTGCGAGCGATAGACCGGCACGCGCACGCAGGTGCAGGAAACCTTCAGCTCCGGCAGTGACATGATCTTGCGGCCTTCGTTGCCCATCTTGAGTTCTTCCTTGGTGTAGCCGCTCTCGGTGAAGGCATCCACTTGCGGGATCACGTTGAAGGCGATCTGGCGTGGATAGACTTTCGGAGTGAACTCTTCGCCTGCGGTAATGGCCTTCACTTGTTCCTCAAGCTCGATGATGCCCTGCGCACCGGAGCCGGAGACAGCCTGATAACTCGATGCGATGATCGACTTCAGCCCGAATGCTTCGTGCAGCGGTGAAAGCGCCATCAGCGAGATGATGGTGGTGCAGTTGGGATTCGCGATGATGTTGCGCGGATGATTCTTCGCGGCAGAGGGATTGATTTCCGGCACCACGAGCGGCACATCATCGTCCATGCGGAAGGCGGATGAGTTGTCGATGACCACCGCGCCGGCTGCGGCGGCGGAGGGGCCGAATTCCTCGGAAATCCCACCGCCCGCGCTGAAGAGGGCGATGTCCACTCCTGCGAATGAATCATGCGTGAGTTCCTCGACGAGCACATCCTCGCCGCGGAATTTCATGCGTTTGCCTGCGGAGCGTGCGGAAGCCAGCAGCTTCAACTTGCCGAGCGGGAAATTCCGCTGTTCGAGACAAAGAAGCATTTCCACGCCGACGGCACCCGTCGCGCCAACAATAGCCACATGTGGTTGGTTCATGATTCAAAGGCCGGTTTTTTCCGAACCGGGGGCGCGAACCATAGCGCCTCGCCGCCCGCTGGCAACCGATTCGTTTCGGGATCAAGTGCTTGCGATCCAGCCAGGGATTTTTCAACCGCGAATGGACGCGAATAGACGCGAATGAAGAGAGATTTTAAAATGTGTCCCCAAATCCTGAGAATCTTGCTTTGGAAATTCGCGTTCATTCGCGTCCATTCGCGGTTAAAAACTCATCCGGGATGAAGTGCGATCCCGCTCGACCGGCGCGGATTTTAGGCTTACCGGCTTGCCCGCATGCAGCGGCCCTCCCCAGGTCAACGGTGGTTCTCCACCTCGGAACCTTCACTCGGACTTGGCATCGTGCGGTCCTTCGATGGGCACAAGGTGCTGCTCCGCTATCCTGCGACTGAGGAGTCGCGCGGTTATGCCTTCGAGTCCGCGCCGCTGGTGCGTGTGGCCTTCAGCCCGGGCGATGTCGTTTCCAGCCGTGAGGGTGAGAGCTTCACGGTGGAAACGGTGAGCACTCATGACGGACTGCTCGTCTATCAGGGCGGCGGCCGCAGCTTGGTGGAAACGGAACTGCTAGATTCACTCGGCTTCATTCATCCTGAGAAACGTCTGCTCGCAGGGATCACCGATGCGCCCCGCGATTTCGATCAACGCATCCAGGCACTGGAGTGGAATGCGCGTTTGCGCCAATCGCCCGCGCGCGGATTTGTCGGGGCGCGCATTGATTTGATTCCGCATCAGCTCGCCATCGTTTCAGAAACAGCGGGCCGCCTGCATCCGCGCGTGCTGTTGGCGGATGAAGTGGGCCTAGGGAAGACCATTGAGGCTTGTCTGATTCTGCATCGCCTGCACCGCACGGGTCGCGCATCGCGTGTTCTGATCCTGGTGCCGGAGCCGCTGGTGCATCAGTGGTTCATCGAGTTGCTGCGTCGTTTCAACCTGCTCTTTGCGATCTTCGATGAAGAGCGCTGCGAGTCTCTGGTAATGCATGACGCGAAGGTGAATCCGTTTCTCGACTCGCAACTCGTGCTCGCGGCCACCGGGTTTCTAACAGAGTCGCCCGAACGCACGGCACAGGCACGGGATGCGGGCTTCGAGTTGTTGATCGTGGATGAAGCGCATCACTTGGAATGGTCTCCCGCGCAGGTCTCGCCGGAGTATTCCACAGTCGCGATGTTGGCAGGAGTGATTCCCTCGCTGCTGCTGCTCACGGCCACGCCGCAACAACTCGGGCCTGCCGGGCACTTCGCACGGCTGCGCCTGCTGGACCCGGATCGCTACCCGGATCTCACTGCGTTTCTGGCGGAGACACGCAGCCACGCGCCGCTGGCCGAGGCGGTGGAAGCATTGAAAAACGGCGGCCTGCCGCGTGACATCGAGGCGTTCACCGGACGCTCACCACGCGCGGCCGCGGAGTTGGCAAGACTCCGTGCTGGCGATGAATCCGCGCGTGCGCCGCTGGTCTCCGGCTTGATCGACTCGTTTGGCACGGGCCGCGTATTGTTCCGCAACACGCGTGAAAAACTCACAGGTTTCCCGAAGCGACTGCCACAGCTTCATCCACTGGCAGCAGGCGCTTCGCCCTATCTTTGGCTGGCCGGTCTATTGCGCACACTGCCTGCGCACGAGAAGGTGCTGCTCATCACCAGCTCGCCGGAAGCCGCCATCGCCGTGCGCGAAAAACTGCTGGCGGAAATCCAAGTTGAGGCCGCGCTTTTCCATGAGGAACTCACCCTGCTCCAGCGCGATCGCAACGCCGCGTGGTTTGCCGAGCCAGAAGGTGCGCGCATCCTGATCTGCTCGGAAATCGGCAGCGAGGGGCGTAATTTTCAATTCGCACGACAGCTCGTGCTCTTTGGGCTGCCGCGTGATCCGGAGTTGTTAGAGCAACGCATCGGTAGGCTCGACCGCATCGGCCAGACCGGGGACATTCACATCCACTTGCCGTATGGCGTGGGCAGTCGCTCGGAACTCCAGGCCCGTTGGCTGCATGAAGGACTGGATGCGTTCAGTCGTCCGCTCAAGGGAGCCACGGCCATCGCGTCGGTGTTGTTGCCAGAACTCGACGCGCTGGCAGATGGCGATGCACGGGCCTTCGAGGCGTTTCTCCAACGCAGCCGCACGCTGAAGGAAGAGGTGGCCCGCGAACTCGCCAGCGGTCATGATCGGCTGCTAGAACTCGGTGCGCCCGTGGCGGAAAAGGCGCAGGCCATACTTGAGCCGATCCGCGCGGCGGATGCGGACACGCGCTTTGAGCGCTTCGTGCTGCGACTGTTCGATCAGCTCGGTCTCGATGTCTCGGATCTCTCACGCCGCTGCTATCACTTTCATCGCGGCCAACGCCAGAGCGAGGCGTTCGCGGATCTGCCGGAAGAGGGATTGTCCGTCACGTTTGATCGGGAGACGGCGCTCGCTCGCGAGGATCTCGCATTGCTCACTGTGGACCATCCGGTTCTGTTAGGTGCGCTGGAGCACTACTTGGATAGTGAAGCGGGAAACGCTTCATTCGCCCATTGGAAATCCGGTGAGGGCAAGGCCGTGCTGCTGGAATGCGTCTTCGTGCTGGAAGTGCTCGCACCTACGCGGCTGCATCTGGATCGCTTCCTTCCGCCCACGGCCATCCGCGCCACCGTGGATCACCAGCGTAAGGCTTTCACCGCCGCGCTGCCATCGGCTGTGCTGGTATCCGGTGACGCACGCCGTCTTGTGAGCCAGGAAACATTCCGCCGCGAGTTGTTTCCCGGCATGTTAGAGGCCGCCCGCGAGCTTGCCGAGAGAGCGGCGGAAGCGCCCGCGGAATCTGCGCGGTGCAGCGCCGCCGCCACGCTGGATGAAGAGATTTCTCGGCTTGAAGATCTCGCCACGCGCAACCCGCTGGTATCCACCGCCGAGATTGCAAGCCTCCGCGCCACGCGTGAGGAAACACTCGCGGCGCTCGCCAGCCCGCGTCTGCGTCTGGACGCACTGCGGCTCGTGTGGCGTACGTGACCTTTGCGAGAAAGGAATATTGTGACGAGATGGAGTCCAAGCTTCAGCTTGCAGATCGTGAAGACACGCTAAAGCGTGAACTCCTGAGTGCGCTCATTGCTCTGGGCAGCAGCACAAAATCCCATTGTCATGCCGTGCTTGCCGTGCGATGGAAGCCGTCACTTGGACTGCCACGTTTCCACAGGTGCTCCGAAACCCAAACCAAAACCCACTATGAAAACCTACCCCATTGTCGCCGCCATCTGTCTCTCCCTCCTCGCTGTTTCTGAAGCTGATGCCAAAGGCAAAGGCGGAATGTCTCCAGAACAGAAACAGAAGGAAGCGGAAAAAAAGAAGCAGCGTGAAGAGCGCAGCAATAAGCAGGCCGCCGTCAAGAAGGTGCTCGATGAAAAGGACAAGAACCACGACGGCTCGCTCTCCAAGGACGAATACTTGGCCGGTGAGGCGAATGCCGAAGAAGCGGGCAAAAAGTTCGACGAGTACAACAAGAACCGCGACCGCAACCTCAGCAAGACCGAGCTCGCGGATCTGCTGGGTCTTTGACAAATGCCGGAGGATGGGCCTCCAGCCTGACGAGATTGATGTCCGCCCGGCCGGGATACCCCCGGCATCATCAGACATCAAACCACGAAGACCGCGCCCCAAGCAGGGAGCGGTCTTTGGACTGCGGCGGGCCTCGCCGCTTTGAGGGTGATGTGGACGTTTTTTGGGTGCTTGGAATCCCACCAAAAATGATGTGGGCGGTTTTGGTGATTGGGAACAGGCTGCGTAACGAAAGCGGACTCTATCGCCAAAGCGGCGATGCTCGCCGCAGTCCAAGGTTTCCGGACGACGCGCTACGCGAAATGCTCCCAGCCGCCGCTGAGTGATGTGCCTTGGCCGCGCTCACTGAGGTTTCCGATGACGGTGAGTGGCAGTTCGGGAAACCGTGTAGTCCATCTGGCGAGTAACTCCGCCACACGTTCGGGCTGGATCGCTAACAGCAATTCAAAGTCCTCGCCATCGCCGAGTGCATGCGCTGTCGTGCAACCGGGCGTGAGTGGTAGTGCGGCTTCATCGAGCATGAAGCCACAGCCGGAAGCGAGCGCGAGGCGCGGCAGGTCTTTGGCGAGTCCGTCGGACAGGTCCATCATGGCTGTTGGTTTGCATGAAGACACAAGCCAATGCGCTTCATCGAGGCGTGGGGTGAAGGACAGGTGTTTGCCAGCGAGCGAGCCGCCGAGGGTGCCGGTGACTAACAGAACATCGCCGGGTTTCCCGGTGGAACGCAGCACGAGTTGTTCGCGCGGCACGCTACCAGTAGCGGCGATGGAAATGACCGCTACGGAGCCAGACGGCACGCCGGATGTCTCACCACCAGCGAGTACGCTGCCACTGGCTAACAGACCATCCGCGATGCCGCGATAGAGGTCTTCCACCCAGGCGACTTTCGTTTCCGCAGGCAGGGCGAGGGTGACGAGAAAACGCTC
Source organism: Akkermansiaceae bacterium (assembly GCA_031372635.1). Classification (GTDB taxonomy): domain Bacteria; phylum Verrucomicrobiota; class Verrucomicrobiia; order Verrucomicrobiales; family Akkermansiaceae; genus Luteolibacter. The sequence continues at coordinate 20,366 of JANMLQ010000268.1, read as the reverse complement.
AGGCCGACCGCCCATGGCTGCAAAATCCGAGACCACGCGCGCGACGGCTTTCCAGCCAACGGCGCGCGGCGGCGCATTTGTTAGAAAATGCACACCGGCGACGAGAGCGTCGGTTTTCAGGAGTTGCAGCGTTTCAGAATGCGGGCCGGGATCGACTACGGCGCAGTCGTCACCCGGCCCGGCGGCGGGCGCGTGGTCCTGCGGCACGAGGCGGATGAGGCGTGCGATCAGCGCGTCCTCGCCGATGTCGCGCAGAGTGTTCACGGTGCGCCCTCCAGCGGAATGTTAAAATGGCGTGCCGCGAACTGGACGAACACGGTGGCTCCATTGAAGCAGAAGTGAACAGCAACGGGTGCCCACAGCGAGCCGGTCTTCTCGTAAATGAGGACAAGTAACAGACCGAAGACGAACAAGGGCAGCAGCGCGGTGAGGCTGCCGTGCGCGGCTGCGAAGACCAGTGCGGAGCAGATCGCTGCTGGCCATGCGCCGGAGTAGCGTTTCAAAACCGGATAGAAGTGGCCGCGGAAAACGATTTCCTCACACAGCGGCGCGGCGATGACAGCCGCGAACGACATCAGCCCGAGGATGAGCGGGTCTTTGGAATCTTGGAGCAGCTTCACCGTGTCCTGGGTGGTTTCCACGCCGAGGGATTCCATCCATTTCACGTAGCCGGAAAACTCCAGCCCGGCGGAGAACGCCCACATCGAGAGCACGGCACAAGGCGCGATCAAGAGCACCCACGGCCACTCGCGCCAACGCAGGCCGAGCCATCTCACCCAGCCGACGCGCCCGGCACCCAAGACCGACACCGTGCCTGCCATGAAGAACTGGAAGCCGATATTGATGAGCAGCACACCCGGACTGAGCGTTGTCTTGTCAGCATCCGGCATTTGAAACGAGGCGAGCACAAGACCCGAGAACACCATGAAAACAAAACCCACGCCGAGCAGGTCCAGCGGTCGATAAAACCACACCGGCACTCGTATGTCTGTTAGTTCTGGAGCTTCGATAAACGCCGCCTGCCCGATTCCGAAAAACTGCCGGACCGTGGCGAAGACCCCGAACAGGCCGAGTGACGCGGCGAACACGCCGGTGAGAACCGTTGCAGTAGGATCGGGCATGGGGCGTTCGCTTCACGGCAACCGTGCGCTGACAGGCCAGCGCCCGCCAATGGAAAAAATCGCGCGGGTAGGGTAGGCCATGTTTCAGAAAACATGACGATCAGGCCAAGCTTGCAAAAGCCGGGGAAATCCGGAGACTGCCGCGCATCATTCAAAGCGAATTGTCAGTGTCTCAGGCGCGCAACCCGTATCGTGCCATCCTGCGGCGGGAATATCCCGAGCCGCTGATCGCCCTGCTTTCCTTCATCCTCGGCATCTGGTTGTGGGATCTGTATTTCGGAAAAACCCAGGGCTACTCGCCCGGCACGGAGGAGATCGCGCTGGTGAAGATCGACAGAGATTTGCGCCTGTCTGATGCGATGCGCGATGACCCGGCTTGGTTGAAATGGCTCGTCGGCGTGGAGTCCCAAGCCACGGAGCGCGGTAATGCGATGATCGTGCTGGGCAAGCTCGCGAAGGAGAACGCTATGACTCCGGCGGGCCTAGAAGCCTTCGGAATCATCAAGGCGCAGCAGGAACAAAAACCGGTGCGCGAGACACTCGCACAGGTGATGAGCGGCGAAACTTATTCGGATTTCAACGAGACCTCCGAGCGTCTCGCCAGCCATCGCGGCACATGGTGGGATGCGCGGCTCATCGAGGACTGGGAGAAAACCATGCGTCCGTCACAGCATTGGCATGAGATTTTCGGAAACGAGTGCCAGCAACTCCGCAGCCGCGCGATCATGGTGCGCGGCTTCATCTGGCTGCTCGGCCTAGCCGGATTGGCGCTGATTCCGCACACGCTGCGCCACCTGACGGGCGGCTTGCGCGGTAAAACTCCCGGCTATGGCGGGGCGTGGCCGCTGCCGCTCGGACTGGTCATTTTCCTAGTGGCCACGCTGGCATGGATCGGCTTCACGATGACGCTGGAGATCGGCATCAGCACATTACCGGGCCTGCACCCGGCGCTGGGAATTTTGTTAGATTCCGCCGCGCGGCTGCTGCCGTCGTTGATCGCGCTCGGGCTGTTGTTCCGCCGCCCGTCGCACGTGGTGCGGGTGCTCGGGCTGAATCGCCCGATCGCCGCGAAGACCATTTTCGGTTTGTTCTCGCTGCTGATGCTGCTCGATCAGGTATTGCGAAACGTCCTGGGCGGCGGAGGCTCGACTGAGCCCGGCGGTGGCCTCAGCCCGGGCGATGCCGGGTTGTGGGGACTGGCCTTCGGCGTAGTCTCGGCCTGCATGCTCGCGCCACTCGCTGAGGAGCTGCTTTATCGCGGCGTGCTGTTCCAGTCCTTCCGCAACCGCCTCGGCGTGCTGCCTGCGGCGGTTCTTTCCTCCGCGATTTTCTCAGTGCTGCACATCTACGATGGCTACGGCCTCGCCAGCGTGGGCGTTTTCGGATTTTCCTGTGCGCTGCTTTACGCAGCCACGGGTTCCATCGGCGCGGCCATCGCCCTACACATGCTCTACAACACGGCGATCAAAATTCCTGAATGGCTGATCTACCACGGCCCGCTGGGCTGAGACACTCGCGCTGACTCATCACCAAACCACGGCATGAACTATCCGTTCATTCCACGCTCCCGCTTTGGAAACGATGAGCGGTTTTATGCCAGCGTCCGAGTTCACCGCCCTACTCGCCGCCCATGCAGATCGTGGTGCCAAAACAACGATCCGGCATCAGCAAGGACTCACTCAGTCAAATCCGCAAGTCACTCAGGCATCCGGCTGATTCCGCATGAAATCCGCCACTTGCGCGAAAAACGGTTCCAGAAACCCACGCGCCACCGCAGGCACACCGGTCTCATCCATCGCCGCCGTCATCAGTTCCAGCCAACGGTCCCTTTCCGCAGCGCCGATCCGGAACGGCATGTGCCTCATTTTCAAACGCGGATGCCCGCGCGTTTCAAGATAGTGCCGGGAGCCGCCCAACCGGAACAACAAGAACCCTGCAAGCCGTTCCTCGGAACCCTCCCAGTCGTCCGCCGGATACATCGGCCCCAATAACTCATCCGTCCGCACGCGCCGATAAAACGCCGCCACCATTCCACGGATGCCATCCTCGCCACACGCCGCCATCACTTCGGATTCCGTCATGCACGAAGGAATTCCGTTTTCCCGGCTGTCCGCAAGCCCGCTTTGCAGGATCATGTCCCGCCCTGTGTAAATGTTCTGTATGGGGACATCATTGGTCTTGAATTGAGCGTTTGCCCGAAATAAGCCTGCGCGCGATTCGGTTCTCTAGTAAGTTTCTTGTCCGCCCATTCTCCATGAGCGATCTCCCACCACATACCACCTTCGAGGCCCCGGAAATCTCCATCCTAGCACCTCTTTTCCCTGGCTATGAAATCGAGTGCCTGATCGCCACCGGCGGCATGGGAGCCGTCTATCGCGCCATCCAGAAGTCGCTGGACCGCACCGTGGCCATCAAGATCCTGCCCCATGAATTCAGTAATGACGCGGTCTTCTGCGCAGGCTTCGAAGCAGAGGCCAAGGCCATGGCTCGCCTCAACCATCCCAATCTCATCGGTGTCTATGATTTCGGCGAGGTCAACGGCATGCTCTATATCATCATGGAGTTCGTTCCTGGAAAATCCGTTTTCCACTCGGCTCACGGCATCGCCATCGATCCCAAGGAAGTCATCCGCCTCGTCACCGGCATCTGCAGCGGACTCTCCCACGCCCACGAAAACGGCATCCTCCACCGCGACATCAAACCCTCCAACATCCTGCTCGATCACAACGCGCAGCCGAAGATCGGCGACTTCGGCCTCGCTCGTCCCATCGGCACCAAAGTCCAGGAAGGAGAGGAGATTTTCGGCACGCCCCACTACACCGCCCCGGAAGTCGTCGATTCACCGCACTCCGTCGGCTATCGCGCGGACATTTTCTCCGTCGGCGTGATGCTACACGAGTTGCTCACCGGAAAACTTCCCGCCGAAGACCAGCGCCCGGCTTCGGCCATCACATACTGCGATCCACGCTTCGATGCGATCATCCGCCGCGCCACCAATCCGCTCCCCGATCTCCGCTACACCAGCGCCAAGGAGATGAGCGACGATCTTCAGGCGATCACCCTCGCCTCCGGCCCGAAGATCACCGCCCCACGCAATCCGGTAGGCAAAGGCCCACCACGCCCCGTTTCTGGCCCGGGCAGGAGTCCATCCTATCCTTCCCCGCGCAAATCCTCCCAAAGTTCTTCGTCCTCCTCCGGGATCATCATGCTGATCCTCGCCATCCTCGTCCTCATATCCGCATACTTCTATTACTCCGGCAACAAGTCCAAGCCTCCTGTAAATGCGCCCGTCATCCCGGAAACCCCTCTTGAAACCAAATCGCCGGAACCGCCGCCCCCCCGCCGCTCCATCGACGACTTACTGCCGGACACATCTTCAACTAACAAACCCGAAACCACCACCTTCACGATGCGTTCGGACGAGCCGACGGCCCCCAAAGATACTGTGGTCCCTGATACCGATTCCACATCCTCACCGAAGCCGAAATTTGACGTGGACGGCTTCTTCGCAAAAGCCCGAAAGGTCATGCTGGATCGCGCCAAGCCAGCCATCACCATTCGCAACCAAAGCATCGCCCACAACCTAGCCGACTTCGCAAGGGGCATCAAAGTTCTCGCTCGGGGAATAGAATCCGTGAAACTCCGTGAGAAATTCGACATCTCCTTCGAACTCTACATTAAAAACTGCAAAAGCAACGGCAGCCACATCCCCACAAAACCAATTGCTGACACGGACGCAGGCTATGAAGTTGAAGATTTCGCAGACTTCGAATCACTTCGAGATGAGTTCCTCGCCAAGGAGGCGACCATCGAAAACATCCTGAATCAATCGCTCACCCAACTCGCTGCCAGCTACATTCTCGGCCTCGAAAAACAAATCGAACGCCTCAAATCCGAAAACGACCCCGCCGCGATCGAACTGATTCAGAAAGAAATCGACCTCACCCGCAGCGAGGCCAGTCATTTCCCAAAACTCATGGGCATCACCCCCCCGGAGCAAGCCAAGGAAACACCAAAGAAACAGAACCAAAAGGGAGCGAACTTCCGCTAGCGGCCAAGCGTTTCCTACCTAAACTCGCCGCGTGCCACCCCACGCGAAACCATCACCCTCCATCCGCCTCCGCGGCTGCCGCCAGCACAACCTCCGCAATCTCGATCTCGAGATCCCGCTCGGCAAACTCACCGTCGTCACCGGCCCCTCCGGCTCCGGCAAATCCTCCCTCGCCTTCCACACGCTCTACGCCGAAGGCCAGCGCCGCTACGTCGAGACCTTCTCCCCCTACGTCCGGCAGTTCTTCGACCGCATGGACAAACCCGACGTCGATTCCATCGAAGGCATTCCCCCCGCCATCGCCATCGAACAGAAAAACCACGTCCGCACCACCCGCTCCACCGTCGGAACTCTAACCGAAATCAACGACTACCTCAAACTCCTCTTCCCCCGCATCGCCACCGCCCACGATCCCGCCACCCACGAGATCATCCAGCCAGACTCCCCCGAATCCGCCGCCAAGTGGGCCATCGAAAACCTAACAGGCCAAGCCATCTTCATCACCTTCCCCATCCCCATCCCGCCCGGCACCAAAGCCGAAGAACTCTTCCCCTTCCTCAACCAACAAGGCTACCTCCGCATCCTCCACAACGGCCAAATCATCCGCACCGACGAACCCTCCCCAATCTCAAATTTCAAATCTCAAATCCCCATCCTCCAAGACCGCCTCACCCTCACAAAACCCAACCACCCCCGCCTCCTCGAAGCCCTAGAAGCCGCCTTCCACCTCGGTAAAGGCCACGCCACCATCATCTCATCCTCTTCCTTCAACGTTCCAAGTTCCAAGTTCGACGTTCAACGTTCCTTCTCCACCACCTGGCACAACCCCTCCACCGGCTTCACCCTCCGCGCCCCCACCCCCGCCCTCTTCTCCTTCAACTCCCCCCTCGGAGCCTGCCCCAAGTGCCGTGGCTTCGGCCGCATCATCGGCCTCGACCTCGAAAAAGCCGTCCCCGATCCCACACTCTCCATCGCCCAAGGAGCCATCAAACCCTTCCAAGGCGAGCGCGGCGACGAATGCCAGCGCGACCTTGTTAGAAACTGCAAGGAACGCGGCATCGACACCAAATCACCATGGGAAGACCTCAGCGACGACGAACACGAATGGATCTACTACGGCGACCGTAAAACCTCAGAACTCACACCCGAAGCCCTCGAAGTCCTCTGGCAATCCGGCGGCTGGTATGGCGTCAAAGGTTTCTTCGACTGGCTTGAAACCAAAGCCTACAAGATGCACGTCCGCGTCTTCCTCTCCCGCTACCGCTCCTACACCACCTGCAACACCTGCCGTGGCAAACGCCTCCAACCCGAAGCCCTCTGCTTCAAAATCCAAGATAAATCCCTCCCCGATCTCTGGTCCCAATCCATCTCCGACCTCCTCCCCTGGTTCCACAATCTCAAATCTCAAATTCCAAATTCCAAAGACCCCACCCTCACCCTCGTCCTAACAGAAATCCACTCCCGCCTCTCCTACCTCGATCAAGTCGGCCTCGGCTACCTCACACTCGATCGCCCCACCCGCACCCTCTCCGGTGGAGAAGTCGAACGCGTCAACCTCACCACCTGCCTCGGTGCATCTCTAACAGGAACCCTCTTCGTCCTCGACGAACCCACCGTCGGCCTCCACGCCCGCGACATTGATCGCCTCGTCGGCGTCATGCACTCCCTCCGCGACAAAGGCAACACCCTCGTCGTCGTCGAGCACGAGCAAGCCGTCATGACCGCTGCCGACCACCTCATCGACCTCGGCCCCGGTGCCGGCCAACACGGCGGAAACATCATTTATCAAGGCCCCGTGGCGGCGGATTGCATCCGCCAAGCCCAAAAATCCAATCTCAAATCTCAAATCTCAAATCTCAAATCTCAAATTCCTCCCGGCACACTCCCCTGGCTCACCGGCCAAAAATCCATCCCCATCCCGAAAACCCGCCGCACCCCCACCAAACAAACCCTCTCCATCAAAGGAGCCACCCGCCACAACCTGCGCAAACTCGACGCCGAAATCCCGCTCGGCCTCTTCGTCTGCCTCACCGGCGTCTCCGGTTCCGGCAAATCCACCTTCGCCCACGACGTCGTCTATCTCAATCTCGCCCGCAAACTCGGCCTCGATCCCGAAGGCGATCCCGCTCCCATCCGCGACCTGAAAGGCAGCCAGCACCTCTCCTCCGTCGAGATGGTCGATCAAAGCCCCGTCGCCCGCACCCCTCGCTCCACTCCCGCCGTTTTCCTCGGAGCCTTCGATCCCATCCGCCAGCTCTTCGCCTGCACCCCCGAAGCCAAAGCCATCGGCGCGCAAACCGGCTTCTTCTCCTTCAACTCCGGCGATGGCCGCTGCGACCGCTGCGCCGGCAACGGCTTCGAGAAAGTCGAAATGCAATTCCTCTCCGACCTCTACGTCACCTGCCCGGACTGCGAGGGAAAACGCTACAAACCCTCCACCCTCGAGTTTCTCTATCAGGAAAAATCCATCCACGACATCCTCAACCTCACCGTCACCGAAGCCATCGACTTCTACTCAACAAGCGCGGGCGTCCCGACCGCATTCCAAAAACGCCACCAACAAATCATCAAGCTCCTATCGCCCCTCGTCGAAGTCGGCCTCGGCTACCTCAAACTCGGCCAACCCCTCAACACCCTCTCCGGCGGCGAATCCCAACGCCTCAAACTCTGCCAACTTCTAAGTGTGGCTGGGACTTGCAGTCCCAGTCCGTCGAAGGGACATCCTGTCCCTTCTAAACTCTTAATCTTAGATGAGCCAACAACCGGCCTCCACTTCACCGACATCGAGCGCCTCCTGACAGTCTTCCAAAAACTAGTAAACTCCGGCCACACCCTCCTAGTCATTGAGCATAACTTCGAAGTCATCAAATCCGCCGACTGGATCCTAGACCTCGGCCCCGAAGCCGGAAAACACGGCGGCCAACTCGTCGCCGCCGGCCCGCCCGAGCAAATCGCCCAACTCAACACCCCCACCGGCACCTACCTCCGCGAAGCCCTCAACGTAGTTCGGACTTCAGTCCGTTCTTCCTCTCCCCAATCCCCAATCCCCAATCCCCAATCCTCCATCTCTTTAAAAGGCGCCCGTCACCACAACCTAAAAAACATCTCCCTCGACATCCCGCGCGATCAACTCGTCGTCATCTCCGGCCTATCAGGTTCCGGCAAATCCACCCTCGCCTTCGACATCCTCTTCGCCGAAGGCCAGCGTCGTTTCCTCGACTCCATGTCCGCCTACGCCCGCCAATTCGCCGAGCAGTTAGAAAAACCCGAGATCGATCAACTTCACGGCCTCCCCCCCACCGTCGCCATCGAGCAACGCGTCTCCCAAGGCGGCGGCAAATCCACCGTCGCCACCGTCACTGAACTGTGGAACTTCATCCGCCTCCTCTACTCCAAACTCGGCACCCTCCATTGCCCGGACTGCCACGTCCCCGTCGAAAAACAATCCATCGCCGCCATCGAAAAAACCATTGCCCTCCACCTGAAAAAAGGCCCCGTCACCCTCCTCGCCCCCATCATTCGCGGAAAAAAAGGCTACCACACCGAGATCGCCCAGTGGGCGCTCAAACAAGGCTTCACCCGCCTGTTAGTGGACAAGCAATTCAAAGACGCCGAAGGCTTCACCCGCCTCGAACGCTTCAAAGAACACGACATCGATATCGTCGTGGCGGCGGTTTGCAACCGCCAAGCCCAACTCTCAGAACTCCACACTTCCATCTCCCGCGCCCTCGAACTCGGCAAAGGCCTCATCAAAATCCTCACCGCCGAAAAAAAATTCATCCTCCTCTCCACCCACTCCGCTTGTCCCTCCTGTAACAAATCCTTCGACGAACTCGATCCCCGCCTCTTCTCCTTCAACTCCCCCCACGGCTGGTGCTCCGAATGCCGCGGCCACGGCCGCATCCCCAAACGCCGCTTCCACCTCGACACCTCCCGCTTCGACTCCATCCTCGCCGCCGAACTCGACGCCGACCGCACCATCGACCGCATGGACGCCACCGACCTCATCCAATGCCCCGCCTGCCACGGCACCCGCCTCAACCCCACCGCCGCAAACGTGAGGCTGCATCACAGTGGCTGGGACTTGCAGTCCCAGTCCGTCGTGGGGACATCCTGTCCCCACTCATCCATTGCCGCCATCTCCCGCCTCACCATCACCCAAGCTTCCGCCCTTTTCCATAAACTCACCTTCACCGACTCCCGCCAAAAACTCATCGCCCGCGACATCCTTCCCGAGATCAAACAACGCCTCTCGTTCCTTGAAGAAGTCGGCCTCGGCTACCTCCAGCTCGACCGCTCCGGCAACACCCTTTCCGGCGGAGAATCCCAGCGCATCCGCCTCGCCGCCCAGCTCGGCTCCAACCTCCGCGGAGTCCTCTACGTACTAGACGAACCCACCATCGGCCTCCACCCACGCGACAACGCCGCACTATTAAAAACCCTCCTCAAACTCCGCGACCAAGGCAACTCCCTCATCATCGTCGAACACGACGAAGACACCATCGCCGCCGCCGATCACCTCATCGACCTCGGCCCCGCCGCCGGTCGCCTCGGCGGCGAAGTTGTGTATCAAGGCAAACCGCCCGGATCTTCCAATTCGAAGTTCAATGTTAAGCGTTCAAAGTTCGATGTTCACACTTCTCCCACCCTCCGCGCCTTAACAAACCCAATCACCCACCCCACCCGCGGCACCCGCCGTGAAATCAAAAAATCCCACCCCCATCTCACCCTCACCGGCTGCACCGCCAACAACCTTAAAAACCTAACAGCCACCATCCCCCTCGCCCGCCTCACCGTCCTCACCGGCATCTCCGGCTCCGGCAAATCCACCCTCATGCACCAATGCGTGGCCGTAGCGGCGATCACCGGTCGCCGCTCTTCCAAACAAACCCTCCCCTACAAAGCCGCCACCGGCTTCGATAAAATCAAAGCCTGCTACGAAGTCGATCAATCCCCCATCGGTAAAACCTCCCGCTCCTGCCCCGCCACCTATGTCAAAGTCTTCGATCACATCCGCGCCCTCTTCGCCCAAATGCCCGAGGCCCGCATGCGCGGCTTCGATGCCTCCCGCTTCTCCTTCAACACCGATGGCGGCCGCTGCCCCGAATGCAAAGGCAACGGCCGCGTGAAACTCGAAATGGATTTCCTCCCCTCCACCTGGGTCCACTGCGATTCCTGCAACGGCCAACGCTACAACCCCGCCACCCTCGAAGTTTCCTTCCGCGATAAAAACATCGGCCAAGTCCTCGCCATGACCATCGACGAAGCCGCCGCCTTCTTCGACAGCCAACCCCGCATCGCCACCCCCCTCAAACTCATGGCCGACACCGGCCTCGGCTACCTCCAACTCGGCCAACCCTCGCCCACCCTCTCAGGCGGCGAAGCCCAGCGCATCAAACTCGTCTCCGAACTCATCAAAGGCCGCTCTCTCAAATCTCAAATTTCAAATCTCAAATTTCAAAACCTCTACCTCATCGAAGAACCCACCGTCGGCCTCCACCACGAAGACATCCGCCGCCTCATCGACATCCTCCACCGCCTCGTTGATGAAGGCCACACCGTCATCGTCATCGAGCACCACATGGCCATCGCCGCCGAAGCCGACCACATCCTAGACCTCGGCCCCGAAGCCGGAGAAGCCGGTGGAGAAATCACCGCCCAAGGCCCGCCGGAGAAAATCATCACTTCAAAAAAATCCCGCACCGCGCCGTTCTTGAAAAGCGCGCTGGGGCTTTGAAGAACAGAAAATCGTCTTTACGAGAATCTCACAGCAGGTATGTTCACGGCGCTGCACGCGAAACTCGGCCCCGCGCCGTGAGAGTCCACAAGACTCCTATACGTGCGGTTTTTTTGTTTTCAGGGGGCGTGATCCGAAGCGAGCTACGAGATTCAAGGGGTTCGCAGGCGTGAAGAAGGTGCCGTGGGAAGGGCCGAAGTGCAGGTCGTGGATCTGGCTGACCTGGGGCCAGATGGCGTTCAGGTAGCGGGCTTCGTGGGTGACTTCGCCGGTTTCGGGATGAACGCGTGGCTCATAGAACCGTTGCAGCGCCCAGAGGAAGTAGTCCGCGGCTTGCAGGCAGATGGTTTCGCGTGGGTTGGTCACGACGGTGTGCCAGGCATCGGGTCCACCTCGGGAGAAGCCGAAGCTCTGGGTGAAGTCGGCCTCGGCGTGTTCGAGAGCGGAGCGGAGGGCTGAGTTGCGGTCCTTGTTGCCGCGTTTGGCGATCCATAGGCGATAGCCGTCGGCCATGCGGCTGAATTTGCCGAGGAGCGACCGGGCGAGTTCATCGTAGAGATGATCTGGGTTGTAGCGGTAGCCGGGGGATACTTCACGCTTCTTTTCTTCACGGACTCGGATGACATCCTTGTCGCACACCACGGCACGGAAGCGAATGGAGGAGCCCAGCGAGCGAAGCAGGTCAAAGACCTTCACGCGCACTTCGGGCAAATCGTCTTTGGCATGGAGCAGCAGCGCGGTCTTCTTGCGCTCCGGTTTGAAGGACTCGGCGGAGGCGAAGTAGGGATCGGTGAGCAGTTGCGCGCGCAGCGTCTTGAGCGCCTCGGTCAGTGGGTCGGGATCATCCACCTCCAGCATTCCCAAGAAGAAGAAGCGGGAACAGCCCGGCTTGCCGATGTTAATGCGGCCTTTGGCATCGAAGATGTCCGGCGTGCCTGCCTCGTCCACGAAGAGGTGGCAGAGGTCAGGAGCGGACTCCGATGCTGTCGGTTCGGGGTTCATGCTTGCGCAGTCTGGAAAGCTCCTGGCCAGCCGCCGTGCTGGGCGATGACTTCATCGATCTCTGCCATCAGTCGGATGGTTTCGGATAAGGCGACGACGATCTTGTGATAGTGGGCGATGTCCTCGGCGGTGAGCGTGCGGCCCTTGCGGTCCTTCAGCCATTTCTCGCAAACCTGATAGCCGCCGATGTGGAAGTTCCAGACGGCTTCGGGCACGCCGTGGAATCCGCAGGTGCCGGGCGTGTTCTTGCCTTTGGTTCCGCCGGCGTTGATCCAGACGGTGTGGTCCGTGTAGCCGACTTTGGTGATTTCTTTGGAGCTGCCGATGAATTCCGTGATGGATTGGTCGAGCTTGGGTGATTCAAGCAGGTGCAGGGCAACGAGTTCGGCACCGAGGCAAGCCAACTTGCGGAACAGTTCCAGATCTCCGGTCAACGGCAGGCGCGGGAAGTCGATCTTGAGAAACTCCGCGTAGCGGCTCCGGTAGCCGGGACTGTGAAATACTGCATAAATGTAATGGAGGATGGTTGCAGATGTTAGTCCTAGGGGCAGGCCGTCCTCGCCTTTCTGCGAAACTCCCAACGCATTTGCCATCGCCCGCAAGAAGGAGTGGGAAAGATTCGGCTCTGTCGCGCCCGAGAGGTTCAACGAATTGCTGTCTGCGTGAAGATAGAGGGGAAACAACGAGCTGACGTCGTAGGCAGACACGGCTTTGTGGGCAATGGGGTGCCGGGTGACAAATGCACCCCATGCCTCTTTGGTTTGCCGCGTTGTAATCAAGCCGATGTTTGGAGTTCCCAGCATGTGCGACATCACGTTCGACTGGTCCGATGTCAACACGCCCCGCGTATAGGCGACCCAACGCGTATCAAATGGCTTGATGTCAATCCGGCGTGTGAACGAGCTAGCTTTCTTTCCCAAAATCATCCGTCGTCGCTTCGACAATTCGTAGCCACCCGCATCGCGAATATCGAATTTCTGTCGTACCCAGTCATCACTATGATTGGGGTCGCAAAACAAATCGATGCGTCCTTCAAGGGCTTCCTGATCCAAGTCGTAATTCAGCCCTTCTCGGCCGCTTACCACACCGCATGAGTTCAAAGGCATGATTTCAAGCAAACAAATAGCCTTGTTGAATTCGGCACGCAGTGTGATGTCCTGAGGAACAAGAAGATGCGATGGTGACGAGGGCTGTAGAATTCCCCACGTCGTCTCCGTTACAACAGATGCCGCCAGATGGCGATACTTTGTGTCGCGGGAACCGAACAAGTCGGAGTGGCTGGCGACGTGCTGTGATTGACTACAAGGGAGACGTAATCCCAAAGAGATGGCGACGCCTTGCTGAATGTCGAAGACGTTTTTGTCTTGGACATCACTTGGAGCATCATCTTTCTTCTTGGAGTTTCCGTGCAAGTCGTAGAGCCAAAGCTTGGAAAAGGTATTTTGTAAACTCTGCCGCATGCCTCGCAAAGTCGGGTTGTCCAAGAAGCTGTGATTCGACACGTATCCGAAGACGCCGCAGCCAACCAAATCGATGGCAACTTGTCCGATTCTGAAAAACTTAATGTAGTCGTCTTGGAGATGCATTTCGAGCCGTAACATGCTCTTCTCTTTCAATCGCTCCCCATCGACAAATCGGTAAGAAGCAATCAACGCCCGCGCATATTCCGATAGATTGGCTGACATCACGGTATACGGCGGGTTGCCAATAACGACGGTGAAGCGCTTGTGCCGTTTGATCTCATTTACGGCCGCTGCTTCGTGGGCGAGGGCCTCGAATTCGGGGAATTTCGGGTCTCTCACCCATGGTTCAAGGGCATTGGAGAGGTAAATCCGGGCACGGGCGTCGGACTGGAACTCGTAGCCAAGCTCGGTGAGCTTGAGACCGATCTTCATGTGGGCGATGGCGTAGGGGGCCATCATGAGTTCGTAGCCGTGGAGGCGTGGCAGAAGGTGTTTCGGCACGTAGTCGTTCCACGCTTCCCGCTGTTGGGCGGGGTTGAGGCGCTGGGCTTTCCACTTTTCCTTCAAGGTCCGGTGGATGACGTCGATGACCTCGACGAGGAAGGTGGCGGTGCCGGTGGCGGGATCGAGGATCTGGACGAAGGGCTCGTCCGGGGAGATGGTGCGGGTTTCGCCGGGCTGGTCGGTGAGCGGGGGAAGAGAGATTTCCGATTGAGGATTGGTGATTTTGGATTTTTGAATGAACTCGCCCCAGGTGGTGGTGTCGGCGAGACCGTGTTCGAGGCCGAACTCGGTTTGGAGGAGTTCGTGGACGCTGCGGACGATGTAGGAGACGACGGGCTGCGGGGTGTAGAAGACGCCGCGCTGGATCTTGAGCTGCTTGTTGTAAGCGCCGAGGAAGTGTTCGTAGAAGTGAATGACGGGATCCTCGCCGCGGGTGCGGTTGCCGAAGTCGGCGAGGATGGCGGGGATGTCGGTGACATCGCTGCGGAGGAGTTCCACCACGTCCTGCACGCCGAGCTCGTCGAAGTCCATCTGGCTCTTGCGGCCACCGACTTTGAGGAAGGTTTCCAGCATTTCCTTGAGGAAGGGGCTGGTGGGCTTGATGGAGAGGGAAACGTCATCCGCTTTTACGAAAGTGCCGTGTTTCCCGCCCGCCATGTCGGTGCGGTTGATGGCGGCGGTGAGCAGGCCGTAGGTGATGGTCTGGGCGTAGGTGTCGGCGAAGCCGTCCTCGGTGAGGTCGTGGATGAGATTGGTCTGGAAGGCGCGGTGGAGGGAGCGCAGCGGGCCGCTCTCGGTCTCGTGCTTGATCTTGGTCTGGGCGGCGTCACTGATGCGTTTCGCCAAGGCGGCGAGGGCTTCCGCGAGCATGTCGGAAGTCTTGATGACGTGGCCGGGCCGGTGGCGGAAGGCGCGGGACCAGCGCTCGCGCCAAGCGTCCACGGTTTCGCCCTTTTCCGGCCAACGCAGGCGATCCTTCAGGGTGGAGGCGACGGTCTGGAGTTTGAGTGTGGTGTCCGCGCCATCCCAACCGAGGACGCGCAGGCTGGGGAGGTCGCCGCTTTCCTCATGGAAGTGGGCGAATCCGATCTCGCGCCCGGCCTCGTCCTCGGGACCGAAGGCGGAGATGAAGAGGAGGTCGTGGGAATTCCACGCGGCGCGGTCCGCCTTGTTTGCGGAAGCACGTTTCTTGAAGACGAGGTGGGAGAGGATGCAGCGTAGGACGACGACCGGGAGCTTCTTCTTGTCGAACTCGATGAAGAAGATGCCCCACGGCTGTTGGGAGTTGAGCGGGCGGAGCTGTTTGATCGATTTCACCGCCGCCGCGTCTTCCGCTTTCAGGCCGAGGTCCGCAGGCTCGTAGTCGAAGGTGAGATCCTCCATTTCATAACCATCGAGCGGCCAATCGAGTTCTTCCTCCAGGTAGCGGATCAGGGATTCGAAATTGCGGACGTGGCGGAGGTCGGTCATGCGGGTTTGCGCTTGGATTTGGCGGCGGTTTTCTTCGGAGCGGGTTTGGCCGGGGCGGAGGGCGTGAGTTCGGCCAGTTCGCGCCGGATTTCGGCTGCGAGGTCGGCCTCGGTGGGAAGATGGAATTGGTAGCGGCTGCTGAAGATCTTTTTCCGGCCGGGGCCGAGGGTGTAGCGGACGGCGGTTTCGTTCTGATCGGTGCAGAGGATGAGGCCGAGCGTGGGATTGTCTCCGGGCGTGAGGCGTTCCTGGTCGTAGTAGTTTGTATAGAGCTGCATCTGGCCGATGTCCTGATGGGAGAGCTTGCGGACCTTGATATCGATGAGCACATAGCACTTCAATACCGTGTGATAGAAGACGAGATCGACGTAGAAGTGATCGCCTTCCAAAGTGAGGCGTTCCTGTCTTGCGACGTAGGCAAAGCCCTTGCCCAGTTCCAGGAGGAACTCCTTGAGGTTGGTGATGAGCGCTTCCTCCAGTTTCGTTTCGACGAGCCGATGGCTTTCGGGCAGGCCGAGAAATTCGATGACCATGGGGTCTTTGAAGACATCCGCCGGGGTCTGGATTTGCTGGCCCTTGGTGGCGAGTTTCATGACGCCTTTTTTATCGCGGCTCTTGGCGAGGCGTTCGAAAAGCAGGCTGTTGATCTGCCGCTCCAGTTCGCGGGCATTCCAGTTCTGTTGGATGGCCTCGATCTCGTAGAAGGCGCGTGCCGGGAGATTGGAGACGCGCATCAATGTGCGATAGTGAGTCCACGAGAGGCTGGAGTGGAGGAGGCCGGGCTGCCATGCGGCAGAGCGAGTGGCTTCGATGATCTGGGGGATGAGACTGGATTGGCTACGCGGTGCATAGCGAATTGGTTCCGACTGCTTGGATGAGGGCAATTGTTTACGCGGCGCGTAACCAATTGCATCCTCACCATTCCCTGTCTTGAATTGGCTACGCACTGCGTAGCCAATCTGTGCGGCCGCAAGTTCGGGATAGCTCAGAAAAAACTGTCGGCAAAACTTCAAGGAAGCTTTGCTGTAACCACGAGCTCCATTCTTGAAAAGATCCTTGGCGAGCTGATCCATCATCTGTTCCCCATACCCGGCGCGTTTGGCACCCTGCTGTTGCTCTTCCACGATTTCGCGCCCGATCAGCCAGTTGGCGACGACTTGGGCGGTGTTCACCGAGCGCGCGGCATGAGTCTGTGCCGAATCCAGAATGAACTGAACACGATCCAAGATCGGAGCTGCGGCGTCTTTGGGTTTCTTCACGGCGTTCGGCGGGGTTCAGCTCACTTCCATCCAGCACTTCAGCACGGGCGATACGCCGATGGGAGCCTGGAGCGGGCGGAGGTGGGTTTTGATGAGTTCCTTTTCCAGCTTTTCGCGGAGTTTGGACAAGGCGGTGCGGTCGAGCGAATGGTGAATGGGGGTCTCTGGCTGGGAGCGAATCAGATCAGCGATAGCGCGGGGGGAGTCGGCGATGATTTTACCCTCGGGATCGGTGCAGAGCCAGACGGTGCTGCCGGCGGTTTCGGACCAACGGTTGGCACCGTCGGACCCTTCGACGAGGCCGGGATCCGGATGCGGGATGCGGAAGCAGAAGAACACGGCGCGGACGCCGGGCGACGAGGATTTCCTGCCAGAGAAGAGTTTCAACGGCAGATCGGGTAGCCCTGCGGCGAGGTCCGGGTGATCGCGGGTGAGTTCCTCGTATTCGAGGCGCAGTGCTTCGCTCTCGCTTTCCTGTCCTTCATATTGCTCGTTGATCTCGCGGACGGGATCGAACTCGTCGTCCGGAGTGAGCAGCTTCCGTCCCTCGATGCCAAAGGTGCGGGAGATGACGAGGGTCTTGCGGTTGACGCGCTGATAGAGATGGAGCAGGTCGTCGAGTTCGTCCGGCGGGAGAAAATTCCAATAGACGATCTTGCCACGAGTCGCGGCGAGGTGCGGGTGGGAGGCTAGCAGGGCTTTCTCGGTTTCAGGATTCACGCGACGGTCCACGCGGCCGATGCGCTGCATGAGCCGGACGGGATTCCAGTGGAGATCGTAGTTGATGAGGCGATCGGCGTCTTGGAGGTTCAGGCCTTCCGCGAGAACATCGGTGGCGATGAGAACTTGGATTTCACTCTGGCCTTTCGATGCCAGCTCCTCCGAGGAGCGTCCATTGTAGAAGGGTGAAAAGCGGTGGATGACACTGCTGCGGACGCGCTGGCTGCAACTGCCGTCGATACGCTCGATGCCGGAGATGCCTGCTTCCTTGAGTTGCTTTTCCAGATACCAGGCGGTGTCGGCGAACTCGGTGAAGAGGATGACCTTGCGCGTTTTGAGATCCTTGTCGGATTTGAGCAATTTCACCAAGGCCTTGAGCTTGTCGTCCTTGGCGGGATCCACTTTTCCGCCGAGTTCGAGGAAGGTGACGATCTGCTCCAAGTCGTCGAAGGTGTCGTCGAGGATTTCATCAACCTGATAGAGCGTGGGATCGAGCTTCTCGATGCGGTCGAGGTCTTCTTGGGTGATGAAATCCTCATCCTCGTCATTGCTGCCGCTCTCGTCCGTGGGCCATAGTTCCGATTGATGGGCGGCGGCGTAGTTAATGAGAGTGGCGTTCTTGAGTTTCCAGCGTTCAAGGCGGCGTTGTTCATGCGGGGAGTCGGCGTGGACCTCGCACCAGGCGAGGAGTTTTTTTAGAAGCCGCCAGCAGGATTTTTCGAAGGCGTGGGCTGAGCTTTCGAAGCGCTTGAGAAACTGGGTGCGGATCAGCGAGACTACCTGTTTCTGGCGGCCTGTGTCGAACGACTGGAGGTCCGGGGTATCGGTAGGTCCGATCCATTTTGATAGGGGATAGTAGAGGGTGAGGGCGAACAATGGCTTCTCGCGGTGGAATGCCTGCTCGACGGATTTCAGCAGATCGCCGTAGGTGAGTTTTAGCTTATAGGGAGCCACACGCGGAGCCTCGCGGGAAGGGAAGAGGACGGCTCCGCCCGCCGCGCTGGTTTCACTTTTCCGGACGTAAGCGCGGCTGCGTTGGACGACGAGTTCATCAAACAGACGGTCCTTTTGAAGTGTGTCTTCGATGCGGAAGAAATCGGCGGTTTCCGTGGCAGGCTCGTCGGCATGGACTTGCAGCAGGGATTTTTCCAACTGAACGAAGTGGGAGCGCAGGTTGTGGATTCCCAGATTACGACCTTCCTTGGCGAAGAAGGATTCATCGCCATGGGTGATGAGTTCCACGATGTGCCGGAAATCGTGGACACTATTATTGATCGGTGTGGCGGTTAGGAAAAAGAGCTGTTTCGGGCGGCCGCCGGGTTGGTGGAGGTATTGTTGGAGCTTCCGATAGCGGGACGCCTCGCGGTCCCCCTCTCCTGCGACTCCCGGGTTGCGGAAATGGTGAGCCTCATCCATCAGGATCACGTCCGCGTCACGGATGGTCCGTTCCAAATCACGCGGGAAAGTTCCTTTTCGTTGGAGGTCGGTGTGGTTGTAAGGAATAAACGTGACGAAGCCACTGTTGAGGTCCGGGAGTAGCTTCTCGACTGCGGGTGCCCACACATCCTCGCGCGCGGCTTTGGGCGCGAAAAGCACCACTCGTTTGCCTTCGTGCATGACCATCCGCTCGATCAACATCAGTCCGACGTAAGTTTTCCCGAGGCCGACTCCGTCGCAGAGAAAGGCCCCTCCATACAAGCCAGCGATTTGCACCAGGTTCTTGTAAGCGTCCTGCTGGTAGCGGGAGAGCTTCGGGAAAATTTCCGAATGTTCGCGGTCCCATTCGTCCGGAGTCAGTTCGTGTCCGCGCAGAAGCTCGTGCAGTGATTTATACCAAACCTCGAACGGTATCCGGGGTGATGTGTGGCGCTCGAAGGTGCGGAGGACTTCGGCGGTGACGTCCTCCGATTCCTCCCAGTGCGTTTCATACCAGTCCTGCAAAAGCCGCACGTCATTTCCGCGGATCTGGACATTCAGTTCCACGTTGTCCTCAAGACCCGGCTTGGTGAAATTGGAAGAGCCTACTAATCCGAACGAGCCGACAACCGCCTGCCGGGCATGGGTGAGGTAACATTTCGCGTGAAACTTGTCATTTCGATAGACGCGGCATTGGAGTTTCCCAGATCGCAACGCATCTACGACCTCGGGAACTCCCGAAAGGAAATCGTTGGCCTTTTTCTCGGATTCGAGACTGGTATCCAAGGTGGATGCGATTTTCCGAAGACCTTCCTCGAAGGCGCGCTTGGTGCGCTTCGAAACCTCATCACCCATCAGAATGCGGATCTTGTCCACGCTCCGCCATTTGCCACCGAGGGCCAGCAGGGAACCGATTTCAAAATAGCCCGTGGCGATGTCGATGGCTGCGGACAAGTCACACCATTCGGCGAGATAGTTGCGGACTTTCCAGTCACTATCGCTGTTATCTACGATGAATAAATCGGATGCCGAGTCGCTCACGAACACAGTCAAGCTGATCGTGAGACGGGTTCAAGTTTCAAAAGGAAACCAGTATATTTGCTGGCCGGGTGGATAGCAACCACTCCTCGGCCCCGAAGCCGGAGAAGCCGGCGGCGAAATCGTCGCCCAAGGCCCACCGGAAAAAAATCATCACCTCCAAAAAATCCCGCACCGCGCCGTTTTTGAAGGTGGCAATGCGCTTGTGATTGTTGGTGAAGAAGAGCATAGGCAGCTTGCCCGTGTCGGATGAAGAACGGGCAAGCTGCCCGTTCCCCTCTTTCCAAATCGCGTTTATTTGAGCGGCTTGATGAAGAGATCCTTGAAAAAAACGATGCTCTTCGGGTCGTGGCCTTGGAGGGCGATGGTGCCTTCACTGAGTTTGCGGCCGGGCATGCCTTTCAGGTCGGTGGCGGGGTCCCAGCCTTCCGGCTCGGTCCAGTCGGTGGTGACTTTGCCGTTTATGGAGAGGGTGATGTGCTTGCCCTCCACCTTGATGTGATAGTCGAACCACTCGCCATCCGCGACGGGGGCGGTGTTCATCACGTCCTTCACTGCATAGAGCCCGCCGGTCTTTTTCGGATC
>JANMLQ010000308.1:0-31896 GCA_031372635.1 Akkermansiaceae bacterium | reverse complement strand
CGCGAGTTTGCCGGTGCTGGAGTCACGCTTGAAAACCCACAGCTCGTTTGCGTTCGCAGGATCTGGGCTTTTGTCACGCACGGAGGCATAGACGTAGTTCCCGTCATCGCTCACTTCGATCTCGGCGGAGGTCATCGTGCTGGCCGGTTCAGGCATCATCGGCACGGGGCCGATGGCGGCCAAACGCCCCGCTTCATGGGATGCGACGAGGATCGTGCAATCCAGTTCGTTGAGCACATAGGCGTGTTTTTCGTCTGGTGAAAACGCCATGTGCCGAGGCCCTGCGCCGGGTGCGGTGAGTAGCGGAGGCAAAGCGTCACCGAGTTTGGAAGTGGCGGCATCGAAGGGATAGACTAGCACTTTATCTATCCCGAGGTCTGGCACGAAGAGATGAGTGTTTGCTTTGTCGAAATAGACGCCGTGGGCGTGCGAGCCTTGTTGGCGATTCTTGTTAGGACCGGAACCGGTGTTGGTGATGACGGTTACGGTTTTCACAGGCGTGCCGTTTTCATCGAGCCGGATGGTGGAGATGGTTCCGTCGCCATAGTTCGCTACGGCCACGGTGTTTCCGGTGGCATCCACCTCCAGATGGCAAGCCCCCTTCCCTCCCGCGCTCGCCTCACCGAGAAACTTCAATGCGTGATCCTTGCCGATGGAAAACGCGGCCACGGAACTGCTGCCGTCCGCGAAGGGTTGCTTCGGCGCGCCTATGCATAGCAGCACGGGCTTGGACGGATGCAGTGCGAGGAAACCCGGACTCGCATACTCGGCGGCGAGTTTCGGCGCGGTGAGTTTGCCGGATTCAGGATCGAAGTCGGCGAGGTAGATGCCCTTGCTGGTGGAGTTCTTTCCGGTGTTCGTGCCGATGAAGACCGGCAGGGCGGAGAGTGACGTGG
Source organism: Akkermansiaceae bacterium (assembly GCA_031372635.1). Taxonomy (GTDB): domain Bacteria; phylum Verrucomicrobiota; class Verrucomicrobiia; order Verrucomicrobiales; family Akkermansiaceae; genus Luteolibacter. The sequence goes on along the minus strand of JANMLQ010000308.1, from coordinate 31,000 downwards.
CGAGCGCGAGCAGACAGGCGGCGGTTTTGTGGATCATAGCTTTAGTTTTCTATCAGACATCAAATCCGAAATGGCGTTTCGCGTTTCCGAAACTGACATCACGAATCAGGCCGGACAGAGCCTCGAAGTCATCCGGCAGTTCTCCACGGTCCGCTTCCGAGCCGATGAGATTGCAGAGGATGCGCCTGAAATATTCGTGACGCGGGAAGGACAGGAACGAACGTGAATCCGTGAGCATCCCGACGAAGCGCGAGAGCAGACCAGTGGCGGAGAGTGCGTCGAGCTGGAGTTCCATGCCGTTCTTCTGATCGAGAAACCACCAGCCGGAGCCGAACTGGATTTTACCGGGAAAAGTGCCGTCTTGGAAGGCTCCGGTCATGCATGCGAAGAGGTAGTTGTCGGCAGGGTTCAAGTTGTAGAGCACGATGCCGGGCATGGAACCCTCGCGGGCCAAGGCATCGAGATAATGCACCAGCGCTGCTCCCTGGCGGGTGTCGCCGATGGTGTCGAATCCCGAGTCCGGGCCGGTTTGGCCGAACATGCGGCTGTTGGTATTTCGGAACGCGCCGAGATGAAGTTGCATGTTCCAGCCCTTCGCCGCATCGAGTTGGCCGAAGAACACCATCAGATAGAACGCGAATTTTTCCTTCTCCTCCTCGGTGGCCGACTTTCCTGATCGTGCCTTGTCGAAAATCATGGCCGCTTCCTCATCACTGCAGCGCAGCGCGGGCATGCGGTCCAAGCCATGATCTGATAGACGAGCACCCGCCGCATGGAAATCATCGTGGCGTTTCTGAAGAGCAGCCAGCAGATCGGAAAGGTGGACGATGTTGAGGTCCGTGATCGCCTCCAGTTTTTCCAACCAGGGTGCGAGCAAGTCCGGGCGATCCACCAGCAGCGCCTTGTCCGGGCGGAAGGTCGGCGCGACGACGGTTTTCAGATCCGAAGCAGCGATGGCGACGTGATCGTCCAGCGGGTCCGCCGGATCATCGGTGGTGCCGACCATGCGGACGTCGAATTTCTTCAAGATGCCATGCACGCAGAATTCCGGTTCTGTTAGTTTTGCATTGGTGCGTTCCCAAATCTCATCCGCCGTGTCCGGGCCGAGCATGAGATCGATGCCGAAGTAGCGTTGCAGTTCGATGTGCGTCCAGTGATGGATCGGGTTGCGCAGCGTGTATGGCACGGTTTCCGCCCAGGCCTGGAACTTCTCGCGCGGTGTGGAATCGCCGGTGATGAGATCTTCGTCGATGCCGTTGGCACGCATCAGCCGCCATTTGTAGTGATCTCCGCCAAGCCAGATTTCCGAGATGTTTCCCCAACGGTGATTGCTCGCGATCTCACGCGGAGAGAGATGGCAGTGGTAGTCGATGATCGGCTGGTCCTTCGCCACTTCTTGGAAAAGACGGCGCGCGGTGGGCGAGTGCAGCAGGAAGTTTTCGTCGAGGTAGGCCATGACGCAGGCATTCCAGAGAGAAACCCGGTGGGTTCCAAGCGGTAAATCGAGTTGCTGTGTTTCGATTCCGCCACTCTCAAGGCCAGCGATAGTGCCCGGTCAGCGGAAACTTCGTGAGCGCCTCTTCCTCCCGCGCACCGCCGCCGATGTTGTGGATGACGAGCGGGACGCCCGCCGAGTTTTTGCTATCGCTGACGATCATTACATGCGGCAAGTTCGGCGGGATGGTGCAGGTTACGATGTCGCCGGGTTTGAAGGCTGCGTTTTCAAAAGGCTTGGCGAGCTTGAGTTCAAAACTACGGCGTTTCAGATAAGTGCGAAGATTCGGCACGCGGCGGTGGTCGATGTTTTTGTCAGGCTTTGAGAGACCCCACTGTTTCGGATAGAGGGAGAAATTTTTCTTCATGTCCTCATGCACGAGCTTCTGGAGATCGGCGGTGAGTCCATCGCGCAGCGCACGGATCAAAACATCGGTGCAAACGCCACGTTCCTTCGGCACATCGCCGCCCGGATAGGCGAGAGAGACGTAGGCGGGATCATAGGAAACCGTGACGCCGATCTGCTTGCGGGCAGCTTTCACGATGAGTGCGCCGGATTCCGCAGCCAGTGGAAGCAGCGTGGCGAACAGACAGGCGAGTGTTTTCAGTGAGTGCATCAGGAGTTTTCCTTGCGGATGCCACGCGCTTCCAGATGTGGCAGCACGCGCACGAGGAACCAAGTGAGAAGAATGAAGCCCGCATCATACCAGATCCAATATTGCGGAGGAATGATGTAGCTTCCAATGACATCATTCCGCCACGGGTAGAGCCATGTGATGCCGCCGGAAATCGCATCATCCGCAAGATGCAATGCCGCAGCCAGCCAACACAGCACTGCCACTCGCAAGCGGTAACCCTTTTCCATAAAACTCGCCGCCATCGCGCATGCTACGATCAGGCCGATCATGAACCACGCCGTATGCGACCAGCTCGTGTATCTTGCCTCCAACGAGATGTGCGGCGTGCAAAGATCCGGCAGCACTCCGAAGCCCGCCACCAGCAGCATGGTCTTCGGCGGAAACAAACGCCCGCGCCCGCAGGCCAGCGATACGTTTTCCACCAGCAGACAGGTGCAGACCGGCAGCAGCGCGTGGGTTCCAACAAGCATGACCGATCATCCACGATCATCTGCAGAAGGCACGCCGGAAATTTCTAACACAGTGCGCGCCGCAATGGTGATCCGTTCGATTTCCTCAGTCGTGTAGGGCTGCTTGCCCTCGTATGCCCAGACCGTGCCGGGCCACGCCGGATCTCCAGTGCTGCGCCCCACGATGTGAAGGTGCATCTGCCTTACCTGATTGCCGATGCAGCCGACATTGAGCTTCTCCGGTCTGAAATACTCCGCGACAAACGACGACACCGCACGCAACGCCGCCATCACCTCATCGTAGCGAGCGGACTCTAACTGATGCAGATCCTCAATCCCCTCCTCCACCTTCGGCACCAGCAGGAACCAAGGAAACAAGGCGTTGTTTTTCAAAAGCAAATGGCAGCCCGCGATCACGCCAAGCTCGATGCCGCCCGCCGCTAAACGTGGATGAAGTGTGAATGCCATGCGCCAGCATTGCGACCGACGCGGAGATTTCAAGGCTCCATCCGCCGATAAATTATTCGACATCCGCCCGCCTGTGCTTCGTATTTCCACCGTGCCGAGCGTCCAAATAAAAAACATCACCTTCCACCCATCCATCTGGCCCAAGATGATCGGCGAAGTTTCCCGCGACGCGAGACCCGGCGATCTGGTAGAAGTCATCGGCAAAGAAGGCACCCGTTTCGGCTGGGGACTCTGGAATCCGAAATCCCGCATGCCGTTGCGCGTCGTCAGCCACTCGCTTGAGGAGATCGGCGAGTCTTTCTTCGAAGATGCCATCCGCAACGCCGCCGCGCTTCGTAGAGGTATGCTCGCACTCGATACGGAAACAGACAGCTACCGCGCCATCCACGGCGATGCGGATTTTCTTCCCGGAATGGTCGCGGACAAATTCGCCGACGTGCTCTCCGTGGAAATCACCAACCTCGCCGCATGGCAGCGCCTCTCCCGCTGGCTGCCGCTGCTCCATGATTGCTTCGATACGAAACGCGTCGTTGTTAGCATCGATGAAGATCTCGCCCGAATCGAAGGCATTCCCCGCAACGGCGGCGTGGAGTCCGATGCGGTCCGCACCGTAAAGATCCGCGAACATGGCGTGCGCTATGAAGTGGACTTCACCTCCGGCCACAAAACCGGCTTCTTCTGCGACCAACGCGACAACCGCAAAAAATTCGGAGCACTCGCCAAAGGCCGCAACGTGCTCGACCTCTGCTGTTACACCGGCGGTTTCGCAATCAGCGCCGCTCTATCAGGCGCGGAAGAAGTCACCGCAGTGGACCTCGATGAAGACTCCATCGAGATGGCGAAACGCAACGCCAACCTCAACAAGGTCAAAATCAAATTCACCCACGCCGACGCTTTCACTTGGCTGCGCACCATGATCGAAAACGGTCGCACTTGGGATCTCGTCATCGCCGATCCACCGAAGTTCATCCACGGCCGCGAAGACGAGATCGGAATTGCCAAATACGCCGACCTCAACAAGCTCGCACTTCAGTTGATCGCGCCCGGCGGCCTCTACGTCACCTGCTCATGCTCCGGCCAGTTGAGCGCGGAATCCTTCGAGCGCATCGTCGTCACCTCCGCTCACCGCCGCGACATGCGCCTACAAACCTTCGACCGCACCGGAGCCGGACCCGATCATCCTTCGCTCTCGAACTACCCGGAATCGCGCTATCTCAAAGTGTTGTGGTCGCGCGTGATTTGAACCAAGTAGGCATACTGGTAACAGCACGTAGCGAGTGACTACGCAGCAGAGCAATCAACTTCAACTCGCGTTCACAGGAAATCTTAAGCGCGCGGAACAGTCACCGTGCGAGACATGAAAACCCATCAGTTTTAGAAAAAATACCGTCGGATAGCCAGAGATGAACTTCGAACTGGGACTCACCGTGAATCAGCGACCCATCGTATCCGCGATAGCGCAACATGACAGTGTTGATGAAAGCAATAACCGCTCCTGTTGACCAAGAATTCGTCAGCGTGTGAACGCGTGATTCCCGAGTCAGTCAGACGCGAACTGCTGATCTGAAATTTCCGGAGATCCGCGTTACCGTTAGATTGCGTTATGGAGTTTGCCGCCCGATCCGGGTTGCTGTCGAAATCCAAATCATTTCGGATAACCTAACGAGACCAGCGATTTTGTACGCATCTGCCCCTTGCAATTTCCGAAGAGATTCAAATAGAAACCTTCAAATGCCGATTCCCAGATGGGGGCGAGCAGAAATCATCAACTCACATTTCAATCCAAACCTCTAAATTCCCACACCGGATGAACTCCCTAACTCAAAAACCACCCACCCACCTACTTCTCATACTGGGTTCCCTCGCAAGTTTGGCCCTCACATCCTGCTCAAAAGACATCGTTTTCGCCGCCCAGACCTCCACGGGACTGGAAGTCGGCGGAGATGCCGCCAAGGTGCCCACCTACGTGAACGTAGGTTTCCGCCGCCGCGAACTCATCTACGCTGGCCCGCAAACACCGAAAAACGAATCTCTTCTCGGCCGCATCGACTCGGAGACCAGCTGGACCAAAGGTGCCGCCATCCGAGAGACCTTCGCCACAGGCACGGCAGCAGATACCATTGCGGATCCCACCAATCCCGTAGCAAGCGAAGACCCTGTTGAAGAAATCTCGGAGCCGCTCGTCTTCGTTTCCCGCACTCGTGTGGGCTTTGGAATCAACCTCGGCGGTGCGGATGACGATGCAATCCCATCCACGCATCTCGGCTACTCCCGTCGCATCGGCACAAGAGTACACACTGACGGCCCCGAGTCTAAGCTACCAGCCCTTGTTTCAGACATCAGCGTTCATACCTCCGGCGTGCAGGGCATCGGCAATGCGGGAAAAAATCTACCAGCCGATGCCACCTTGTCTGAAAACGGCTCAAACTACGGTGCTCGCATTCGGCAGTTCTTCGCCATCGGCAAAGGCGCAGACTCCGTCCTTGCCACTCCCGCAGTTGAATCCGGCGCACCATCGCTAGCCGCACAGCCGGAAATATCAAAAGGCAAAACCACCGCCGCAGCACTCAAGGAAGTCATCCAACAACGCACAATCTCCACACAATGAAAAATCCGCTCATTTTATTACTCATCGCAGGTCTTCTACCATCTTGTCTCCAAAGACCGGTGATCTACACAGGCTCCCAGCTTGGAGTCCACGCCCAAGGCGTAAAAGAAGGCGTCCCACAAAAGGCGTCCTTTGGCTATGAACGCACTGAATTCGCATGGTTGCCACGTGGCAAACATTCCTCCGTCAAAGCCGCCTTTGATGCTGAATACCGCGGATTCAACGGCCTCGCAGTGTCTGATCTACTCGCCACAGGAGCCGCCGCTGGCGGAGTCCCGAACCCGGAAGACAATTCCGAACCCAACCAGTCCCTCGTCGTTTCCACCACCACCAAATTCAATATGGGCCTCGAAGCTGGAACCACCGACGGCATCGCCCCATCGCTCAACGCAGGTCTCAAACGCAGCGTCTTCGCTGTTTTCCCCGAAGCCAAAAGAACGCCTTCCAGTCCGGTTGTTGTAAATCCACTGTCGAATTACCCGAGTTCTCAGCAAAAAGACCTCCCATCCACCTACACTGATCTAAGCGTCCATGCCAGCGGGCTGACCGCGAAAATCCCCGCACCCAAGGGCATCGACGAAAAACGACGACTTAGTTCCGATACCGGAGTCCGCATCGTACAAACCATAGCCACAGGGGAAGCCGCGACCCGGCTAGGACAAACCGGCAACAAGGGCCAAGCAGGCAAAAATCTCAACAAAATCATCCGCGCCGGTCTCGGCCTGAAACCGGAGCCTGTAACGCCCACCCCCACCCCCGCCACCGCCACCGAGACCAATACCGACACGCCAACACCGCAGATCATCGGAGAAACCGGATCATGAGTGACCAACTTTTCGCCAGCCATGCGCTTATTCCCAACATTCCTCGCCTCAGTCGTCCTACTATCGTGCTGCTCCTGTAGCATGAAAATCAGCCATGCCGACGGCTCCATCACCTATCTCGGAGCCGTCAACATCCGAGAAGGTCACACTGCGGACGCCCCGCTCGTCCACTCCCGCCGCTACGGCCTCATGATGGACGCCGGCATCCAGACCAACGGCTTCGCCATCGGCTACGACGACCGCCTCCTCGTCAAGCCCCCCAACGACAAAATCACCCGCATCGACTACTCCCCCGGCAGCCATGCACTCAACTACGAAAGCCAATGAATCCGCTCCCGTCATGAAACCCCGCCACAAACTCACACTGGCTGTTGTCATGTTATCAGGCGCGTCCTGCACGACTTTGCGCCAGACATTCAATATGGAACACAGGCTCTTCGTCAGAATCCCCTCCACAAGCCACGAAAGCGGTATCATCACGGATAAGGAAACCGGCTGGCATTTCAGGCATGTGCTGGAAGGCCCTCAGAACGCGCAAGTTCAATCCCAGTGGTATGTCGCATGGAGGGACGACAACAAGGACAGGCTCACGGACTCAGGAATGCTGCCCCCTTGGCCCAAAGCCATGAGACTAGCGCCTGAAATCGCCGACGCAGCATTCCGCGAATTCGGCGTCTATCCCATGCTGCTTGAGCCAGGTCTCACATTCAAGGAAACCGCTGCCAAAAAAAAATGCTTTCGATCCGCCAAAGAAGCAACACGTCGGAGCAGTCCCCAATATGTTAGTTGGCAAGCAGCCATCAGCGGCATGGCCGGAGCCGCCCACCGGACCGTCGGGCCTTCTCGATCCGCTCTGGTATCAGGATGAAAAACACAGCCAGCTCGCCAAAGCCCGTGACATGGCCCGCCTCAGTGGCAACAGCCGCAGCATCAGGATCGGCATTCTCGATACCGGCTTCGATTCAAGGAACAAAGGCATCCCCGCCAACATCAAGGACGAAATCTCCGCGGACATCATCCAGGAACTACGCCATGACCGCGATGCCTGCTCCACCGGCAACTACAGGGTTGACCGCTCCAAGCCCGGCCAAACCAGCCCCACCTTCAGCGGCCACGGCACCGGCACCCTAGGAATCCTCGCAGGCAGAAAAGTCAAACTCACCGATCCAGGCGGTCGTTTCGCCCCCGGCACCTACGAGATCGGCGCGGCTCCAGATGCCGAAATCCATCCGGTCCGCATCGCTCCGTGGGTCGCCTCACTCTCCTCCGCCAACCTCGCCTGCGCCATCGACTACGCCAGTCGCGTCAAACAATGCGACATACTCTCCATCAGCCATGGAGGCAGCCCCTCCATGATGTGGACGGATGCAGTGAACGCCGCCTATGACCGCGGCACCGCCATGTTCGCGGCCTGCGGTGATTACTTTCCGCTTCCGCTCCTTCCATACCCCTTCGACTCCACCGGCATTATCGTGCCCTCCTCCAGCGTTTATCCCGCCGCCTACCGCCGCGTCATGGGCGTCACTGGAGTCACCGCCTCAGGAACTCCCTACGCCCATCATGACAACTCCCGCTACTGGCTCCACTTTCTCAAACCCTCACAAATCTCAGCCCACAGCTTCATGCGCGGCAGCTACGGTGCCGACGGAGTTCGGCGCACCTTCCTGCCCGTGGCTTCCTGGGAACGGGCCAGAACAGACATCGTGCAGCGCAACATCAACAACGAACTCCGTGCCAACCCCGTCGCCGCATACACACCCGCCGTCCCCTGGCTGAAGGCAGGCTCCACCAACACCCTTGAAATGGATGGCGCGGGCACCTCCGCCGCCACCCCCCAGGCCGCCGCCGCCGCCGCCCACTGGATGGCCTGCCACAAGAATGAAATCATCGCCGCAGGCGCATGGAACAACTGGCGCAAGGCCGAAGCCACCTACCTCGCCATGGCCCTCACCGCCGAACGCAAATGGGACAAGATAAACAGGCGCGAGGACCAGCGCCCGGACATGAAACTCGGCTGCGGCATCCTCAAAGCCAGCGACATGCTCAATGTCTCCTACAAACAAGCCATGTCCATCCAAGGCCAAACTCTTCACAAACCCGCGAAATTCAATAAAGACCGCACCAACACTGGAGCGCCGCGCGACCATTACGACGCGGACAGGAGCTTCGTGACCTCGGTTCTCAAAATGGATCCATCCAGCGCCGGATCAAGAGATCTTGCCAGACGCGCCGACCCCCGTTTTTCCACTCTGCACATCTACCGCCACCCCGCGCAACGCAAAGATGCCCTCACCACGCTCTACTACAACATGCTCCTAATCCAGCAGTTCCAGTGGGGTAACAATCCCGTGAAAACATCCCCACCCAACAATAGCTTTAGCGACCATTTCTCCGTCACCGAAGGCCATTTGGAGGAAAAGGCCCGGAAACTCGCCAACGGAATCAAACCCTCACCCAGACGCGGTCCCCGCCCATGAAATCCAAAACCCTCATCCTCCTACCCATGTCTGCGCTCCTCGCCTCCTGCGCCTGTAAAGACTCTGTCCCAGAAACCATCCCCCACCACGGTCGCCAGCCCATCGGGATTCAATCCCGCACCTACTGGAACGATACCGGCATCACACTGCACAAAGGCCGCACCTATCAATTCCAAGTCAGCGGAACATGGAAAGACTGGACCTACCAAGCCACCCCCGCCGGTCCCGCCTGTCCCCTCATCAATGCCTTGATGTTTCCAGCCCGTCCTCTGCTCCGTTACTCCCCGTTTCACGACATACGCGCCAACTACTTCCAACCCATCGGCACCATCGGTCGAGAAAAAGGCAAAGCACTACCTACCTACGCCTTCATCATCCGCGATGGAATGAACTACAACGCCCCTGCGAGTGGCACCCTATACGTCTTCGCCAACGACGCCCCGTGGGAAATGGCCTACGCGAACAACAAAGGAAAACTCAGCCTCAACGTCTCTGAAATCCCATAAATCCCAAGCTCTCATTTCAATCACTCACAACCCCACCCACATCACCATGGCCAAAGCATTCTCCGTCCTCTCTTGGAATGTGGAACATTTCAAAAAAGATCCCGCCCGCATCAGTGATGTGGTCAATCTCATTGCCGCAGCAAAGCCCGATGTCTTCGCACTCTATGAAGTGGAAGGCAGCGAGGTCTTCGGCGAGTTGTCCGCGAAAATGCCTGCCTATCAGTTCCACATCACCGAGGGGCCGCAGGTGCAGGAGATCCTCGTGGGCGTGAAGGGCGGCATCAGCGCGTTCTTTACTCAGAAACTCGAATTCCGCGCAGGCACCACCAGCATGCGGCCCGGCGCGTTGCTCACGCTCACGGTGGCTGGGAAAAACTATCCGATTCTTTTCCTGCATCTCGCCAGCGGCCCGGACCCACGCGGCTGGGGCCTGCGGGATGACATGCTGGAGCGTGCGCTGGATTTCCGAAAGACCCTCCAAAAGGCCACCCCGGACGGCTCGCCAGTGAACTACCTTTTCCTTGGCGATTTAAACACGATGGGGCTCCAGTATTTCCTCAAGAAATACAACATCGCCGCCAGCGTGGAACTTGAGAAAATGGACAAACTCGCGAAGAAGGCAGGCATGCGCCGACTCACTAAGAACGCGCCAACTACCTGGTCCAATGGCAGCAAGAGCAGTATCCCGGACTCGGATCTCGATCATGTGGTCACAGCAGACCACCTCCGACTCAAGCTCTTCACCGGTGCCGATGTGGATGTGCGCGGCTGGGCCAAGGAATCGACATCCGCCACTAAGGACGCCTGGATCAAACGCTTCTCTGACCACTGCCCGCTCTACTTCGAGGTGCAGAAAGTCTGAATCCCACTTTCCCAAAACTAACACTAATACTAACCACCATGTCATACAGCACTACGACCACCAAAGCGGAACTCGCCTTCACCGCCCCCATTTCCTCAGGAGCCAAGAAAATGCCCGCGCAGCGAGTGCAGGAATGGCTTTGTTTCCACGGCTTCCGCACGATGATCGATGCGGACTACGGCCCGGCCACCGTTGAAACGGTGAAGAAATTTCAGACTGCGAAAAAACTCCCCGTTACTGGAACCGTGGATGCGCGTACATGGGATCTTCTCATCAAGCCGCTGGCGGACCTGTTGGCGCTCACGATCAAATCGACACTCTCAAGGGACAAAGCTGTCCTTGAAGTTGCAAAAGCCCATTTGGCAACTCATCCGATCGAACTCGGAGGACAGAACCGCGGCCCATGGGTGCGCGTTTACACGGATGGGAAAGATGGCGACGACTGGCTCTGGTGTGCGGCATTCGTCAGCTTCGTGATGAAGCAGGCTTGTTTCCTAACAGGTGCCGCGATTCCGATCACAGGCTCCGTTTCCTGTGATACGCTCGCAGCCCAGGCCAAGGCTGCAGGGAGATTCGTCGCTGGTGGCACTAAAGCCCCGTCTTGGTCCACCATGGGAGTCTGCCAAATCTTCCTTGTCCGCCGAACCTCTTCCGACTGGACGCACACGGGTTTCTCCTTCGCTGGCGGCACCGCTTCCTTCTCCACCATCGAAGGCAACAGCGACGAAAGCGGCAGTTCCAACGGCCATGAAGTCTGCGAGCGCACGCGTGGACTCTCGAAGAAGGACTACATCACTCTTCTGTAACTCCAAACAAGCACCATGAATCTCAGCAACAACCAGCGGCGGATCTGCGAACAGGTCATCAACGTCTTTGAAACCGGCTCTCTCAAAGGAGACTATTCCAACATCAGCATCTATGCAGACGGCCCGCACGGCATCAGGCAAATCACCTACGGTCGGTCCCAGACCACTGAATACGGCAATCTGCGTGAGCTGATTCAAATGTACATCGCCGCTGCTGGCACATACAGCACGCAGGTGGTTCCTTTTCTGGACCGCATCGGTTCCGATGCGAAACTCGTGAACGATCTCACCTTCCGAAGTCTGCTGCGCCAGGCGGGGAAAAACGACCCAGTCATGCAAGTGACCCAGGACAAGTTCTTCGAGAAGCGGTATTTCAAACCTGCGATGGCATGGGCCGATGCGAACGGTTTTAAAGAAGCCCTATCCGCGTTGGTGATCTATGATTCCTTCATCCACAGCGGCTCGATCCTGTGGTCCATACGCAACAAGTTCACCGCTTCCCCGCCCGCACAGGGTGGCAGCGAACGCCAGTGGATCACCGATTACGTAAATGCCAGAAACCGGTGGCTTGCAACACACTCGAAAAAAATCCTGCACGCCACGACCTACCGGATGAAGTGCTTCATACGGGAAATCAACAAGAGTAACTGGGATCTTTCCAAGCCACCGATCAATGCGAATGGCGTGATGGTTCCATGATGCCATGAACCTAACCGAAAAAATCCTCGCGACGAGCCATGCCGTCGCCTCGCGTTTGCAGCCCTTGCGCATGGCCATGATGTGGGCGCGTTACCTGCTGGTGCCGCTGCTTGCGGCGCTGGTGGCTTCCGGCATGGGGATTTGTGCGGCGTTTGGAGTCGGCCCATCGTCGCTGTTGCTCGGCGCTTATGACGGCAGCCCGCAACAAATCGTTCCGCTGGCAGTCACGGCGTTGTTGCTCGCCTTCGCGCTTTACGACATTTCCAAGGTGATCCTCAAGTATGGCCCGGATCGTTTCAATTTGGATGAAGCGGACATCGCCCTGAAACCGTTTTGGAAACGAACTGGGCGCGCGTTTCTCGGGCTGCTTTATGGAAGCGTACCGGTCTTCACGCTGCTGGCATGCCAGACTGCGGCGGAAATGCCGTGGTGGGGTTGGTTGATTTGGGTGGCAGCCGCAGGTTTGTTAGGATGGGGCTATGACTGGTTCCAAGGAAACGCCGCCATCATCTGGCTGATCCGCAAGCTGCCGGATTTTGATCTGGTGAAGGAAATGAATATACCAGGCTACCGGTTCTGCGAAACCAAGCCCGGTCTGGCATACGGGCATCGCAGGCAACTGCTTCTTTTCGGCATCTGCCTGGCATACGGACTGTTGATTTACGTGCTGCCGAATGATGGGCCCGCAGCGGCTCTGTATGTGCTGCTCATCATCATGGGGGTGACGTGGGGTTGCTCGGGATTGGCTTTCTTTCTGGGACGGCACCACATCCCCCTGCTGCTGGCTATCGTGATCTGGTCGGTGCTCATGAACGGCATTTTTCACAAGGACTACACCTACAAGGTTGAGGAAGTGGCAGCGGATTTCAAATTGCCGAGAGGGTACGATATTGTGAAGTCCACTCCGGATCGGAGGATTGCTGTAGCAGCGGTGGGCGGCGGCATCCATTCCGGCGCATGGGCGGTGGAGGTGCTTACCAGACTTCAGGAAATCGAAGGCTGCCGCGAACTGCCCAAAAGAATCTGCCTGCTCAGCGGCACCTCCGGCGGGTCTTATGGCGCGATGCACTACGCCCATGCGATGTATCACGACCCTGCAATGAAACTTCCTCAGGGAGAGAGCACGGTCACGACCATTGAGAAACAATACCTCGATGTCGTGCGTCAGTCGGCCCAGGCCTCTAGCCTTGGAACCATCGTGCGCTCCATGGGCTATCATGATCTTCCAGGCTATCTCCTGCCCCTGCATTTGGGAAAGGACCGGGGAAACGCGATGGAGCAACAGTGGGCAACGAACTCAAAGGCGGGCTACCATCCGTTTTCTGATAGAAAACTGGCCGCCATCATCCCTGGCAGAGACGAAGATTTGTCCCGCGTGACGATGCAGACATGGGCGGTGGAGGCGGTGGAAGGAAGGCTTCCGGCCGTACTTTTCACCTCGGGCACGGAGGAGAGTGGCAGGCCCGCGCTTTATGGAAACACCGCCGTCTCGGACTGGAATTGGAACGCATTCCGCCCGCGCGGCCTTTCCGAAGGCTGCAAGTGTGCGAGGAAAAACTACACGATACCCGTCGTCACGGGTGCGCGGCTGTCCGCATCGTTTCCCTTCGTCAGCCCCGCCGCGAGACCGGATGCGCCGGACCATACGCTGTGCCGGGTGGAACACCAGATGGACGGCGGCTACTACGACAACTTCGGCCTGGTGGCACTGAATCGCTGGCTTGAGGAAACTCTCTCAAGTTTCGATGAGAAAAACCCGCCGCTCGGTTTCATGGTGATCCAGATTCGCTACAAGGAGGTGCCTTCATCCAGTGAGAAGCCCAAGAGCGGACTACTCTATCAGCTCGGTGCTCCTCTCACCGGCCTCTATCAAGCAAAGGGCACCGGACAAAGGCTGAGGGCGGATGAACAGTTCGACATCTTTTCAAGATACTGGAATGAGAAAAATGAGCGAGCTGGCAACAAGAACACGCTGGTCCGCAATGCGGTGTTTGAATTCCAAAGCCCTCGTGGCGAGCCACCGCCACTTTCATGGCATCTGACCAAGGCTCAAAAAGAGGATCTCACCTGCGAAGGGCTGAGGATCGTTCGGGAGTTTCAGTGCTACATGCCACAGAGAATCAAGTGTGATGACGCCAAGGACAAAACCGCAGAAGAAAAAAGCAAGATACTCAACACCCTCCGCGCCCAATACCCGAACGGTGCCGCAGCATACGAGTTACTGGATTTCATCAAGAACCAGGGCGTATCGCCCCCTTCGGAAAAGTCCGCAACACGCCAATGAGGAGTGTTTCCCTCCCGCCGGAAAATTCCCACCATCACTCCGCTTGCCCGCTGGTCCCGCCGGTGCTATCTCCAGCCATCATGAAACACTGGTTCTTCCGGCCCTTACTCACCTCCGCCCTGATTCCGCTGGCTTTCGCAGCCACGGAAAAGGAAACGAAATCCATCGTCGCGGTCTATGATCTCGATGGTCCTGTTTCCGAATCCGGGCAAGGCGATCCATCCATGTTCGATCTCGCCATGGAAACTTCAAGGCCGCTCACTTTGCATGACTTGAGCCGCAGCCTCGACAAGGCGGCCAAGGATGATGCCGTCAAGGCCGTAGTGCTCGATGCGGATGGTGCGGAACTCGATTTCGCACAGATCCAGGAAATCCGCCGTCATCTCAGCGCCCTGCGTGCCGCTGGCAAGGATGTCTGGATGTACACCGAGCACCTGTCCAACGGCACGGCGCTTTTAGGCAGCGCCGCCAACCACCTCACGCTCATGCCGGAGGCGGACTGCTCATTCCACGGCATCCATGCGGAGTCCCTCTACTTCAAGGGCATGCTCGACAAGGCCGGCGTGCGCGCGGAGGTCATCCACATCGGTGATTTCAAGAGCTACGGCGAGACGTTCTATCGCACCGGACCCAGCGAAGAGGCTAGGAAACAAGAGGAAAAACTCATCGACTCCATCTACGGCCAAGTCGTCGCGCAAGTGGCCGCAGGCCGCAAACTCGCCCAGGAAAAAGTGCGCGCCATCATCGACGACGGCAGCCTCAACGCGAAGCGGATCGTTGATGCCGGACTGGCGGACCATCTGATGTACCGCACCGATTTTGTTAGAAAACTTCACGAGACTTATGCGGACGCTGAGTTCGACCGCGAATACGAACTACCCGATCTCGAAGGCCCCGAAATCACCGGCTTAATGGATGTTTTCAAACTCATCTTCAACGACTCCGATTCAACAAAAGCGCGTAAGGATTTCGTAGCCGTCGTGCCAGTGGATGGCGATATTACCGAGCAATTCATCGCGCCGCTGCGCAGCCAGATCCTCAAGCTCGCGAAGGAACCCAAGGCCAAGGCACTGGTGCTGCGCGTGAACTCGCCGGGCGGTTCCGCGCTGGCAAGCGAGCTGTTATGGGAGGCCACCGATGAATGGAACGCCACGGGCAAACCCTTCGTCGTATCGATGGGCGGCGTGGCGGCCAGCGGCGGCTATTACGTGGCGAGTGGTGCCAACCGAATCTTCGCCGAGGAAGGCTCCATCACCGGCTCCATCGGCGTGGTCGGCATGAAATTCGTCGTCGGCGAGGCTTTTGAAAAACTAGGCATCACCACCCACGCGATCCAGCGGGGAAAGAACGCCGGAGCTAACAGCATGTCTCGCAGCTTCTCCGATGATGAAGCGAAACTGGTGCGCGACTCGATGCTGGAAGTCTATGGCACCTTCAAGAAGCGCGTCACCGATGGTCGCGGCAAAGCACTCAAGGGCGATCTCGAACCACTCGCAGGCGGTCGCGTCTATAGCGGCAGTCAGGCGCTTGAGATCGGCCTAGTCGATGAGATCGGCGGCTTGCAAGAAGCTATCGCCCACGCAAGCGCCAGCGCGAAGCTGGACAACCCGGAAGTCAAACTGCTGCCGGAGCCGAAGAGCGGACTCGAGGGTCTTTTCGCGAAGCCGGACAACAGCGATGACGATGAAATCATCCGCGCCACCGTGAAATCCGATGCCCACGGTATGCTGCGCGCCGCCCTGCTGGAGACCGGCATCGCGAATGCACTCCCCGCCACTGCTAGAACTTCTGTTTCCCGCCTGATCTCTCGTTTGGAAGCCTTCCAAAACAGCCGCGTGCTGATGCTTGGCCCGGATTTCGACCTGAAATGACTACCAAACCGGCGCTTTCCAAAAAATCTGCGCTTGATGGCCGGTTTTGAGACTACTTGGCCGGAAACGAGCCCTAAAAATCCTTCCGTTCTCCTGATTTTCAGTCATTGTTCGGTCGTTCCGCAACGGAACACCAGCTCACCGCAGCCGGGTCCGCAAGTTTCGCATTGATCTCCGGGGGGAAGTCAACCGAACAGGGCCAAGCCGGTCAGCCTGGAAAAAAGCGCGCGCCGAGAACTCCGGGGGGAATTCCGACGCGCGCTTTTCTTTTCTGCCGCAAGCTCCTTTGGGTGGCAAGATACGATCCACCATTGCGGACCCTCACTGCCGAGTTCGGCAAGGCACTGTTGAGCCTCTGCCATGACTGCCACGTAGATGACGATGGAAATCCCAGGGCTGAGATACGCCGACGGAATGGCGTTGGCATAGAGCAACATCGACAGGTGGCCCTTGAAGTCGCTGCCGACGGATGCCGCAAGCTGCGAATCGCTGCCATGATACGCGAGGATGCGGCCCTAAAGGATGAACTAGCCGATGGCCAGCATGCCATCGCTGAATGCCTCCAGACGATTCTTTTCCATGAAACGGAGACCACGACACCAAATGTCCGCCGCGCAATGGGGATTTGCGGTGAAACCTGCTGCTACTCAGACAATTCCACCATCGCCGCGCAAGCCTTGCGTTTTTGCCGCTCGACAACGGGCCGGGATTGGAGAGCTTTCCGCAGCCCCGCTAGTCCGCATTCGTGGCCGGCAGGTGATTTTCCCCATGAACGAAATCCTTCTCTGGTCCGGCATCGGCTACATCGTCAACATCGTCAGCGCGTCATTCTTCGAGTGGCTGCTCCACAAATACGTAATGCACCGGCCGCTCGGTAGTTTCCGTTACGCCTTCCAAGCACACGCCGTAGTCCATCACAAAACCTTCAAAGCGGACCATTCGTATCACCTCATCGATGAGAAGGACAAACACACCATCCCCATGGCATGGTGGAACGGCCCGGTGCTGATCCTGATCTTCTCCATTCCCTCCACGCTCATCGCCTTGGCCTCGGGTCATTGGGGGCTTGCCATCGGAGCCATCGCCGCCTTCAGCACCTACTACGGCGTTTACGAATACATCCACTGGTGCATGCACCTGCCCAAGGAACGCCGCGTGGAAAAACCTTGGTGGTTCCGCCGCCTCAACGGCCACCACCTGCTACATCACCGCTACATGCACAAGAACTTCAACGTCGTGCTCCCCATCGCGGACCTCTGCCTCGGCACCCTGATGCTGCGCTCGAAAACTCACTTCGCACAAGCCAGCGGCCCCTCGGTGCCCAACGTGCAACCGAAAGCGTAAGGAGAGAAGACCTTTACTGTCTGCCAGCGAGGCACACGAGTTGTTAGACTCCGCCAAGCCCGAGCACGGAGAACCGTGAACTCATTGCTACCGGTTGATTTGCTTGGTTTCCCGTAAGGATTGTTTTTGGCTGCTGCGGATTCCCAATCACCGCACCATTAACGAAATGATTCACGCGCTGCCAGGCATGGGGGCCGACAAACGGATGTTCCCTCATCCTTGGAACGAACTACCGGATTTCATCGCTCATGACTGGCCGCCATATTCAGGAGAGAAGTCACTTGAGGATTTTGCAGCCACTATGGTTGAAGCCTTCTCAATCCGCGATGGGGACACTGTGGTGGGAAGTTCGCTGGGCGGTATGGTGGCTTGTGAAATCGCAAAAATCCGCAACCTGAGCGGCTTGTTCCTTGTAGGCAGCGCGCTTCATCGAAACGAAGTCAACAAGCTGCTGGCAATGATCCACCCACTTGCCGCGATCGCTCCGATCGAGTGGCTGAAGTTTTCAGCAGGCTCTGTTCCTACCGATCTCGCACGGATGCTCGCCGGAGTGGACGCGTCCTTCATCAGAAACATGTGCTCCGCGATCTTCAAATGGGACGGACTCGGCGGGCACAAGGTGAAGTGCCATCGGATTCATGGCAAAAATGACCTCATCATTCCCCCTCCGCAACACACCGACCTGCTGCTAGATGGCGGGCATTTGATTTCCATCACTCACGCCATGCAGTGCGCCGCATTTGTCAGAGAAAACCTTAACTGCCGACCATGAACCTGGACCCTGTGGATGTTTTCGACGAGACGATCGGTGCCTGGACACTCCGCGTCGTGAATGTCACCACTGCTGGAATTCACGCGGAACTTTTACAAATCGCCGGCAGCATCGCGCAACCGATACCCTGCTAGATCAGCATCGTCACACCGCCGGATGATTCGCGCATCGCCATCGTAAAGCTAACACCGCTGATGGTCGTCCGTGTCACTCGTTTTGCTCTGCGAATTCGGAACGGCGGCACCATCAATCTCGATGTTTTTTCCGCTCCAAAAAACCGCACTGACCGACCAGCCCTAGCTGATGCGCTACGGGCCAGTCGTCTGAAGCTTTCCGTTTGCGGTCGATCCGCCGAGATGCGTGCTTTTCTCTCAACCCATTCACTTGAGTTTGAAGATATGCCGCAGTCAATTTGCCTTCACGCGCACAAATAGCGCCGGCTCCGTCAGGAGCGCAGGACTGAGTGTGACGGCTACTGTCTGGACTCCGGCAGATGGAGCACCCGGTGTCTGGACCGCGCCGGCATCCACCGTCCACGTTGTGAGGTTGGTGGAGGTTAGCACGCTGTATGTTAGGCCAGTGAGCGCAGGATCACGGCGGGCATAACTGAACGTGCCTGCACTTGCAACAAGTGGCACCGTGATCGGATTCACGGATGAGCCGCTGGTGGGATTCAGGGCGAATGCGTATTCCTGCTGGTTGGTCAGGCCGTCGCCGTCGAAGTCGGCGGTGGACACTGAAACATCGGAGGGTAAATAGCCTGTTGCCCAAGTGCCGTAATCATTGCTTGGGGCAGTCGTCGGCACAATTTGGAAGCCATTTACCGGCAAGCGATAATTTGCG
Source organism: Akkermansiaceae bacterium (assembly GCA_031372635.1). Taxonomy (GTDB): domain Bacteria; phylum Verrucomicrobiota; class Verrucomicrobiia; order Verrucomicrobiales; family Akkermansiaceae; genus Luteolibacter. Next base: position 12,055 of record JANMLQ010000308.1, on the reverse strand, counting down.
GCAGAGAGTCCATTGAGGACAATCTCGCCAGAACCGTTTACCAGCACATGGGCAAAGTACACATAGTTATTTCCTGCCTCCCAAGTGGTCGTATTTTGGGCGATGGTTGCGTCAATAGGCTGGCTTCCCACGGTGCTCGTCGTGTTGGGAGTGGACCAATCGCCTTTGGCTTGTTCAGCATTGGGCTGCTGAGAGGCGATCCAAACATGGTAATAAGCACCGGGGGTGAGTCCGTTGATGACAAATTGTTGGGACGCCCCTTTGGCAAAATTACGCATTCCGCTCCTGAGCATGTTGAGGGCGGGAGTGCCCCAGTTATCAATGCCGTTCATGTCGGTGTTGGACCAGCCCACGTTGGTAAAGATGCCTGCGGAGTCAGCCAAGCCACTGCCCGAAAAGCTGGTGCGCTGATTCCACGTCTCACCTAAGCCGCCGGCTGGCCCCACCAGTGTGGAGGCGGCGGGGATACTGCCCGCCTCGAAGCTCACATTGAAGATTCCGGTAGCGGCGACCAAATTGACCGTCACGCTGTAGAGTTTCGTTGAGCTATCCTCGGCGGTGATCGTGTAGGTCTGCGGGTTGGTGGTGGCGAAGTCCGGGGCGATCCCAGTCAGCGGCGTTCCCCCGGCGAATTGAGAAACAGTGTAGTCCGGCGCGAGGGTCGCCAAATCCGTCCCGATGGGCAGGTTCCATGTGATGGAGTTCCCGGAAATGACGGCTGGATAGTTGGGAATGCCGAAGGTGAGAATGTCCTTGGCTGAACTCGCCGGAGTCACACTGACTGTCACGGTGTAGGCATTCACGATAGCGCCATCGGTGACGGTGTAAACAACCGGGCTGGTGAAGTCGTAGGGGGTGGGTCCACCGTTATCTCGGTCGCAAGCTCCGGACGACAGTGTGAAGGTCGGAGTGAGTGATGTGATGTCCGTTCCGAATGGCACGGTGACGGCAATGGTCTTTGCGTTTTGGTCAATAACTCCGGGATTACCGGAAATTTCGAAAGCGGCGATGACAGCTTGCCCGGTGACATCATACTCGATGGTGATGGTTCCCGCGTAGCCGGTGTTATTCGCGTAGCCGCAGCCAAACATGACCGCGACGGTGTTCAGGTCAATCGTGTCAGGGAAGTTAGCGGGTGCGTTTCGCGTCGCCGTAAACGGCCCAAGGTTTTGGCCAGCACCACCCCAGTTTGTATTGCTAACATTTCCACCGAAATCACTGGAGTCGCCGACAGTGAGGAGGCCGTCAGTTCCTGGCGTCCCTGGCGTGGGATCCAAATAGACACAGAGTTCCGAAGCCCAAGCATCGCCACCGTCGATTTGAACTTTCAGGTTGGTGGCGGTCACTGACCGAAGAATGGAGCCTGCGGGCAAGGTTCCCTGTGGAATCCAAACCATCAGACCCGCACTGCCAGCCGAGGTGAAGAACGTGTTGGCCGGGGGAGTTCCGAGATTGAATGTGGCGGTGGTGGTGAGTGCGTCGGCACTGCCGATGCTGATGCCGATGCCGAGAACCACCGCTAAAGCGAGGGCTGAATGGGTGAGAGCAACTCGGATTGAGTTGCAGATGGTTAGGATTTTCATGGGTATTATTCTTAGGATTTAGAACCCTTGGTGGTTACTCTTCGCGGGTAGGCCGCTTTATTCAGGGTTCGGTTTCAGTTGTGGCGGATGCGGGAATGCTTCCGAGTCATCAATTTTGATGACCAATAATTAAATTAGGGCGTTTTACACGATTTGGAAGGGGCGATTCCACTTAATTTCTCGACGACTGATCTGGATATGGAACCAGTTTGTGCAAAGGCTTTGGGCGGAAGGTGAAATCCGTGTTGCAAAGCGCCACAAGATACTGGGACGCATGGGGAATATCGTGCCCGGAGTCCTTTCTCACTGCGTCTGTCTGGGTGCAGTATTGCTGGCCAGCACGGAGCTGGACGCGGGCGATTTGCTCGGCACGAAGCGGCAAGGGCGTCCATTGCCAGTCGGGATTTCCATGCGATCGAGATAGCGGAGTTCGCTAGGGCCGGTGGGGAAGTGACCGGCGCGGCGCAGGTCGAAAACGTAGCGTCCGGGGATGGCCCGCCAGATTTTCCAGCGGACGAGGCCTGCACAGCCTTCGGTGTCGGCTTTGTTGGGATCGGTGCCTGCGGATTGCTCGCGCCAGTTTTGCAAACTGTCGCCATCAGTGTCTCCCCAAGGGACGTTGGAATCTGTGCGGAGCGGGCGTTGGGAGATGGGGAGTGAGTGCTGGAGCAACATACGAGATTGTCCCCATCGCGGGTTGGGACTGGTAGTCCCAGCCACTATCTTTGAGTGACGATGAGGAGACCCTGCCGTGAGCTTGGAAGTTTAACGGTTCTTCGCGTCGGCTTCGATCCAGGTCCAGAGGCGGCTCAGGCCATCGCGCACCTGAGTCTTGTTTGCTGCGAGATCGCCACCCGCAGCGGCCTTGCCGAATAGGTAGAACTTGATCTTCGGCTCGGTGCCGGAGGGGCGCACTGCGAAGGAACGACCGTCTTGTAGATCGACGAAGAGCATTTTTTCCTTCGGCAAGAGATCGCCCTCCTGATCGTAGAGATCCTGCTTGGCGAAATCCCTCACGCGCAGCACGGCGGAGCCATCTACTTCGTATGGCGGGTTCTCGGCGTAGGAGTTGGCGAGTGCTTGGATTTTCGCAGCGCCGTCGGCACCTTCCATGACCAGCGACTTGCCGATTTCCAGATGGTAGCCGAATTCAGAGTAGATCGCGTCTAGCAGAGCAGGGATCGTTTGCCCAAGTGATTTTGCATAGGCGGCGACTTCGGCGAACATGAGCGTGGCTCCGTTGGCATCCTTGTCGCGCACGGAGTCCGAGCCGAGATAGCCGTAGCTTTCCTCGCCGCCGAAGACGAAGAAGCGTGAGTATTCGAGACGCAGCAGGCGTGTTTGTTCTTCGGTTAGAGAACGGTAGTCGCCCTTCTTCTCCGCAGGGATCGCTTCTTCATACCTGCGGAGCTTTCCGGCGATGTATTTGAAACCAGTGAGTGTGTCCACGATGCCGACGCCGAAGCCATCGGCGATAGCGCGCTGGAGCTCGGTGGTGACGTAGGTCTTCACCAGCAGGGCGCGGCTACGATTCGCATGGGTGAGCCAACCGAGGTCGAAGCAGGTTTTTAAACGATACCAAGCCATCAATGATCCAATTTGATTACCGGTTAGAAGCTGCATGCGGCCATCGGCATCGCGCACGGCCACGCCCATGCGGTCCGCATCGGGATCGGTGCCGATGACGATCTCCGCGCCGGATTTTTCGGCGAGGTCGATGGCCATTTTCAACGCGGGTGCGTTTTCTGGATTGGGGGATTCCACAGTGGGGAAACGACCGTCCTGAACGTCTTGCTCGGGAACGGTTAGAACCTCGAAACCGAAGCCGCGCAGCATCGGCACGTTGATGTGGCCGCCAGTGCCGTGCAGATTGGTGAAGACGACTTTAGTGGAGGCACCTTCGAGCAACTTCGGCTGGAGCAGCAGGGTTTTGAGCCGCTCCACGTAGCGCGTGTCCATTTCCGCGGCGAGAATGGTGATGGTGCCGCGTTGGTCTGCGGGGACGGGTTCATAGTGCTCGGAGCTGATGGCGTTCACCTCGTGGACGATGCCAGCGGCGTGGGAATCGACGATCTGCGCACCATCGTTGAAGTAGGCTTTGAAACCGTTGTCGTGCGGCGGATTGTGGCTGGCTGTTAGAACCACGCCGGCATCGGCGCGCAGCTCGCGGATGGCGAAGGATAGCTGCGGCGTGGAGCGCGGCCCCTCGAAGAGGAAGGCGTCGCAGCCGAGATCCGCGCAGACCTTCGCGCAGAATTCTGCGAAGTCGCGCGAGAAGTGCCGCGTGTCATGCGCGAAGACGAGCACTGGCCTGCGGCTGTCTCCGACGAATCGTTTCGCGTAGGCGATCATGCCACGAACGGCGCGGCTGAGGTTGTAGAAATTCATCGTCGCCGTGCCGACGCAGGAATGCTCGGGGCGGTTGTTAGGACCACCTTTTCCCTGCTCCGCCACGGTGATTATGCGGCCGATGGTGCGCCCGCGCAGACCGCCGGTGCCAAAGGCGAGGGTTTTGAAAAAGCGGTCATTGAGTTCCTCCCATGCACCTGCGAAAACGAGTTCGTCGATGGCTTTGAGAGAAACCTCGCTGGTGGTGCCGGCGAGCAGGGACTCGATGTTGGATTTCGCGGATTCGAGAAGGCTGCCGGATGCGACTGCTGCGGAAAGGGAGGAGTGGAGAGTGCTCATTGCGGGCGGGATGGTAGGAAATACCAAGCGTGTGGCAATGGGATAACAATGTGCTACAGGATGTGACAGGCAGGGATCAGAATGGCGGCAGATTCGTTTCAAATCTTGCCTCAGCCGTGGATTTGATTATCGTGTGAGGCATGCCAACGACCACCGATAAGAAACTTGCCGCCGTTGAAGAAAAGCTCTCGGAATTGAGTGAGCTTGGGAAAAAGTTCAAGCGACTGGAGAAGGAGATGGCTGTTTTGCGCAAAGAAATCAAAGCGCCGAAGGACTGGAGGCCATGGTCGGTTCCCTGCCTGACAACAAGATTTCCCGCGAGGCCGACGCGCTGGGGCGCGAGATGCGCAGGAAACAAACCGATCTGTGATTCCATGCTCGTTTTGGATACCGATCATGTGACTGAAGTTGGTTTCATGAGCGCTTCGGGCCAAAGTTCTGAGGGTGGTGTAAATCAACGCGGTCACGACATGAGTGTCGTGACTCCTTATCACCCAGGAAACGCAGCAGCGATTTTTTCCACCCACTTTTCGGCGCGGGCACCGAAGCCGAGTTCGTCACCGGCGTAGAGGATGCCGCGTGAGACGTTGATGACATCCGGCGCAGTGCGGGCAGCGGCGGCGAGCGAGGCTAGATCACCGCCCTGTGCGCCGAGGCCGGGAACTAACAACGGCGCGTCCGGGATTTTTTCCAACACATCGGCCGCGTTGGTGAGACCGACAACATAGCCGACATCGGTTTTGCGATTCTCCGCAGCAGCGCGATCGCCGAGGGCGGTGACGAGTTCGAAGACCGATCGCCCGTCTGCAAGTTTCTGGCGCTGAAAATCCGCAGAGCCTGCGTTGGAGGTGACGGCCAGCAGATAGATCCCCTTCCCTTCCCAATCGAGGAAAGGCTCGATGGAGTCGTAACCGAGGAAAGGGTTGAGCGTCACCGCATCCACGTTCCAGCCGCCGAAGTAGCCTTGGGCGTAGTATCTCTGCGTCTCGCCAATGTCGCTGCGCTTGGCGTCGAGAATCACCGGCACATCGTCCGGCATGTTTGCGAGCAGGTCTTCTAACAGACGGATGCCCTCAATGCCCATGGCCTCGAAGTAGGCCATGTTTGGCTTGAAGGCCGCAGCCCAGGGAGCGGTTTCTTCGATGACTTGGTGGAGAAAGTTCCGTGCAAACTCCGCCCCGCCATCGCCCGGACGAGGATCGAGTCCGACACAGAGGCGTGATCCGGTTTTGCGGATGCGTTGCTGGAGGCGTTCGGTGTAGTTCATGGCGTGAGCATGGCGGTGGCTCGCGATTTCGGAAGCGGAAAATCCGATACCACCGCTTGCGCAGCGAACAATGCCGTTTAGCATGACTGCGATGTTTGGATGTATCGACAACTGCTGCACGACGCGCCGCCGGATGCTTGGACGCTCCGGGCTGATGGTGACCGGCGAAGGTCTGCGCAAGGCGGCGGAGGACTTCCAGCTCTCCACCGGCGAGACGCTGGGCGAGGCATCGAAGTCACGTATGCTGGTGCTGGTTTTCCTGCGCCACTTCGGCTGCACTTTCACCCGCCAAATCCTGCGCGGACTTGAAGACATTCAACGCAATGCCTCCTCGCACCATGCCGAGCTTGTGCTCATTCACATGCTGAAAAGCGGCGACGAAATCCGCTATCTCGCCAGTCATAGCGATGTGACACGCATCGCCGATCCCAAGTGCGATCTGTATCGTGCCTTCGGCCTCGGCAAGGGCGGTCTGCTGGAACTTTTCGGGCCGCGCATCTGGTGGTTTGGCTTCCTGTCCATCTACAAGGGTTGTGGGGCCGGTCTTCTCGCCGGTGAAGGTAGGCAGATGCCAGGAGCCTTCCTGTTTCGCGATGGCGAAATCGTCTCATCACAACGCGCCCGCTCCGCTTCCGACTTACCGGATCTCGAAGCTCTCTTCCACGCGCTCCAGCCTGCGGACAGCGCATGAAATCCGCGCTTCTTTTTCTGCTAGTTGTCATCGCCACACTGCTCGTTTCCTGCATCGATGGCCGTGAAGAATACTGGCTCGAGTCCGATGGCAGTGGCCGCGCGGAAATCACCTACACACTTCCCGCAGCCGCAGTTCAAATGCAAGGCGGCGATACAGAACTTCACAAGCAGATCACCGAGTGGATTCAAAAAATCCCCGGCGTTACCTCATGCCAGTGTGATGTGTTAGAAAAAAATGATCGCGTCACCATCACGGTGAAGACCGAGTTTAAATCCGCGTTGGAATTTAAACAACTCGCTAAAGAAGACTCCGGCATGCCTTCCGCCGCCACGCATCTGATGGGTGAAATCCGCGCGGACATCCACGGCCGGACGCTTGATTTCTCGCGCATCATCTCCGCATCCAAAGCGCTACCCGGCGCATCCTTCCTGCCTGCCGCGAGCATGGAAGGACGCCAGCTAGCCTACATCATGCACCTGCCCGCCGCCGCGCTGGAATCCAATGCCACCCGCAGCGAAAACAACGGCCGCACCCTGATCTGGGAAGTCCCGCTTGCGGTCGCTTTCAAGAAGCCGGTCATCACTCGTTTCCGCATGGACGTTCCCATTCCATGGAAACTCGTGACCGCTATCCTTCTGCCGCTTTCACTCGTCGGAGGCTTCGTTTTTCACCGATACAGGAGAAACCGCGCGGTGGCGCGATGAGCAGGAACTCCACACTTGGCAGGCCCGGATTTCCACGCAAGAATCCTGTCCATGCAGACCGCATCCTTCCTTAAAGACCTCTTCGACCTATCCGGTAAAACCGCAGTCGTCATCGGCGGCACCGGTGAACTTTGTGGCACCATGGCCGTCGGCCTCGCCCGCGCCGGAGCCGAAGTCGTGCTCGGCGGCCGCATCCCCGAGAAAGCCGAGAAACGTCTCGCTGAAATCGAATCCCACGGCGGCAAGGGCTACTTCGTCCCCGTCGATGTCACCTCGCGCGATTCCCTGCAACACCTACTAGACACCGTGCTCGACCGCTCCGGCCAAGTGGACATCCTCATCAACGGCGCGGGCACCAATTCGCCCACGCCTTTCCTCAGCATCCCCGAGGAAGAATACCAGCGCATCATCGACACCAACCTCTCCGCCGTCTTCCGTGCCTGCCAAGTCTTCGGCAGCTACTTCATCGAAGAATCCCGCGCCGCCTCCATCATCAATCTCGGTTCGATTTCCGGCCTCAATCCGCTCTCGCGCGTCTTTACCTACTCGCTATCAAAAGCCGCCGTCCACAACCTAACACGCAACCTCGCCCGCGAGTGGGCGGACAAGGACATCCGCGTCAACACGCTGGTCCCCGGCTTCTTCCCCGCCGAGCAAAACCGCAAGGTGCTCGATGAATCCCGCGTGCTCGACATCCTCCGCCAAACTCCCGCCTCGCGTTTCGGAAATGCAGACGAACTCATCGGAGCCACCCTGCTGCTCGCCTCATCGAAAGCCGGATCCTTCATCACCGGCACCGAGATGATCGTGGACGGCGGGTTTCATGCGATGACGATCTAGTCGCTCTAACAGCGGCACGCGACCGCCGTACACTCATGATTCCTTACGCTGAACTTGAGAGATTTTTCTGTGATCTGGTCGCCAAGGCACAGGGGCGCGGAATTCCCTGCGCCATCACCAACAACATGGCTTGTGTGTATTACGGCGTGGCTCCAACCACCAAGAATTGCGACGTGCTTTGCAGCGTGGAGAAATCCGATGACTTCCGCGAGTTGATCGCCGAAACCGAGCTGCGTGGCCTATTGCCAAACTACCGTGGAAACATTTCCCCACCTCTGGACGCGCGATGGATGCGAGGCGGCTGGACCTCGCATTTCACCTGGAAAACGACTCCCGAGGAAACATGCCTAGATATATTCGGCATCGCTCCGAGGGGAAGTTCGGCGTGGCAAAATGAAATTTACGGCCTCTATGCCAGCAGGCACACCGTGGCGGAAATGAAGCGCACCAACCGCGAGAAGGATTGGCCCTACATCAACGCACTCGGGATCAAACTCCTGAAAGCGAATGACCCACGGGGATGCTTGCACCTTTACGACGCCGATGCCCTGTCCAAGGCGGTCGCAGCCTTTCCACCGCCAGCATGGATGCTGGATGCACGCCCGACCTTGCGGCTCGCGCTCGCTTCTGATGAGAGTTTGGCTGATGCCATTCACGCGGAAACCGTGTTCTGGCACCGACTTGATGCCTGCCGCATTCAACTCTATGAACGCGCCTTGCGTCCTTACGTGAGTGCCGTCCGTAAGATCATCGCCAGACGCCCGATGACCGTGACCGCTTCTCACGAAATCCGTATGGACTGCGCGGATCGTTTACTCCTGCCTTCTCCCATCGTGACGCACGGATTCTGACAGCTCGTCGCCGACGCTCGGGAAATCACCAGCCGCCGAGTCCATCCTGATTTGATGGAGTGGTTGCCAAACGGCTTATCTCACTTTATGGGTATTTCGTGAACGACGAGGCACCGCCATTACCCGAACCCGTTCCCTTGACCCCTGCACAGAAGCGTCAGTGGCGGAAAGTCGAACGGGACTTCCACGTCCGCGCCTTCGGTGAGGAAATGGCGCGCATCAATTTCCTGCCGGAGAAAAAGCGCAAGGCCGCCGTTGCGGAAATGATCGACTACGCCCGCAGCAAGGGCGTGGACCTTTCCCGTCCCGCGCTCGGGGTGACGCCGTGATTTTTGGAACTGCGGTGTTCGGGCGAAGGCGAACCAAACCGCGTATCGCCCCTTTGGAAAGTCACCGCAATCCCTGCGCCTAGGCGCTTGCACACGCTGAAATGACGGTGTATTGCCTGCGCCCGGCGGCTTTTCCGCCCTACCCCTTCCCATATGATCAAGTGGATTCTCCAGAAAATCGTCGGCAGCAAGAACCAGCGCGAAGTGCGCCGCATCCGCCCGACGGTGGCCCGCATCAATGAATTTGAAGAAGCCCTGAAACGGGAACCCGAGGAGAAACTCACCGAATTGACCCGCCAGTGGCAGGCTTACTTCGCACGCTACCACGCGCTCGTCGTCCCTGCCAAACCGCTCATCGAGCGCATGGAGCAGAAGGAGTTGCTCGAAACCGCCGAAGCTCTCGACGACCGCCTCGCCCCTCTGCGCGAAGAGTTTCCCGCACTGCCATCCAAGGTCAGTGCCACCCCCGAATCCATCGAGGCCGCCAAAGCCGCCTTCCATGAAGCAGAACTCGAATTCCCCAGCTCCCGCGCCAGATACCTGGAAAAAATCCTCCCGGAAGCCTACGCCGTCGTCAAAAACGCCGCTCGCAGACTCTGCGGCACCACGATTTCCGTCAACGACCACCCGATCCTCTGGGAGATGGTTCATTTCGATGTCCAACTCATCGGCGGCGTAGCCCTCCACCGCGGCATGATCGCGGAAATGCAAACCGGTGAGGGAAAAACCCTCGTCGCCACTCTGCCGGTCTATCTCAACGCACTCACCGGCCTTGGCGTCCACATCGTCACAGTCAACGACTACCTCGCACGCCGCGACTCCGAGTGGATGGGCGCACTCTACCGCTACCTCGGCCTAACAGTCGGCTGCATCCAAAACCAAATGCCGCCATGGGAACGCCGCGCCGAATATGCGTGCGACATCACCTACGGCACTAACGCCGAGTTCGGCTTCGACTACCTCCGCGACAATGGCATGGCCTCCACCAAGGACGAGCAAGTCCAGCGCGGCCACTACATCGCCATCATCGACGAAGTGGACTCCATCCTCATCGACGAAGCCCGCACCCCGCTCATCATCTCCGGCCCGTCCGCGCATTCCTCGCATCAATACGACAAATACAAACCGCTCGTCGAACAACTCGTCAAACGCCAGACCCAACTCTGCAACGACATCGCCTCAGAAGCCAAACAACTGCTAGAAGCCGGCGACAAAGACGGAGCCGGCCGCGCGCTCTACAAGCTCAAGCTCGGCCAGCCACGCAACCGCCAGCTGATGCGCTTCATGGAAGAGCCGGAAATGCGCAAGATGCTCGAAAAAGCCGAGCTTTCCTTCCACCAGGATGCGCAGAAGAAAGAACTCTTCGAACTCAAGGAAGAACTCTATTTCGTCATCGACGAAAAAGGCCATGACTCCGACTTGATGGAGATGGGCCGCGAATATCTCTCCCCCGGCGAGCCGGAATCCTTCACCCTCCCCGATCTCGGCACGCTCTACGCCGACATCGACACCAACAAGGAACTCACCGCTGAGGACAAGGTCGCCGCCAAAGACGAACTCCAAGTCCGCATGGATTCACAGGCGGAGAAGATCCACAACATCTCCCAACTCCTCAAAGCCTACTGCGTTTTCGAGAAGGACGTGCAGTATGTCGTGAAGGACAACAAAGTCATCATCGTCGATGAAAACACTGGCCGCGAGATGGCAGGTCGCCGTTGGTCGGACGGACTCCACCAAGCCGTCGAAGCCAAGGAAGGCGTGGAGATCGAGAAGGAAACTCAGACCTTCGCCACCATCACCATCCAGAACTACTTCCGTCTCTATCAGAAACTCGCGGGCATGACCGGCACCGCCGAAACAGAAGCCGCCGAGTTCCACGACATCTATCGCCTCGACGTCCTGCCCATCCCCACCAACCGGCCCAACACCCGCGTGGATGAAAACGATCAGGTTTTCAAAACCCGCCGCGAGAAATTCAACGCCGTGATCTCAAGGATCGAGGAAGCCCATGCCAAAGGCCAGCCCTGCCTCTGCGGCACCGCATCCGTCGAGTCTTCCGAAACACTCTCCCGCATGCTCAAGCGCGCGAAAATCCCGCACTCGGTGCTCAACGCGAAGTTCCACGAACAGGAAGCGGAAATCGTCTCCCAAGCCGGCCAACTCGGGGCCGTCACCGTTTCCACCAACATGGCTGGCCGCGGCACCGACATCAAACTCGCCCCCGGCGTCCCCGAACTCGGCGGCCTCTTCGTCATCGGCACCGAGCGCCACGAATCACGCCGCACCGACCGCCAGCTCCGTGGCCGTTGCGCCCGCCAAGGCGATCCCGGCCGCTCGCAGTTCTTCATCTCCTTCGAGGACGACCTGATGCGTAACTTCGCAGCCGCCGACCGCATGACGGCGATGATGGAACGCTTCGGCATGAAAGAAGGCGAAGCCCTCGAACACTCGTGGCTCAACAAATCCGTCGAGACCGCACAGAAGCGCGTCGAACAACGCAACTACACCTGGCGCAAGCGCGTGCTTGATTTCGACGACGTCATGAACATGCAGCGCGAAGTCGTCTATGGCTACCGCAACGAAGTTCTAACAACCGAAGTCCCGCGCAACCTCGTCACCGAGATCATCGAGGAAACCATCGCTTCCAAGGTCCGTGTTTTCCTCAGCGAGCAAGACGAGCAGAAAACTTACTACGAAGAACTGCTGCAGTGGGTCAACACCACCCTGCCCGTACGCATCACCTCGGATGACTTCACCGCCGGGCCTAACGAAGAAGTCATTACTGAAATGCTCGTCGGCAAGGTGAAGGATGCCTACGAAGTCCGCACCGGCAACCTGCCGATGGATGTGCTCGATCATGAAGAGCGCCGCATGGTCCTAGTCGCCATCGACAAGCAGTGGCAGGAACATCTCTACAACATGGACGCCCTGCGCGAAGGCGTCGGTCTGCGTGCGCAAGGCCAGAAGGATCCACTCGTCGAGTACAAGAACGAAGCCTACAACCTCTTCGTCACCCTGATGGATTCCATCAAGCAGGAAGCCCTCCAAAATCTCTTCCGCTCCGCCGCCAACCTCGAAGCATTTCTCAAACAACTCCAC
>JANMLQ010000214.1:0-4024 GCA_031372635.1 Akkermansiaceae bacterium | reverse complement strand
GGATGACTGGTTGACGAGACGTCAACCCTCCTTACTCCACCACCCGAGCGCGGTAGAAGCGCCGTGTGTCCCCCGCCCCGCCGGTGTGGGTGATGGTGGTGGATGTGGCGATGGCGGGGACCGTTCCACCGACATCTGACCATGAGTGCGGCGCGAGGGTGGTGCTGGTTTCGAGCTGATAGGTTTTGCCGATGACGGTGGAGACGGTGACGATGATGTCGTTTCCGCTGCGCGAAATGGCGGTGGCTTTGAGGACGGATGTTGCATCCAACGGGTTGGTACCGGCGCTTTGCTCGGCGGCGTTGGATTGGCCGTCGCCATCGCGGTCGGCGGCGGGATCAAGCACTTCGATGGCGGCGCTGGCAGTGCTGAACGGACCTTCGATGCCCGCGTTGTTGAGTTGGCTGACTTGGGCGTAAATGACGGTGCCGTAACTGAGGCTGCCGACGCTTTGGCTGGTCGTGGTGGTGTTGGCGTTGAAGAGATTCGAGCCGCCGGGTGTGGTGCCGACTTGGAGGTGATAGCCGGAAACGCCGCCTTCTGGGTCTGCGGCGGGCGTCCAGGTGAAGGTGGCGGTGTTTCCTACGACATAAGCGAAAATGTTAGGTGCGGCGGGGGTACTAGGAGCGGGCGGTGGTGTGACGTCGTAGAGTTTCAGATACTGGGCTTCATACGGCGCGGTGGCCCACGCGCCATCGGTGGTGGGGACGCGGTTCATGGAAACGTAGATGCCGTTGCTGAGAATGTCCGCACCAGTGCGTGGTGCGGGCGGATCGCCCTCGCCATAGGGTGCGGCACGCCACTGCCAGATGTCTCTGCGGTTGGAATGGATGGCGGTGTAGGCGGCGATGTTTTTGACGTTGTAGAGGCGGCCGGGCTTGATGCCGTAGTCGTTCACGGAGTTGTTATCGCTGTCTTGATTGATATCGAAGTTTCCAAAGCCGGTGTAGTCGCGATCGACGTTAGCGAATGCGAAGACGACGTCGGATTGGCTGGGCGCGGCGTTATTCGTCTCAAACTTGGCGACGGAGAAAATCTTGCCATGAGTGCCAGCGCCGCCGGTCTGATCGAGGAAGTAGCGGTTCGAGGAGCGCAGCGAGCGGCTGAAGATTCGGGCTTGGCCGATGCCTGCATAGACCGGGTAGAGTTGATCGTTACCGTAGTTCGCATCGTTCCATGCGGGCATCATTGAGTTGAACTTTTTGAAGTGGGCGATTTGTTTTCCGAAGTTCGTTTCGTAGCTTTGATAGCCGAAGGTGCGCGAGATGCCGAGTTCTTGGCCGGGGAAGATCAGCGGCGTTCCGTCCACGGTGTTGACGACTGCGTAGCGGACCAGAGCCTGGAAGGGATCGGTGTAGTTTTCCTCGTCGTGCGAAGTGTTGTTGAGCAACACAAGGCCTTGGCCGTAGTCGTTGCGGCGGGAGTCGAAAATCCCACGGTATGCGCCGGGCGATGCTGCGGAGGCGAGGGGGAAAACGATGTTCTCGTTGAGGATGTCAAAGTGGCGGCTGGAGCGATAGGTGACTGCGCCGCCATCGAGCGACTCGGACATGAAGACGAAGTTCCATTTGCGGGTGCGGGTCTTATTGATGAGATACTCCCAGAGTTGTGGCGGCAGCCCTTGGCCGAAGTCGGCGCGCAGTCCGTCGATGCCCTTGGCGGTCTGAATGGTTAGATTCGAGCCGCTGGGCACACCGGTCTTATCGAGCCAGTGGAGCGTGTATTCCGCGAAGTATTTCCAGGTGTTGCGGGTGACGGCATCGAAGTTTGCTCCGTTGAAGTCGAAGAAATCGCCGGTGTTGGTGTAGTTGCCATTGTCTTGGGGATTGAGGCTGACGAGTGCGGAGTAGTTACCGAAGAAGACATCGCGCACATCGTCCCATTTTCCGAAATCGCCGCGATCTGGGGCGGTGGCGATGTTTCCTGCGCCGGATGCGCGTGCGCCGTAGTTGCCATTCTGTGAAAAGAACCGAGCCTCGATGTTGCGGATCTCGGTGGTGGCGGTGCCGCCGTAGAGTGGCACGCCGACGGATGAGACTTCCACATCTGGCGAGCTGTGATTGAAGGGTGCATCGAGCATGACGCCGACGCCCTTGATGTCTGCCGCGCTGACGAAGCCTTGGAAGGCGAGCATTGCTGACTCGCGGGTGTTCCCGACGGACATGAGCGGGTTGATCTCAAAAAAGTTTTTCACCGCATACGGACTGCCGGGGTTGTAGCTCTGGCCTTCGACACCGATGGGATGGATGGGCTGGAACCAAAGCCAGTTGCAGCCGAGGTTTTTCAAGTAGTCGAGATCCCAGCGGTTAGAGCCGTTGTGCGGGGCGTTGGGAGCGTTGAAGAGATCCTCGAAGGTGCTGCGGTTTGCAAAATCATCGCCCGAGTCTCCGGGCGTGTTGTCGCTGGACTCGATGTTGAGCACGTTGATTTCGTAGAGGCTGATGTTTCTGGAATCCACCGGGGAAACGACGACCGCGTGATCCTTGCGGCCCGCATTGGTGAACCAGCGCCATGCGGGATCGCCTAACACTTTCCAACGCGCGGTGAGGCGATAAGCTCCGGTTTTCTGGGCGTTGAGAGTGAGCGTGTAGTTGCCGCCGCCGGCATCGGTCATGGTGTGGGCGGTGAAGTAGTTGTTATCGCCCACCACGATGTTGTTTCCGTCCGGTGGTTTGATGCCGTCTTCGATGCCGTCATTGTTCTCATCGAGCTGGGCACGATCGCGGCGGTTGAGATTGGTGAAGACTTCCACAGCGGTGACGTTTGCTTGGCCGGGTGCAAAGGTGATGGCGAGGGGATTGGAATCCGCAGCCACCTCGTCCACGAAGACGTGGGTGGTGGAGTAGTTTCCATTCAGTCCATCGACGGTTAAAACCGGATCGCCAAGCGTGCCGTTGGTGAATGAATGGACGACGCCGGGAAGACCCGCTTGGTAGTCTGCGAACTTCTCCTCGTTGTTGTCGGTGTTCCAGAAGCCGACCTTGTATTTGACGGTGCCGCCGATAGGCACGGACTGAAGTAAAGTGGGAGCTGTGGCCACCCACCACATGGGAGTGCCCGCAGGACTTTGGCCGCCTTGATTGTTGCTCTCCGGGTGGGAGTAGGAACACAAGGCGACTTGCGTGCTGCCGGTGCCAACGCCAAGCGCACCTGCGGGCGTGCTGCCGTCCGTGGTGAAATAAACTGCGCCGCTGTCTGCCCACATTGAGGAAGGATCATTCGGATCGCTGATGTAGCCGACTTTTGACCAGAACTGCACGCTGTTGCCGTTGATGACGCGGTTGTTAGAATGAAACACCCACGCCGGGCGATTGCGGACCGTGTAGGGATTCGCGGCGGCTGTGCCATTGTTAGCGGTGACTTGTGAGCCGCCGAGATCGCCGCCGCCGTAGATGAAGGCGTTGTCCGCCGGGCCGGGATTGAAGGTGATGCCGATGTAATACTGGATGACCTTGTCCGCCGTGACGTTGGCCAGGTTGATGTCCGCATACCAATACTGGTCATTGTTGACGTTGGCATGGAACGACATGGATGCCGTGCTCCACGATCCCTGATCCTCGGACTTGTAGAAAACCGTACCTCCATTCTGATCGGCGTCGCCGAAGCCGTTGCCTATTTTCTGGAGGCCGGAGAAAACACGGACGTTGCCAGTGTTTCCGAACTCGACGCGCGGGCTGCGCATGGTGGGCGTGGTGCCGCCGTTGCCGCTGGCGAGGGCGTTGTCTGGGATGTGCCAGGCGTTCGGCAGCGCGGCGAGAAGCGGTAGAGCTAATAGGAATAATATGGAGATGAGGCGGAGCATAGTGGTGATGGAAGAGGCTGCGGGCGAGACGCCCGCGCCACGGTCAGGGCGCGGGGTTGATGAGCATGCGGTAGAAACGCTTTGGCAGTCCGCTGGTGTCGTCGATTTCTAGCGTGTCGGGCGCGGCGTTCGGCGCGGTGATGTGTGGCGCACCGGAGTTGGTCCAGCCGCTGAGTGTAGTGGAGACTTGGAGTTGATACTTGCGGGACGGCAGTGTGGGGA
>JANMLQ010000097.1:0-6356 GCA_031372635.1 Akkermansiaceae bacterium | reverse complement strand
GCGCGCATGTTGCATGATGCCGGCTACGCCACCGGCCATTTCGGCAAGTGGCACATGGGTGGCCAGCGCGATGTGGACGACGCGCCGCCGATCACGGCTTACGGTTTCGACGCGTCGCTAACCAATTTCGAGGGTATGGGGCCGAAGCTGCTGCCACTCACGCTCAAGCCCGGCGATGAGAAACCCGGGCGCATCTGGGAAGATGCCGAGCAACTCGGCAAGCCGGTCACCTGGATGGAACGCTCGAAGATCACCACGGGGTTCACCGATGCCGCGTTGCAGTTCATCGACACTTCGGCGCGGGCGGGAAAGCCCTTTTATGTGAACCTCTGGCCGGACGATGTCCACAGCCCGTTCTGGCCGCCGGTCGATCAGTGGCGCGATGGCAAACGCGGCCTCTATCATTCCGTGCTGGAGTCGATGGACCGTCAGTTAGGAAAGCTGTTCGACCGCATCCGTTCCGACTCCGCGCTCAGGAACAACACGCTGATTCTCATCTGCTCCGACAATGGCCCGGAATTCGGCGTCGGATCGGCCGGCCCATTGCGCGGCAGCAAAGCCATGCTCTACGAAGGCGGCATTCGCTCCTGCCCCTTACCCACAAATCCAGGGCTGGAAAATCAAGGAGTGGCGGACTCCGATCCGCCAAGCCCATGTGAAGCCAATGAGATGAGGAAACCGCTATGCATTGGCCTTCCATGGGCATGGCGATTCGGAGATCGCCACTCCTTGGCCTCGGCGCGAAAGCGCCGCTGGGAATATGGGTTTTGTGGGTAACGGGGGCAGGGCATTCTACCCGCAGACCTTTCCACAAATCTTGATCCGCTTGAGTATACAATGAATCTGCCACACACCAAACTAGTAGGCTGTCCGATTTTAAATAACGGATGGGGAGCACACGCGCCGCATCCGCCAAACTAGATTTTACAGCCTACTGGTGACAAGTCTCAGAACACAACTGGCGTCTGGCCCTCACCAATCCTCAGGCAGGCGTTTGTCCTCCATCTCCGGATCGTAGATGTTGAACTCGATGCGGTTGAAGGCGGCGGTTTTGAAGGTGGCGGTCCCGAAATTCTGGCTGTAGCCGGTGAGCGTGCCATCGCCCACTGAATCGAGGCGGAAGACTACGGAGGAACCATCCGGGAACCAGGCGCGGATGTCGCCGTTGCGGCGTTTGCAGCGTTCAGGATCGACCTTGGCGAGCGCGATGGTGCGCAGCCGCGCCACCGGCAGGCGGATGTCACCGAGTGGTGACTTGAGTGTGATGACGCCTTCCTGGATCGCAGTCACCTCGCCTGCCATGCTGTCGCCGTTGGCGAGTTCCATGCGGCTTTCTTCGGGTTTTTCGCGCGGCGCTGGAATTGATTCCTCAAGCATTCCATTGCGTCCGAACTGCCGCATCATGCCCACCCTCGGCTCGGGCACTTGTTCGATGATTCCGTCCCACGGAGCGACGTGGATCGCGGAGACACGCAGCGGTTGTGCGTTCTGCGAGATGAAATGAAGGGCTTGGCCGAATGCACCTTTCGCTAGGTCAGGGTCCGACCAGACTTCGAGGATACGACCGTTGACGAAGAGGCAGACTTTGCCGGTCTTGCGGCTGGCGCGCACTTCCACGCGCACCTTGTCGTTTTCCGTCATCGCTTGCGAATGTGTGTTGCCGATGTGGTTATCCGTCTTGCCGTTGCGCAGCGAGATATTGCCTCGCATGAAGGTGAGTTCGTAGCCGGAATCGCGATCCGCATCCGTGCCGTCCGCGAAAAGCAGCACCTTGAATGAGATGGCATCGCTCTTCCACGCGACGTCGAAGCTGACGGTGTTCTCGTCCGCGAGCAGGCCGTCCCTTGCAATGGTGCCTACGGCGTTAGAAACAAAAGCGAGGTTACGGTATTTCCATGCGGTCGCGCCTTCGGATTGTTTCCACCCATCCATGCCGGTCGGCCCTTGATAGACGTGCGTCGGGCGACCCTCGATCCTGAGGCTGGAAACCATCAGGCGATTGAAGTTCATGCGGCCTGCATACCAAGTATCAAGCGCGACCGTTTCACCGCTGACTGAAGCGAGTTGGCCGCGGATGGTATCGCCGTTGGTGAGCGCGAGCACGGCTTGGTGGTCCGCTTTCACTTCATGCGGCGGAGTCGGCAGCGTGAGGTCGATGACGTTCTTGAGGAGGAAAGGCACCGGTTTTTCCAAAGCCGGAGATTTCCAGACGAGGAGATCCGCCGAGAGCGATTCGAGCGAACCGGACAGGCGGTCTTCGTTTGCGAAGCGCACAATCGAAGGAGTCTCATCCGCCGCAGGGAGGGCGGAAACGAGACCTAACAAGAGCAGCGGAAGATGCGCTTTCATGGTTCAGGCGCGGTCTTGGGTTTCGACTTCGTGCGCTCAAGCGCGACGATGCCTTCACGGCGGAATTCCAGCTTTCCTAACAAGGGATGCTCCACGCTGAGTGTCTCAGGTGTGATGCGGCAGGACGATACGCTGAGCACTCCATCACCGCGCAGGCGGAGCAGGAAGGGATGTTTGGCAGCGGGTGGCTTGGCATCCTTCGCAGCGAAGAACACGGTGGAGACTTCCGCATCCGCGATCTCCAGCGCATCGTTCTGAAAATCGCTTTTGAAACGAAATACCCGTCCTTGATCCGTCTTGCGGATTTCTAACAATTTTCCACCCAGTCGCTCGTCATCGCGGTTGATGAGGCTGTCAATCTTCGGATCGCCGCGGTCCTCGGCGCGATGGCGGCCACGCGAGTCATCGAGTTCAAGCACTTCGATGCCGCTGATTTCCTGACTGGCTCCGTTTTGCGTGATGCATGAAAGCACGATGGCAGAACCAGAGGGAACACCGGGGATCGGATCGGAGAATACGCCTTCTAGCTCGCCGTTGAGGAAAAGCTGCATGCGGGCGGTGGTGCGGTTCATGCGAATCTCCACTTGAAGCTGTTGACCTGGGTATTGGTTGGGCGTGCGGTTGAGCTGGACGAGGGTGGTGTAGTGCTTGCCCTTGGACGCCTCGCGTTTGATCTCTATGCCCGCGCCGTTGAACTGGAGGAAATAGCGGTCTGCCTCCACACCCATCGGCTTGAGTGGATCGGCGAAGGAAACCTTGAAGGTTGGCACCGCCTTCTGCTCCCACTTCATGGTGAAGCGCAGGATGAACTGCTGTGGAAGTTTGACTTTTCTAACGGCGTCGGCGTGACCACTGGCGATGAGACTGTCGCGATCAAAGGTCCAGTTTTTCAATGCGCCATCGAGGCCGGTCCATTCATCGAGATTTTTGGGTCCAGAGTAGATCACCTTGCGCCGCTGCACGCCGAGCTGCAATGAGGCGAGCGCCTCGCGGGGAATCTCCAGCCGCCCGGCATCGGCAGAGAGGATGGTGAGTTTCGTTTCATCCAGCGCCTCGATCTCGGCAGGCAGGCTGTCACCATTGGTCAGCTCGATCACTGAGGAAGGCGGCGCTGCGGCTGCCGCGCCATTATTGAATATAACCTTGTCCACCTCCGCGCCTTTCAGAAAAACCGGCGCGTTTGAGAGTGCGCTGGAAAGCTCCAGCACGCCGGCCTCGTCGATGGCTCGCACCGAGCCGGTAAGCCGTGACGTTCCACCGGCGAGTGTGACCTCGTCGGCGGACAAGCGGCAGGCGCAGCAGAGAGCGGCCAGAGCTAGGCAGTTAGAAATCCGCATCCCAGTCATCGATGATTGTGTTGGAGGAATTGAATTCGAGCATCACGGCGGGCTCGAGAGAGAGTGTCATCGCACCGAGGATGGGATTCTCGATGCCAAGCGTGGTGCCATCACCGGAAACGGGCTTGCCGGAAACCGCGCCGATAGGACTGAGGCGGACGACGATGTTGTCCGTTGGGATTTCCGGAACGGCGGCCAGGCGCTCATGGGCAAAGCGAATCTCGGCGACTTCGCTGATGGGGAAACGAAAGCTGCCGTGTTTGCCCGCGAAGCCGATCACGCCGTCTTCTTCAAGCGCGCCGACTTTTCCTGCGAAGCGATCGGTGCCATTGGACATGAGCACCACGTCCTGATCCTCCACTTGCATGCTGCGTGCGGAATCCGGCATGCCGTTCCATTCGGAAACGACGACATCGGAAATGCGAACGGGAGTTTCATCGCCTTGCACGACGAAGCCAAAGCCATCGCCCTTGCCTGCGAAACCCTCGCCATCACCCTCGGCTTTGACGCTTTCACTCCACTGCGCGACGAATTCGTCATTCACAAAAAGCGAGATTGCACCGGTGAGGCGGTTGCTGCGGACCTCCACGTCCGCGCGGCCGGATTCGCCAAGGCGGAGGTTGTTGCTGTTGACCTGCACGCGCTCGAGATTGCCCTTGCCTTCCTCGTCCACGGTGGTGCGGAACAGCATCAGGTAACTCGAATACACCTGCAGCACGTAGCTGTTTCCAAACAGACGCGGCAGCTCCGAAGTATCGCCCGGCATGAAGGCCTGCGCCTTGTTGTTAGGTTTTTTTACATCCTCATCTTTCGGCTTGGGTTGCTTGAAGTCCGAGTGAAATCCGATGGAGATGCTGAGACGGTTTTTCCATGCGAGTGAGAACCGAAGCACCGCGCGGTCTGGCATGCCCTTCTCGTGAATGAGCGCCGTGCCCGATGGCTTGTCCTGCCAATACCACGCGGAACCGGAAAACTTCCAACGCCCGGGTTCATCCTCTTTCTTCTTCTCATCCTCTGCGGGTGCATCCGGCAGACCATCAGGAAACGAGGGGTGCGTCATGTGCCAACCATCCTCGGCAAAGGGGCCGTAGTAATGCACTCTTCCGCCTAAGGGATTCGGAGCCAGCATGGAAATCTGATTGCGCGGTATCTTCAACACGCCTGCATAACTCGTCTCCAGCGTGACGTGCTCGTCATTGATGCCAATGATCGTTCCGGGAACACGATCGCCACCGACAAGAACGACGTGCGAGAGCGATCCGAGCGACTTGATAGGACGTCCGCCATGCAGCACGACGTGGCGGATGCCGGTGGTCTTGAACTCAACGGGCGCGCCCACATCATCGCGCTGCCAGAGTGCCTGCGGACCGTCCTTGATGCCGAGAAACGCACCATGCAACTGATCACCATTGGTAAATCGCAACAAGTCCGGTGGAGCAGCGGATAGTCCCGCCGACGCAAGTAGCCAGGTGATGACGGTGCGGCGAATCATTTCTCGTAGATCGGCAGGAAGCGGTAGTTCAGCGCGAGGGACAGCAGCGCACCTGCCGTGTTGAAAGACGTGCCTTGGTTTCCGGGAAACGATCCGTCCGGTCCCTGGATGGTGGCGAGATAGCGGATGTTGCGCGCGTTCCACTCCTTCCATGTCGCGTCATCAGCATGGAACAGAGCCTGCGACATGTAATACTCGAAGTAGTACGGATAATAGCGATCCCGGTAATCGAGATTCTTCTTCAGATATTCCAGACTCGCCTTGTAGCCCTTCGAGTCCCGCTCCTTGCCGAGTGAGAGGCACAGCGAGCCGATGGCGGTAAGTGTGGGCTTACCGCCGGAAGAAGAAGTGTAGCCGTAGGAGCCATCGTCCGAAGCGCGGTTGTTATTCAGATAGGCGAGGCCTTTGCGGATCGCTTCATCAGGGATGGCGATACCGGCGTTGCGCGCTGCGAAGAGCGTGACCATCTGACAGCCGGTGACGGTGGTATCCGCATCCCGGCTGTCCGGTGTGTAGCGCCACGCGCCGAAGCGGTTGCTCTTTTGCGAGCTGAGGATGAGTTCGACGGCTTTCTTGAGCGCAGGCGCGATCTTCGGGTTATTCACCACGCCATAGGATTCGGCCAGCGCCTTGGTGGCGAAGGCATGGTTATACATGCTGGAACCGATGTAGCCGTTCTTCTCGTTCTGTTCGGAAATGATGAAGTCGATGCCGTTGCGGATGTTCTTCGCATAGGGTCCATTGACCGGGTCTTCGCCGTGAGCGAGAAACGCCGCGATGCAGAGACCGACGACGCCTGGCTCGGAGCCGGTGCTGTCTTTCCAGTTGCCTTTATCAGTCTGGTTCTGGGAAAGGTATTGCAGTCCCTTCTCATAAACGAGCTCCACCTGCGCGGGAATCGCTTCATCCTTCCTGCCGGGAATTTCCTGCGACCATGCAGCCGTTGTTAGAAACACCAGCGCGACACTGAGAATGTAGAAATGTGATGGAAAGCGGGAGTTCATGAGAGGTCTGTTCATTTCACCTTCTTCTCGGCACCGCGGTTGTAGGCATCGAAGGCTTTGCGGAATTCCTCCGGGATCTCGGCGCTTGCATTGCCCGCGGCCTTGGGCACGCGGCGGACTTCTCTGCCGCCACCTGAGTTGCCAGCCGTCGCTTCGTTGGCGGTGTCCGACTCG
>JANMLQ010000109.1:0-17575 GCA_031372635.1 Akkermansiaceae bacterium | reverse complement strand
CGTCGGACCACCGCCGAGGGATGAATGGAAGCAGTACTATCAGATGTGATCCAAGCGCCGTTTTGAAATTAACCGCAACCGTTGGGTGGGCTCGGGACATTTCCTTTTCTAAGATGAAATCCATGGACCGCCTCAGAACTTTCCGTTTCGCGTCCGGTGGCTTTACCTTGGTGGAGCTGATGGTGGTCATTCTCATCATCCTCGTGCTGGCGATGCTCGTCACTTTGGGAGCCAACCGCTTTTTAGAGAAAGGCCGCAAGGTGCAAGCGATGGCGCAGTTCCGGGATTTCCAGGTGGGCATGAGCCTGTTTGAGGGGGATTACCAGAAGCCTCCGATCCCCAAGGAAAAAAGGGATTATGGCTGGGACATCATCTACAGCGATCCCAATGGAGATGCGAAGAACGGCTTTCTAATCGGCGTCCTAGCTGGCGAGGATAAGGACTACCCCTATCAAGGACGGAGCTTTTCCACGAAAGATACAAATCCCCGGGCGGAGGCCTACATGACCTTCCCCTTCGCTCCGGACAATAAAAGTGGCGTCGGCAAGGATGGCAATCTCTACGACCCATGGGGTCACGAGGTTCTGGTGGCCGTGAACAGCCTGAGTGCTCCGGGTCAGGACTTGTTGGATTCCAATGGCGGTAACAACGACCGCTTGCTCAGCACCTTTGGTTTCGGTGAATACACGGATACCAAGCCGAAGGAGCAGTCCTTCGTTTTCTGGTCCTATGGCAAGGACGGCAAGAAGGGCAAGAGCGCTCCGAACAACCAGAGCGTGGTGCCACTGGTCGGCTCGGATGACGTGATTTCCTGGTGAGGATCACTGGCGAGTTTCGGCGAGGATGCCGGCGCAGCCGTCTTTGAGGAGTTCGATCACATGGTCGAATCCGCGTTGGCCGCCGTAGTAGGGATCGGGCACGCGGAGGTCGTCGTGAACGCGGCAGAAGCTGACGAAGGGGCGGATCTTTTCGTGCGTTTGGCCGCTGGGATCGAGGGCGCGGACATCTGCGAGATTGGATTCGTCCATCGTCACGATGAGGTCGAAGTTTTCCAGATCCTCCGGTAGAATCTTGCGGGCGCGGCCGGTGATGGTGAAACCCTGGCGTTTGAGAGCATCGGCCATCCGTGAATCGGGCGGCGATCCTTGGTGGTGGCTGATGGTGCCTGCGGAGTCGATGAGGTAATCGTCCGCCGCTCCTTCATCGGTGACTTGTTGGCGAAAAATGATTTCTGCGGCGGGCGAGCGGCAGATGTTGCCGAGGCAGACGAACAGGACTTTGCAATTCTTGCGTGGGGGGCGCATCGCGGCGTCATCTATGGAAACGCGCGGGCTTACAATCAAAAACCCGTTACGCGATCAGGGGTGTGATGGTGCGCGGCGCAGGGTGATGAGGTGGTTGTTGAATGGCGTGTGGCCCCATAGCGGCTGGATTTTCACAGTGCCGAAAGGGGAGAGGATGCGCTGGAAATCCTCCGCCGTCGGGTAGTGGCTGGGCGCGGCTTTCATCCAGCGGGTGGCTTTGGCTAACAGATCGCCGGCGACGGTGATCTTGAATCGCAATGAGTCATCACGCAGCCCGGAACGGATGACGAGCAAGCCGCCGGGTGCGGTGCGTGTTACGGCTTGGCAGAGCAGGGTTTCCTGTTCGCCGGGGGTGAAGAATTGGAGGATGTCGAGGATGCTGACGTTTCCGTGATGCTCGGGCAGTCCCTCGCGCGCGTCGTGGCGGGAAAACTCCAACTCGGTGAAACCGCCACGTTTCGCGGCGTGGCGGGCTCCTTCGATCTTGCTGGCATCGTAATCGAGTCCGTGCACGGGCACACCGATGCCACGGCTGCGGAGGTAGAAGGCGGAGAGGCCGAGGCCGCAGCCGAGATCTAACAGCGGCAGATCAGAGCCTCGCAGGGTATCGGCGAGTGCCTGATAGAGAGGATCGGTCCGCAGTTTGGAGGCAGTGTAGTTGCGGTTCCAGTGGCCGTCGAAGAGCGCGGCGATGGCGGTATCGCGTGGGTCTTTCATGGGGCTTCGGGTTTCAGATGGCGGAGCGGGTTGAGACCGCGCAGGAAGAGTAGATAGGGCAGGATTAAAAAGAAGATGAGGACGAGCCGGAAGTGCATCCAGGTGAGTAGTGTATTGTCGCGTAAGTAGCGGAACTGCGAGATGCCGCCGTCCTCCTTGCGCGGATAGCGCACGGGAGTGGGCAGGCTGATCATCGGCACGCGGAACCAGCTCAACCATACGGCGACTTCCGGCTCGAAATCGAATCTCCGTGCGAAGGGAGTGAGCTTCATGACATCGCGCAGTTTTTCCGCCGGGTAGAGGCGCATGCCGAAGAGTGAATCGCCGATGCCCCACCAGAGGGTTTCGAGATTGGCCCAGAAGTTGGAAAGCTTGCGGCCATTCACGCGCAGGGCGGGCGCGCAGGTGTCGAAGACCGGCCTGCCGAAAACCGCAGCTTCAGGATGGCGGGCGGAGATTTCCAGGAAGCACGGGATGGAAGAAGCCGGGTGCTGGCCGTCCGAATCCATCGTCAGGATATGGGTGAATCCGGCGTCGATCGCACGATTCAGCGCATGTAGCACGGCGGCACCCTTGCCTTGGTTTCGTTCCAAGGAAATCACCCGGAAATGAGGGTGGGCATCGTTGCGGAATTCGTCCAGCAGGGCGGGCGAGCCATCGGTGGAACCATCGACGACGACCCACACGGGAAATCCCTGAGCGAGCGCACCGGCGACGGTTTCGCGGAGGATGGGGCCGGTGTTGTAGGTCGGGATCAGGATAAGGGGACGCGCTTTGGCCATCTGGCCGGGAGTCTTAGGCCGCGACTTCCGCCGGGGCAAGCGTCACGGGGTGGGGGTGTGAAGATTTACCGCAAAGCCGCAAAGGTCTCAAAGGGAGCGCGGAGGAAGAACCCAGCATGACGCAGGAGGACAGAATCATTTTTGAAGAATCCGCTTTGCGTTCTCTTTGCGGCCTTGGCGGCTTTGCGGTGAAAATTTCATTTCACCAGGCGAGTGTTAGGAAGCGGATTGTTGAGCGGCGTTATTCACTTGGCGTCTGAGCGGATCGGGTTTGCTGAGTTCCTGCTCGAAGGCCAGCTCTAGCCGCCGGGTGAGTGCTTGCGCGGTCTCGCCCGGCTGCGGAATGAGCGGCTCGCCGAGATCCATGCGGATGTGGATGGGGAAAACAGGTCGTTTCCATAGCGGCCAGCCTTTTTCCAGAAACCGGGTGTTGCTACGGATGAAGACGGGATACACTGGCACTTCAGCGCGCAAGGCGATGATGGCGCAGCCGCCTTTCAGTGGATTGATCCAGCGTTCACCGGGCTTGGTGCGGGTGCCTTCCGGGAAAAGCAGGAGTTGGCGGCCCGCTCCGAGTGAGTTGGCGGCGTTGCGGATCATGCGGGTGGTGCCGTCGTTGGCGATGTAGCCCGCGAGCCGTGCGCCGCCGCCGAGGACCGGATTGCGCAGAATGGATTTTTTCATCACGCAGACTACCTGCGGCAGCCTTGCGATGATGAACACCGCATCCCACAGCGCGATGTGATTGGGCGCGACGATGAACGCATCTCCTGATTTTCCCAATTGCTCCAAAGCCGTCGTGTCCGCCTTCACCAGCCCGGCCACACGCAGCAGCGTGACGAAGCAGCGGAATAGTTGATGCAGGAAAAATCGCCCCAGCCGCCCACCGGTTTGGCTAGGTAATAACCGGTGCAGCGGGCCGCCAATGAGCGTGAGCAGGCCGCCGAAAATCCCCCAATACAGGATGCCGAGGAGGCTTGCGATGCATTCCCACGGCACACGCAGCCAGGAACGGAGCCGCACTGGTTCCGCAGAGTCGAGGGGCAGGCTGATGGGCTGATCCGAGCGCAACACGGGAAAAATAGGGATGTTTCTGATGTCGGTCTATTTGATTTTTTGGCGCGGCGGGCCGGGAACTGCGGGATTGCCGAAACGATCGGATCGCCTAAGGATGCGAACACGCCATGAACACACGCGGATTTCTCAACGCCTTGTTTTTCCTCACGCTCTTCTGGCTGGTGCCCGCTCAGGTGCATGCAGAGGAGGAAAAGGGCAAGATCGAAGGGCTGATCCAACACATCGAGGGACTGAAAGACGCGAATTTCATCCGCAACGGCAAGGAGTATGATGCGAAGAACGCCGCGAAGTTTCTGCGCGGCAAATGGCAGTCGAAGGAGAAGGAAATCAAGACTGCTGCGGACTTCATCGACAAGGCGGCCAGTGTTTCTAGTAGCACCGGAAAACCCTACCTAATCCGCTTCGGCGATGGTCGCGAAGTGAAGTGTGGCGAGTATCTCAAGGAACAATTGAAGAAGCCGTGATGTGCGCGGGGAAAATTCATGCCCTGATGGCGACGGCTCGTGTGGCGAATGTTCCGAGCGTGGTGAGTAATGTGTGGGTGGGTGGAGCGCTGGGGATGAGTTTTTGGTGGGGTCTGGATCAGAATCGATTTCCTGAAATCATGATGCTGATGGCATCAGCGGTCTGTTTGTATGTTTATGGGAACTTCCTAAATGATTGGAAGGACGCGGAGTGGGATGTGAAGCATCGGCCTGAGAGGGCGCTGCCCAGTGGAATGTTCCAGAAAGGGACTTATCTGGGAGTGGCTTGTGTGCTGGCGGTGATGGGTTTTATCTCTGCGTGGGTGGTAAATGGGACTGCCGGGGCAGTGGCGCTGGCGATCATTTTGTGCGTGGTGATTTACACGGTCTGGCATAAGGAGCGAGCATGGACGGTCTTGTTCATGGGCCTGTGCCGCGGGCTATTGCCGGTATTGGGAGCCTGTGTGGTGAAGCCGTCTTTGGACTTGGCGGGTGTATGCGGAGCGGCGTTGTGCTGCTACATCACGGGCTTGTCGTTGAGTGCGCGGGCGGAAGCGAGAGGAGAGATCGGAATGGGAACGCGGTGGGTTTCGCGAGGGCTTTGGGTGCTGGCGGCCGGGCTGATGTTATGGCCGCATTGGCGACATGCAGAGATGACGTGGCTGCTCGGTGTAGCACCGTTGGTGTATGGCTGTTGGATCGTGCTGTGT
Source organism: Akkermansiaceae bacterium (assembly GCA_031372635.1). Classification (GTDB taxonomy): domain Bacteria; phylum Verrucomicrobiota; class Verrucomicrobiia; order Verrucomicrobiales; family Akkermansiaceae; genus Luteolibacter. The sequence continues at coordinate 12,521 of JANMLQ010000109.1, read as the reverse complement.
TCGACTTTTTTTCGTGTTCCGGTGGCGAGGCATGTGTCGGGGTTGTTGGCCGGGATTCCTCTGTTGGATTGGGTTTTTCTGCTGCCTTTGTTGGCGATGCCGGGGCCTGTTGAGATTGCGAGTGCCGTCATCCCGCCGCTGGCGTTTGTCTCGGCATTGCTGCTGCAGCGCCTCGCGCCTGCGACTTGATGGAATAGTGGATCGTCACGCGCGTGTCCTGAATCAAAAACCCCAATGGAAAATTCCCGCCGATGATGGAACCCTCGTTCGCAAAACTGTTGGTCATCCTCGCTGAGGCACGGGTGAAGTTTGTGTTGGTCGGTGGCTTGGCAGTCACGCTTCAAGGCTACGTCCGGTTCACTTAGGATGTGGATGTATTGATCGAGCTGGTTCGGAAAAAGGACCGCTTGGACGCGCTGGCGCTGAGACAGCTTCTATCCGATCCGAAAGCCTTCGATTGAGCGTTCAAGGCCGCACGCCGATCCCTAACAACGTCTGAAATCCCGGAGAGCCGCTTTCTTTATCGGCGACGATGGTTTCCACTGCTTCAAAGCCCGCCTTTTCCAGCATGGCGGCGAGATCGCTTTCGGAAAAGCCGAGCCAGCGGTCTGCATACAGCTCGCGGGCTTGCTCGAACTGGTGCTGGACGAGATCGAGCACGATGAGACGGCCGCCGGGCTTGAGGATACGAAACGCGGCGTCGATGGCACGCTGCGGGTGCTCGGCGTGGTGCAGCGCCTGGCTGAGGATGGCGAGATCGAGCGACTCGTCGTCGATGGGTGGTTCTTCGATGTCGCCGATGCGGTATTCGAGATTGGCGAGGCCGTTTTGGACGGCGAGTGATTGGCCGAACTCGACCATTTTCGGAGAGATGTCCACGGCGATGACTTTTTCCGCACGCTGGGCGAGGAGTTGGGCGAGCGTGCCTTCGCCAGCTCCGAGATCAGCGACGACTTTGTAGTTGAGCACCTTGATGAGCGCCTCGGCGAGTGCCTTCCACGAGCGGCCCGGCACGTAGTCTTTGCCGAAGCGACCGGCGAGTTCGTCGAAATAAGCACGGGCGCTGTCGCGGCGTTTTCTGAGCAAGTGCCGCAGGGATGCCATGTCCGCCGCCACTTCCGGGACTTCCTCCGCCGCCGCGCGGGCGACTTCCATCAGGTCTGAATCCGCCGTGCAGGAATACATGTTGTTTTTCCCGCTGCGCTCGTCGGAAACGAGTCCCGCTGCCTTGAGCTGCGAAAGCTGGGTGGAAATCCGGCTTTGGCCCATGCCGAGGATTTCCTGAAGCTCGGCCACCGAGAGCGCCTCGCCACCCACCAACATCAGAATCCGCAGGCGGGTGGGGTCGGAAAGTAATTTCAAGGATTTGAGCATTGACGCCATGGCGAGTCGCTTGTATCAACGCATCACGATTTGACGATACGAAAATTAAAAAACACATGAGCACCTTCATTTTTTCCTCAGAATCGGTTGGCGAAGGCCATCCAGACAAAGTCGCAGACACCATCTCAGACGCGATCCTCGACGCTTGCCTCACCATCGATCCGAAGAGCCGCGTGGCCTGCGAGACGTTTGTGAAAAGCAACATCGTCGTCGTCGGTGGTGAAATCACCATCCCGAAAATCGGTAACAAGCCGATCGGCTCCGTCATTAACATCGAGAAAGTCATCCGCGATGCAGTCCGTGGCATCGGCTATGTGAATGGCGACGACGTTTTCCACGCCGACCAACTTTTCATCAACAACTACCTCACCACCCAGTCTCCGGACATCGCCCAGGGCGTGGACGCGAAAAAGGCCAAGGGCAAAAAGCACGCGGAGCAAGGGGCGGGTGACCAAGGCATCATGTTCGGCTACGCCTGCAACGAGACGCCCGAGCTGATGCCCGCGCCGATCATGTATGCTCACCGTCTCGGCCGCGAGCTCACCCGCATCCGCAAGACCGGCAAGGTGAAATGGCTGCGCCCGGATGCGAAGTCCCAAGTCTCCGTCGAATACGTCGATGGCAAGCCAGCCCGTATTGTCAATGTCGTCATTTCCACCCAGCACTCCGCCGATGTGGAGCATGCGGAAATCGAAAAATTTTGCATCGAACAGGTGATCAAGAAGGTCCTGCCGAAAAACATGCTCACCAAGGACACCGAGTATCTCATTAACCCGACCGGCAAGTTCGTGATCGGCGGCCCACAAGGCGATTCCGGTCTCACCGGTCGCAAAATCATCGTCGATACCTACGGTGGCTGGGGTCGTCACGGCGGTGGCGCTTTTTCCGGCAAAGACCCGTCGAAAGTGGATCGTTCCGCCGCTTATATGGGCCGCTGGGTTGCGAAAAACATCGTCGCCGCCGGACTCGCCACCCATTGCGAGGTTCAATTCGCCTATGCCATCGGCCACCCGCTTCCCGTAAGTGTCCACGTCGAAACTTTCGACACCGGCACCGTCAGCGATGAGAAAATCCTCGCAGCCATCCTCAAGGTTTTCTCCTTCAAGCCCGCCGATATCGTTAAGCAACTCAACCTCCTCCGCCCGATCTACTCGAAGTCCACCAACTACGGTCACTTTGGAAAAGATGATGCGGATCTGACATGGGAATCCACCGCGAAGGCGGCGGCGTTGAAAAAGGCGGACGGCTAATTTTCATTTCTAACAAAAAACAAACCTGAGCTTCACCGACTACAAAGTAAGAGACATCGGCCTTGCCGATTTCGGCCGCAAGGAAATTGAAATTGCCGAGCACGAGATGCCCGGCCTGATGGCGACCCGTGAGAAATACGGTAAAGAAAAGCCGCTGCAAGGCGTGCGCATCATGGGCTCGCTGCACATGACCATTCAGACTGCCGTTCTCATCGAAACCCTCGCCGATCTCGGCGCGGAAGTGCGTTGGGTTTCCTGTAACATCTTCTCCACCCAAGACCACGCCGCCGCAGCCATCGCCGCCCGTGAAATCCCGGTATTCGCATGGAAAGGCGAGACACTTGAGGAATATTGGTGGTGCACATGGCAGGCGCTGGTCAACCCCGCTGGCCTTGGCCCAGAACTCATCGTCGATGACGGTGGCGATGCCACTTTGCTCATCCACAAAGGCTACGAAATGGAGAACGGTTCCGACTGGATCAGCACTCCTTCCGGCAGCCACGAGGAACAGGTCATCAAGGATCTGCTCAAGGACATCAAGGTCAAGCAGCCCGGCATCTTCGCGAAGATCGTGAAGGACTGGAAGGGTGTTTCCGAGGAAACCACTACCGGCGTCCATCGTCTCTATCAGATGGCGAAGGCCGGCACGCTGCTCGTTCCCGCGATCAACGTGAATGATTCCGTCACTAAGTCGAAGTTCGACAACCTCTACGGCTGCCGCGAGTCACTCGTGGACGGCATCAAGCGTGCCACCGACGTGATGATTTCCGGCAAGGTCGGAGTCGTTTGCGGCTACGGCGATGTCGGCAAAGGCTGCGCCCAGGCGCTGCGCGGACAAGGTGCGCAAGTCGTCGTCACCGAAGTCGATCCGATCTGTGCGCTGCAAGCCGCGATGGAAGGCTTCCGCGTTCTTACACTCGAAGACACCCTCGGTTGGGGCGACATCTACGTCACCACCACCGGTAACTTCGACATCATCCGCCTCGAGCACATGGAGAAGATGAAGGACCAGGCGATCGTTTGTAACATTGGCCACTTCGATAACGAGATCCAGATCGACAAACTCAACGAAGCCAAGGGCGTCGTCCGCACCAACATCAAGCCGCAGGTGGACAAGTACACCTTCCCGGCTGGCAACAGCATTTACATGCTCGCCGAAGGGCGCGTGGTGAACCTCGGTTGCGCCACCGGCCACCCGAGCTTCGTGATGTCTAACAGCTTCACCAACCAGACGCTCGCGCAGATCGACCTCTGGAAGAACCGTGAAACCAACAAGCCCGGCCAAGTCACCGTGCTTCCAAAGCACCTCGACGAGGAAGTCGCCCGACTCCACCTCGCTAAGGTCGGTGCCAAGCTGACCGTCCTGACCCAAGAGCAGGCCGACTACATCAACGTGCCAGTTGAAGGTCCGTTCAAAGGCGAGGCATACCGCTACTGATCGTGGTGGCGGATTGCATCCGCCAAGCCCTCTTTCAAAACCAAACGCCCGGGTTTCACGAACTCGGGCGTTTTTTTTCGGGAAAAAATTCTGGTTTGTTTCAAAAGAAGGGATTAGTTGTTTCTTGTGAAAGAAAAACCACTGTATCGAAGGAAGCTATCCAAAACACCGGCGGCTGCCGCACCATTGGAAGATATGTCTTCCGTGCTGCGTGAACCGGAAGGGGCTTACATCGTGGAAAAAGTCCGGGACGGTCTATCGATGGATGAGTTTCATTGCGCTCAGGGCCTGCTGGGAGTGAACGAAGAGCGTCTCGCCGGATTGCTTGGCATGTCGCGCGCCACCTTGCACCGCAGGAAGAAAGCCGGGCAGTTGGATCGTTCGGAGTCGGACCGTTTGGTGCGTTTCGCGCGCATCATTTCCAGAGCTTCCGCCGCTTTGGGTGGCCTGGATGGAGCCCGCTCGTGGTTGGTCGCGCCAGCCAGAGCATTCCATGGCGAGTGCCCGTTGGATTTTGCGGATACGGAGATCGGCGCGCGTGAAGTGGAGGCGCTGTTAGGCCGCATTGAACACGGCGTGTTTTCCTGATCATGGCGACTTTTTATCGGATCGTGCAGGCGCAGTGGGCCGCCTCCGCCATGACGGGGGAGGGTGCGCGGCTGTTTGGAGGCCGATGGAATCCGCCGGGTGTGCCTGCGGTCTATTTGGCGGATTCACGGGCGTTGGCGGCCTTGGAAATCATCGTCAATGCTCCACGCGAAGTGACTTCTCTGGCATGGCGGATTTTTGAAGTCGAAGTGCCGGATGATTCGATTGAAACCGTGAAACCCGATGCGCTGCCGGACGATTGGCAGGCGCTGCCATCTTCTTCCGGTGCCAAGCATCATGGCGCGCGCTGGCTGCAAACCGGAGCACTCGCTTTAAAGCTGCCGAGCGCGGTGATACCGGAGGAGTTCACCTTGTTGCTGAATCCACAGCATTTGGATTTCGGAAAACTGCGCGTTTCGGAGCCGAAAGTATTCCGCTTTGATCTGCGGTTTTGAAATGAGATGTGGCGGCGGTTTTTAACCGCCATGCCTTACCTCCTCGATTGCGGGGCGCGTGAGTCTGATTCTGAGAGGGGCATGGCGGTTAAAAACCGCCGCCACTGCTTAGGCTCTGAAACCTGCCAGTTTGCAGGCGCGCTTGAAATGAAGCGGGTCAACCGGCGTGATCGAGAGCCGGGTGCCGCGCTGGCAGATGACCATTTCTGATAGAACGGGATCCGCCTTGATGTTTTCCAGTGCGAGTAATTCGGAAAATTTTCCGACGAACTCGAAATCCACATGCCACCAGCGCGGGTTTTCCTGTGTGGCCTTGGGGTCGTGGTATTCGCTCTTTGGATCGAACTGCGTCGCGTCGGGGTAGGGGAGTCCGGCGACTTTTGCGACGCCTGCGATGCCGGGTGGCTTGGCGTTGGAGTGGTAGAACAGGGCGAGATCGCCGGGTTTCATGTCCTTCCACATCGAGTTGCGGGCCTGGTAGTTTCGCACTCCGGTCCATGGCTCGCGTTTTACACGCGCGAGATCGTCGATGGAGAAAACGTCGGGTTCCGACTTGATCAGCCAGTGTTTCATCAGGCGATGGCGCGTTCGAGTTCCGGCCGGATCGTTGGCAATGGAAGATGTTCGGGACCGAGTTCGATGCCTTTCATGGCCCGCAGGTCGGCTTCGATAGCTTCCAGCACGTCGAGTTCTGGGCGGAACTCGGCAGCGTGGTAGGAACTTCTAACAAGCGGCCCGCTGGCGACGTGGCGGAAGCCTTTCTCCAGCGCGATGACTTTGTATTCGTCGAAGGCATCCGGATGGATGAACTCGACGACAGGCAGGTGCTTCGGCGTGGGCCGGAGATATTGGCCGAGCGTGAGCACAGTGACATCGTGGGCGCGTAGATCATCGAAGGCGCGCAGGATCTCATCCTTGCGCTCGCCGAGGCCGAGCATGATGCCGCTCTTGGTGGCGACCTTGCCGTTCACTATGGTTTTTGCCTTTTTTAGGACGGTGAGACTGCGTTGGTATTGGGCGCGCGATCTAACAAGCGGAGTGAGGCGCTCCACGGTTTCGATGTTGTGGTTGAAGATGTGCGGGCGGGCGTCCATCACCATTTGCAAGGCCCAGTCGCGGTCGTTGAAATCGGGCACGAGCACTTCGATGATGATGCCGGGATTTACCTCGCGCACGGCTTCGATGGTTTGTTTGAAATGATCTGCGCCACCATCGCGAAGGTCGTCGCGGGCGACGGCGGTGATGACGACGTGGCGCAGTCCCATGCGGCGGGTGGCCTCGGCGACGCGCTGCGGTTCATCGGCTTCGAGCGCGTCCGGCTTGGCGGTTTTGACGGCGCAGAAACCACAGGCGCGGGTGCATTTCTCACCGGCGATCATGAAGGTTGCAGTTTTTTGGCTCCAGCATTCCCAACGGTTCGGGCACTGGGCTTCTTCGCAAACAGTGACGAGTTTTAGATCGTTGATGAGCGACTTGGTGGACCAGAACTCCGGGTTGTTAGGAAGCCTCACCTTGATCCAGGAGGGCTTCTGTGTCCGGTGCAAGGCCGGGTCCATGTTCATTTTCGGGCCGCAACTGCTCATGTCGGCGGGACGCTAATCGCGGCGGCGATGACGGGAAAGGGGAAAGTGGAAGACCCATTCATCAATGATCACTTCGGCGGCGCGACCGGGTCGGGTTTCTTGACCCATGTCATGCACCAGCCGTTGGCGGCGACGAGTTTGTTTTGGAATGCGGTGCAGGGGATGAACTCGCCTTCCTTGGAACCCGCCGTCACGAGCATGCAGTTGGAGCACTTTTGCTCGGGCTTGTGCAGTGGGTATTTCGCGGCATCGACTTTGGTGGTGTCCGCCTTGTAGCCGAGCGCGACGGCCATGGGATCGGTTTCTTCAAGTTTCACCGGAGGCGGCGGTGTGTCTTGGGCGAAGATCAGTCCGCCCAGCGCGACGGGTGCGGAGGCGGCGAGTTTGAACAGGAAATGGCGGCGTGAGTTCATTTTGGGGTCAGGTGTTGGATTGTTGGTGGCCGTTTCGCGCGGCACATGAGTATCATGGAAAATCGCGGAATTTCACGCCCTGATTTGCGAAATCCCGCGCATTTTCTCCGCCGTTTCTGGCAGTCCGGGATTGTGATTGGATTGGCGGGTGTCTTCGGTTACTTGCTGCGGCCATCCTGAACCACAAGCCCGCCGTGCCAGATTCCCAAGCTCCCCGCATTGCATTTTTCGCCCATGAGCGCGGGGATGCGCGCGTGGTGAAACGCATCGCCGCGCTGGGCGATCAGGGCTGGAAGGTGATCGGCTTCACCTTTCACCGGGTGCGGGAAAAAGCGGATGTCCCTCCGGCTTGGGAAAACATCCACCTCGGTACCACATACAACCGCCGCTATCTCCAGCGGCTGTTGGCTTTTGTCCGCTGCATTGGCGTGTTGTGGTGTCGCCGCCGCGATCTCGGCGCGTGTGAGGTGTTGTATGTGGTGAATTCCGACAACGCGTTGCTCGCTCTGTTAGGCCGCTTCTTCGCGGGTAGCCGTGCGCCGCTGGTGCTGGAGTTGGCGGACGTGCAACCGGCGATGACTGGGGCGGGGCTGGTTTCAAAAATCTTCCGCGCTGTGGAACGCTTCGTATTGCGGCGCTGCGCATTGCTAGTCACCACATCGCCCGGTTTTGTGCGTGAGTATTTCCTGCCGGTGCAAGGCTATGGTGGGGAGATTTTCCTGTTAGAAAACAAGGTCTATCCAGATGCTGGTCTGCCGCCCGCGTCAGGTGGTGTTGATCCGGTGGCATCGGGAAAACCATGGGTCGTCGGGTGTTTCGGAGCATTGCGTTGCCGCCGCAGCTTGTTGCTCATGCGCGCACTGGCAGACAAGCTCGATGGCAAGGTGCGCTTCGTGCTTCGCGGCTATCCGGCGGGCACCATCGCGGAGGAATTCAAAAACCTGTTGGGCGATACTTCTCACATTTCATTCGATGGGCCATACAAGTACCCGGACGATCTGGCAGGAATGTATGGCGGCATCGACATCAACTGGGCCTTTGATGAATCCGATCCTAACGGAAATTCCGCGTGGCTGCTGCCTAACCGAATTTATGAAGGCGGTTGTTTCGGCGTGCCGGTGATCGCGTCCGCCGCGACCGAGACCGGACGCTGGATCGAGGGCCATCAGCTCGGCTGGACCTTTGCCGAGCCGTTGGAAGAAACGCTCGCCGCTTTTTTTCATGAGCTGGAGCCGGACGTGTGGAGATCGGTCAGGCAGCGTTGCCAAGGACATCCGCGCGGGGAGTTCACTGGCGCGGAGGATTACAATCGACTGTCCGAAGTATTGAAGCGGCTGTCAGAGTGATCCTAAAAGTTCGCCGAGTATGCGGTCGAGCCGCGCTAACGAGTGGTCCTCTCGATATTCCGCATAGCGAGGCGAGAGCGCGTGCCCGTAGCGATCGGTTAGAGCGGCGATGTGTGGAATGGCAGTGATGGCCTCTTCTGCGGATGCTTCCTGAATGGTGAGTCCCATCCGGTAGCGTTCCACTCGTTGACCGACGCACTCACCTGCGGTGGCGATGCAGGGAATTTCAAACAAGGCGGCCTTGCTGAGAGTGCCGCTGCTTCCCTGGAAGCCTTCGTAGGCAGCCCATGCGATGTCGAAGCTGGAGAAGAGGCTATTGTAATCCTCCTCGTCGCTGATGCGTCCGGCTGCGGGATCGAAGTGGAGGTTGTTGATTTCCCCGCTTGTGATGCCAGCGACGATGACTTGGATTTCCTCGCGTTCTTGTTCCGTGTAATCGGCAAGCCGGACGTAGCCTGCGCAGACGAAGTAACTGGATGGATCGCGGTGGCGTGCCAGCATGGCGGTGCGAAGAAGAGTGAGGAAGCCCTTGCGGCGTTCCATTCCGATCATGCCGATGATGCGGCGACCTGCGGCTTTGCGGTGGATTTCCAGAGCGAGTGGAAAAGGTTCGGCCGGCAATCCTCCCTGCGTGACGTCCGGATAGGCGGTGACGGTTTTGGCGGTGAGTCGCTCCATTTCCGAGATGAATCGCTCGTCTAACACTCCGATGCCGAGGCAGTTCCTGCTGCGTAGGATCGCATCGCCCTTGGCGAGCAGTCGTAGGCTTTTGTTTAGTGAAGGGCGTTCACCGTGGTGGTGGTTGCGCAGGTAGAGTCCGCTCCATGGCCGCTTGAGGATGGCATCCGGAACTAACGGAAATGGCAGGAAACGAAGGTAGCTATCGAGATACGGGAAATACACGAGGTCGGCATGCATGCCGCAGGCTGCCTCCGCATCGGCGAGTGTGTCCGCCGCCGTGTGCCAGCGTTTGAAGGTGCGGATGGGATCGCCTTCGAAGCGGCCGTTGAAGAAGCTGCGTTTACCGGTCGCCAATTTCTCAAAGTGAACGAGGTCGCCGAGTTTTGTCGCAGTTTCCTCATCCACGGTGCGGGCCAGTGCTTCCAGCGCAGCGGCTGGCTCAGGACAGAGACCGATCACACGCGCACCACAACGCAGGAATGAGGCGGTGAACTGGCTGAAGTACATCGGGTGATGTCCGATCCATAGCGGATCGATCAGCGCGACGGTTCTGCTAGATGCTGCACTCATGAAACCAAGGGGTTGGAGTGCCGGGTGGAAGTGTGTAGCCATGAGGCGCGCACCATGAATGATTGTGAAAGCCCCGCCATCATTCCGAACAGGATGCCGGCGAGCCTTTCCTGAAACGGATTGGCCGTCAGCGTCTCACTGAGCAGACAGCAAGTGGCAATGAAGGGCAGGAAGGCCAGCCATTGATCCGGCCCCGGATCTGTGGCGTTCGCACGCGCGGCGATCAAGCTGAACGAAGCGGTGCTGCCTAACAGAATCAGAACAGCGATCAAACCGATCACGCCGCCTGATAGAAGTCCGTAGGTCCACATCGAGTGGCCTGCATTCCAGATTTCATCGACATCGATTTCCTCTATCGGCAGCACCAGGCTGATCTCCGGTATGTAGGCGGGATCCCAGTAGTAGGTGCAACCAAAGCCGTGGCCGTGGATGAAATGAATGGGTTTCTCGGAGAGGATCGTCCAAATCGCATCCGCCTCCGCCTTGCGTGTGAGATAGGAAATGTCCGCACCGAGATTCTGGCTGGCGGCGTTGTGAAACAAGCGCTCGCTCCATCTTTCAATGAGCACCGGTTGCACGAGCGCTGCGGCAGCCAGTGCGAAAAGTGCCAACGCCATGATCGCCGCCACCGGTATCAGCCGTTTCCAGAGCGAGCCCCATCCGAACTGCCTCCACATCACGCCGAGCACGAAACAAATCCCGCTCGCGATGACCGAAGCGATCACAGGAAAGAACAACGAGCGCGTGACAGTGATAAAGATGCCGATGAACAGCGTCCCGCACGCTGCGAGAAGGCTCCAGTGGAAACGACCGCGCAACAGGATGGCGCAGCCGATCCATGCCGCGAGCCAGTTGTTCGCTGGACTCTGTACCTCGAAGCGCACGGTTTCCACGGATGCCTCTTGGAAAACGAAGCCATGGAAGATTCGCCACAGCACGTTGATGCATGCGGCGGCGAGCACCGGTCTGACGATTGCGGCGGGCCGGATGCCCATGCAGCCCGCGATGTGCGCGTTTGCCATTGCGAAGAAACACAAGAACAGCGGTAGCGCCACACGGATCGAGCGGTTGATTTCCACGCCTTGGAGGAACGAGTTCGCCATCATCCATGCGAGGAAGATCCCCCAGAAACCTAACAGCCAACCACCGGGACGAACGAGTAGGTGATGGCGACCCAGCCACAGGATGGCGAGCGACGAGGACACGCAGAGCGCGAGGAAAAGCATCTGGTCGAGACCACCGCCGCTTTTGGTGAGAGCGGTCCGGTAATCGAAAGCGAAGGACATCATGAACACCCACAGTAGGCGCTCCACGAGCACGGCGTTCCCAGCCTTGGGGATGGCGATGTGGTCCTGAAAATCAGCGGTGGTGGAGAACACAGTGCTTATTTCGCGAGGATTTCGTCGAAAACCGAGGCTGTTTTTTCAATCGGAAAAGTTTCCTCGGCATAGGCGCGCGCGCTGCGTGCCATCCGGGTGCGCAGATCCGGCGAGTCGTAGAGCTGTGATGCGGCAGCGAGGAAACCTTCCATGTCTCCGGGAGCCACGGTCAGGCCCGCATGGTTGTCGTGTGTGATGCGTGCCGCCAGATTTTCGAGCGGCATGGCTAACAGAAGTGGACGTCCGGCGCAAAGGTAGCTGAGGGTTTTCGATGGCACCGAGAACGCGCCTGCTTCCTCTTCAAGGATACCGACGAGCACATCGCCGGAAGCAAGCACCGAAGGCAGGTCTGCGAAAGGTTGATAGGGAAGGATCAGCAGGTTGGAGAGATTGGCCGCAGCGGATTCCTTGCGTAGCCAGTCCGCGCCGATGCCTTCGGAAACGACCACTACTCTCACATCCGGGTTTTCCGAATGACGGCGGGCGAGATCTAACAACAGCGCCGGGTTGTGCTTCATGCCGATGGTGCCGGAGTAGAGGAATACAAACTTGTCGTGCAGCGCGTGGCGGCGCGACCAATCGTTGTCCTTCGGCAGGCAGGGGATTTCCTCAATCAGCGCCCAGTTGGGCACCACCGAGATGCGGGATTCATCCACTCCGAACTCGCGCGAAAGGATCGGCGAAAAATCCCCGGTGATGGTGATGATCTTCGAACTGCGTGCGAACTGGCGGCGATCCAGATGGCGGTACCATGCGCCGATCCACGCACCGGCGAGCGGGATCTTCCGGCGCAGGATGCGGTCCACGGCCAGGCTGTAGAAATCCTGGACCCAGTAGTAAAACCGACCATCGCCCGCAGTGGCGGCGCGGCTGATCGGCTCCTGCGTTTCGGTGGGTGTGTTGCCTGATAGAACTGCGTCCGGCTTCCAACGGGTGATGAACTCGGCCACTGCATTTCCATAACGGACTTCCATGTTCCGACGGCGGCGGAACGAATACTTGTAACGCACGTAGTCAGGATCCATTGGGATCTCACGGAAGGAAAGGCCGGGAGCGTCGCTCGGTTTCAAGACCAGATCACCGCGCGGTGTTTGCAGCGAGCTAGCGAAGGCATGCACCACCTGATGCCCGCGTGCCGCCAGAGCACGACTCAACGAGGTGGGAAACGCGTGACCCGCGTAGTCATGGACAAGAATTCTCATGGAGGGGGATGGCCGCCGCAGCCGGAATCTGAATTCCATAGGCGGCAACGAATTCTATGACCCTGCCTCACAGAGTCAACCACCCGCCGCTACGCGTACACGGGGGCAGAGGTGGCGTGAAATATGGAGAAGGGGATTGCATCCCATTTCTTCGCGCGAGCGACGATAGCCCCGCGCATTCGAGAAGACTTGGGCTTGTGAAAGAAAGGGGATGCAATCCCCTTCTCCATATT
>JANMLQ010000047.1:0-9493 GCA_031372635.1 Akkermansiaceae bacterium | reverse complement strand
CGTGGCGGTGCCGAGGAACGCATCCGCACCAAGCTGCTCAACGACGGCCACATCGACACCGTCGCCTGCCCGCGAACCTCTTCTACTCCACCGGCATCCCCGTCTGCATCCTCGTGCTTAAAAAGTGCAAGAAGCCCAACGACGTGCTCTTCATCAACGCCAGCGGCCCTGAGAACTTCGACAAAGGCAAACGCCAGAACCAACTCAGCAAGCAGCACATCGCCAAGATCATCGACACCTACCAGTTCCGAAAGGAAGAGGCCCGCTACTCCCGCCGGGTGGAGATGGATGAGATCAAGAAGAACGACTTCAACCTGAACATCTCCCGCTACATCAGCACGGCGGTGGGCGAGACGGAGATCAGCCTCGAAGCGACGAACCAGACCTTGGCGGAGATCGAGAAGAGAATCAAAAGTGCCACAGATGAGCACAACCGCTTCCTACGGGAACTCGGGTTGCCCCTGCTCCCATCAATGGAAGGAAAAAACCGACGGGAAAATAAGGATCCGGCAGGACTGGCAGCCGCTCTTCGCCGATGCAGAAGCAAGCCTGCACCTCTACGGCAAGTCCCGCGCGAGCCGACGCCGCAAGATGGGCCACGCGAATTTTCTCGGAGCCACGGCAGAGGACGCGCTCCAACTTGCGCTGCGGCTCAAGCAACTGTGGCTTGGTAGCGGCGGAGTCCTACAGGCTGAAGCCTGAACTCTGTTAGGAAATGTGCGCCTGATAGCCCGCTGCATCCATCAGACCGGAAACATCCGCAGCGTTCTTTACTCGGAGTTTGAAAATCCAGCCTTTGCCGTAGGGGTCGGTGTTCACCAGTGAGGGATCGGCTTCGACGGCAGGATTCACTTCCACGACCTCGCCGCTGATGGGCGCATAGATGTCGCTGGCGGCTTTAACGGACTCGACGACGGCAGTCGGATCACCAGCATCGACGCTGCGGCCGAGTGCGGGCAGCTCGACGAAGACAACGTCGGTGAGTTCTTCCTGTGCGTGATCGGAGATGCCCACGGTGGCGGTGTCGCCTTCAAGGCGCACCCATTCATGGGACGAGCAGTAGCGGAGGTCGGATGGGGTGTTCATGGTGGAGATAGTAGATAGTGGATGGGAGATGGCAGAAGAAGGCGAGTCACTTCTTGTAGAACGGTTTCTTCACGACCTTGGCGGGGAAGATTCTGCCACGGACGTCGATGCCGAGATCGGTGCCGAGTTTCGAGTATTCCGCGGGCAGATAGGCCATGGCGATGCCGGTCATGAGGGAAGGGGAAAGCATGCCGCTGGCGAGTTCGCCGATGACGTTTCCATCGGCTGAAACGACTGGATAATGAGCGCGAGGTGGTGCTCCTTTGTCGGTGTATTGGATGGCGGTGAGCTTGAGCGCAGGGCCATCGGCCTTCTGGCGGGCGAGGGTGTCGCGGCCGATGAAGTCGCCTTTTTCCAGATCGCAGAAAAACCCGAGGCCAGCCTCGATGGGCGTGCGTTCGGGCGAGAGATCGCTGCCGTTGAGAGGGTAGCCCATTTCGAGGCGCAGCGTGTCGCGCGCGCCGAGTCCGCAGGGGGCGGCTCCGGCTGCTAGAAATTTCTGCCACCATGCGATGCCTTCGTTGGCGGGGCAGAAGAACTCGAAGCCGTCTTCGCCAGTGTAGCCGGTGCGGCAGACGATGGCTCCGGCGGCGGTGGTGGCGATTCCGTTTCTAACAGGAAGAGTTTCGCCGGGGCAGACTTTGGAAAAAGTTTCGGAAGCGAGCGGTCCTTGGATGGCCATGCCGGCCCAGAGGTCGCTCTCGTTGCGAAGTGTGGCGTTCTCGTCCTGTTTTCCGGCGAGCCAGAAGAAGTCCTCTTCGATCATCGATGCGTTCACGACGAGGAAGTAATCGTTTTCACCAGTGCGGTAGGCGATGAGGTCGTCGATCACGCCGCCCTTATCGTTGAGCATGATCGTGTATTGTCCCTGGCCGGGAGCGAGCTTCGCGATGTTGTTCGTGAACATGCGGTTGAGCCACGCTTCCGCAGTGGGACCGCTGACGAGGAACTGTCCCATGTGGGAAATGTCGAAAATGCCGACCTTGCTGCGGACTGCGGTGTGTTCGTCGATGATCGAGGTGTATTGGACTGGCATGTTCCAGCCAGCGAAGGGGACGAGGCGTGCGCCAAGCGCCTGATGGGCGGCTTCGAGCGGTGAGTGTTTCAGTTCCGACATTGCGAGCGGACTTTGCGAATCCGGCCCCGCCTTGTCAACCGGCGGGAAACCGGAACGGCGCAGGGAAACGAGATAGAGCGCAACCGCTGAAGTTGTTTTTAACCGCGAATGGACGCGAATGGACGCGAATGGACGCGAATGGACGCGAATGAAGAGGGGCTTTGAATCAAATTCTAGATTCGGGGAATCCAGTTCTTAAAATTCGCGTCCATTCGCGTCCATTCGCGGCTGGAAAATCACTGGCATGATCTTCCTCGATCATTTCCCCGCGACCACGCGCCAGGTGGCGAGCAGCGTGAGCATGGCTCCGAGGATCTCGGTGGTGTGGAAAGTTTCACCGAAACAGAGGAACCCACCAATGCCGGTGACGATGGGCAGCAGCATCTGGATGGACGATCCTCTGGCGACGGACATGACCTGATAGGCGCGCGTCATTTCTAACTGCGCGATGGCCACGACGATGGCGGCGAGCATCAGCCCGCCCCACGCGATGGGGGGGAGCTGTGGCAGTTTCATCACGCCGGGGCTGGCGATGAGCATGCTATAGAACGCCTGCGCTGCGAAGATCGTGGCGGGGTGTTCTTCATGCCGCAGTCTGCGGATAACCACCACCACCCAGCCAGCGAGAATCGCGCCGAGGATGGCAAGCAGGTCGTAGGGCGAGGGATGGAAAAGTTTCCCATCATCACTGAGGAAAACGGCGAGGCCGCAGAGGCCGAGTAGCATCCAGAGCATGGCGGCGCGGCTGAGTTTTTCCTTCAGCCACACGGCGGCGATGATCGATGCGAAGACCGGATATGTTAGATTCAGGATCACCGCGCGGGCGGCTCCGAGTTTCACGATGGTGATGTAGAAGATGACGATCGCCACGCCGCCGACTACGCCGCGCAGGGTGATGAGGCGGCTTGCAAACAAGCGGTCCAGCCGCAGGCCGCGACCATAGCCATGCAGCGCGACGACGACAGCGAGTCCGACGATGCCGCGAAATACGGTGGCGATCCAGCCATCCGCCGCCGGGGCGTGGACAGCCACGGCGCGAACCATCAGGGTATTGATGCTGAAAAGAACGACCGAGATCAGCATCGGGAGGATGCTGCGGAAGTCGTGTGAGCTGTCGGTTTTCACGGGCATTTAGGATTTCGGAAAATCCGGAGCGCCGGGGCGGCAGGTGGGCATTCGATCAACCCCGGGAACCTGCAACCACTGCTGCGTTCCGGAGGATTGAGGATGCGGGAATCACCGCCATCACACTCCAAACGCCAACGCGGGCCGCCAGATAATGGCGGCGGTAAGTTTGGCTCGGAGTAGGACAACGGAAAACACGGCGCGGCGGAAATGGCAGTGATGTGCGTGGAAATCAACCGCGAAGTGCGTAAAACATGATCCTTATCGCGCGTGATGACGGTTTGCTATGAGAATTCCACGCACACAGTGTGCGCGAACTCTGACCCGAATGGTGTCGGCTTTTTGAATGATCTGCGGGCGCAACTGAAACTGGTGGGAAGCCAATGACGGAGCGCCGACATTCTGTAGGCTATGTGCATCCGACATTTTGTCGGACTGATGGACAGAATGTCCATTGCACCCAGCGTTCAAAATGAACGCGCTCCTTGGTCCTTAACTTGACGCGCATGCCCGACAGGACGCGCGGTGGCTGTGGTGGAACACTTGGATAGTTATGTGGAATTGATGCTGGGACTGGTAGTCCCAGCTACAGTTTTCAGCGGTTCTCGGTGTAGTGGCGGGTGAGGGCCTCGGTCATGGCATCGGCGTATTCGCGGAAGATGGAGGATTGTGGTTTGCCGTTCACAGTGCGGAGGCCTTCGTAGTCGCCGACCATGATGCGGGGGTGGTCGATGGTGGAGTTCATGACGTAGGGTTCCATGAAGATGACGGGGCGGCGGTAGAGGCGGTTGGCTAAGAGGTTTCTGGCCCACAGGTAGGGGTGGCCGTTCACGGGCAGCGCGTTGAGTGAGTCGGGTGGATAGGTGAAAGGTGGCAGCCCGGATTTCTCTGCGAAGGTGTCGGCGACGGTGGTGCCTATGAGTGCTTCTTCTTCGTGGGTGCGTTGGAGAAGTTTATCGAGCATGGCGAAGCGTTGGTCGGCGAGGCGGACTTCGTCGTCGGTGTAGGCTCCGTTGAGTAGAAGATGGAGGTGGGTGCGGTGAACGAGAGTGGGGTTGTTAGAATCGCCCCAGGGATCGGCGTTGAAGTGGATGCAGAGTACGAGGTCGGGCCTGAGGGTTTCGTTGACGAGTCTGGCGCGGGCGTGGATCTCGGCGGTGCGGTAGAAGAGGCGTTCGGCGAGTTGTTGCAGGGCTTGAGGGGAATCTTCGGGCAGGGATTCGGCGGCGTGTTTCACCAGTGAGGCGGGCCGCAGCGGGGTGACGGGTTCGGGTTTCTCGCGGACGAGTGAAACGACGGCTCCTAGGGCTTCGAGGCGTGGTTTGAGAAGTTTGGCGACGATCAGGGTCATGTCGCCTTCGCAGATGGGTGTGCTATCGCCGACCTTGAGCCAGCGTTCTTCGAGCTTCGCAAACTCGCCTCCGATGTGGCCGGGGTCGATGGCGATGTGGAGGCCATCGAGAGGTTTTCCGTCAGGTGCGGGCGGCAAATCGGCGGTGGATTTCCAGGAGCGGGGAACGGTGCGCGGTGTGTCGTTGGCGGCGAAGCGCAGGTGGAAAAAGTCATCAGCATCGGTGCGGATGCGTGCGCTGTTGTCGTCGATTGCGATGAAGTCCCGCCATGTGCTGCCAGCGGTGAAGACGGTGGTGAGTAGGCGCTCGAAGTCGGTGCGGGTGATGGTTTCCTGATAGGCTTCGAGTTTCTGCCAGTCCGGTTTTTCTCCAAGCACGGAGAGGGCGGTGGAGGGTATCGCCACCGGTGCCGACGGCAGAGGATGCGCGGCGGGTGTCCCGTGTTTCCGGATCAGAATCAAAACGATCATGGCCAGACCGAGCGCTATCCAGAGCGGTGCGGAGCGTTTGATGGACTTGGACACGATGGGGTGGAATCGTCTGCTGGTTGAAAGGAAATCATGGCGCAGGCCGCACCACAGGAAACCTGCCTCATTCTTGAACGCTGTCGCGCTGACAAATTGATGCTCGGCCTCCAATCCGCGAATGGCAAGAATGACGGGTGGGGAAATGGCGGCAGTTTGATTCTCCCGCGCAACTTGAATTGTCATGTGGCGGCGGGCAGGATGGGTGAAGCCGCCTTCCGATCAACGGCAAGACCACTTTCGCCCCATGGGCGATGAAGTTCCGGCAACTCGATGTCACCCAGCGCTTGCTGGCATTATGAATCACCCAATCTCCACCGGCAGATCCCGCACGCTCCACAACCAACCTGCCGCCGGCTTGCCGCTTCCTCGTAACCGCCTTGCGCCATCCTTGCGCTTCGAGGTGAATCTCACCGGCTCCGCCTCAAACTCCCGTTCCACAAACACAAACCGACGATCCACCACCCGCGAGATGCAAAGAAAGATTTTTGTTAATTTATCTTTTACTCGATAAATGGTATTTGCACCGGCGGAAACGGTTCTTCCATGTTGGAAAGTCAGAGGATTCATTGCAAGTGGCAGATGCAACGCAAGGTGGAAAACAAAAGACGCATGTTGAAATTTTTCTGTCGAAATTCGTCTTGATGAAAATCCGTGAAGACGGCATAGAAATTCTGTTACTTAAATACTTCATGAGTCCTTTCCCCCTGACTAGAAAGCAACGCCAACAACGGATCTTTTTTCCAATGGCCATTGGTGGTTGGTTGATCCTGAACAAGTTCTATCGTCTGGCCAGATGGTATTGATCCACCTTCATGAAACTCACCATCGCATTTTCATGCTACTGCTGGCTGGCGCTTTCCGCGCCAGCCAGCGTCATCATCACCGTTCTGGACCCTCCCGCACCTGCGGGACTCTCTGACGAAATTGACCACATTTACGTGGACTTCGACCACGACGGAGTTGCCGAGCTGTTGCTCTACAACGGAGGAGGTTCTTTCAATACCTATTTTTTCACAGGCAATCGCATTGCCGTGCTTTCCAGTCCTCCACCCAATATCGGCGGACCCAATGCCCATCTCGTTTTTGGCACGGTAATCGGCCCGAACCTAAGTGATCCGGCCAGGAATTGGTTCATCGGCAGTTTTATCCGGGATCCTGATCCACAAAGCCGACCGTATGGAGACCGCGAGTCACCGTCAATTATCGAAGTGACGACCGGTCTTGGGGGTGATATCTACAACAAAAATGGAGCAATGGGTTTTGAATTCAAGATCGGCACGGGCACTCACTACGGCTACATCCATTATAATTTCACCAAGACAAACGGAACCGAATACAGCGGAGGGCGGGGAACCATCCTCGGCTGGGCCTACGAGGACGTGCCTGGCAGATCGATCACCGCCGCGCCCATTCCCGAGCCGTCGTCGTGGATGCTGTTGGTCGCCAGTGGTGTTGTGTCCTGCGCGTTGCGCCGCAAGAGATAAGTTTTTTCCGTAAACTGCGCATTCCTTGATTGGGGTGTCGTCGGGGATCCATTCCTTGATCGCCTGCCAGGGTGGTTCGATAGGCGCATGTCGCTGGCGGATTGCTTCGGAGGTGCCGGGATGAGGAGGATCTCGGATTGGAGATTCTGGATTTCCGATTGATGAGTTTTAGAAGCCGAAATGATGCGGTCGGGGGTGAGCGGGGTTTTGCCACGGGTTTTGTTGGAATAGAGGCCGTGGTAGCGGATGGTTTGTTCCGGATAGGTAGCGCGGCCTAGCCGTAGGCCGCATGCCAAAGGTGGGAGAAAGCTGGATGCCAAGAATCGGCTGACTGACTGTGCTAGGGCTGGGCTATCGCGTTCCTTTGGCATGCGCTCCCGGCGGTAGTGCGCCACATTAGGTCATGGGCTGGGTGCTGGCGTCTCAGGTGACTTTCTGGAGGGAAGGGGGGGGCTTCGCCCGCCCAAGGAAGGGATAGCGGAGGAGGTATTCGGCGAGCCGAGGCGCGGGGACGGCGGGGTTGATAGATGGATGACGCAAAGAGTGGTTATGGGAATATTTTTTTGCGGAGCAAGATTGGGGGTGATGGGTCGGTTCTGGAGAATATCGGGGAGGATGAATTTCTGAAGGGGGGAATGATGACTCGGAGCGAGACGCTCCGGGGACGACCTGCGGCGAGACGCCGCAGCCACTTTGAGGCGGCTTGGATCAAGTTCACGCTGGTGCCCCACGGGCACCCGAACTCTGAAGAAGCTAGCGGATCGGGCGGTATCTTGGCATTGCCGCAAGCTGATTCACTTCTTGTAGTCGAAGGCAGAGACGGTCATGCGGGGAAATTGGATTGTCGGCGGGCGGGTGAGTGTGGATGGTGCGCGGCAGGTTTCATTTCAGCCCGAATCTTTACTCATGTCCACGATCCGCATCCTGTTTCTCGGTGATATTGTCGGTGAGCCCGGCCGCAAGGCGGTGATCGAGCAACTGCCGTTGTTGAAACAGGCGGAGTCTCTGGATTTTATCATCGTGAATGGCGAAAACTCGGCGGGCGGCAAGGGCATCACGCCGAAGATCGCCATCGACTTGTTGCGAGCTGGCGCGGCGGTGATCACGACGGGCGATCATGTTTGGGACCAGCAAGAGATCGTGGATTATTTCCCTACGGAGCCGCGCTTGTTGCGACCGCTGAACTACCCGGAAGGCACGCCGGGAAATGGTAGCGTGGTGTTGGAAACGGCGAAGGGCCGGGTGGCGGTGATGCAGGTGCAGGGGCGATCGTTTATCCAACCGCCTCTGGAAAATCCTTACCTCGCTGCGGAAATGGAAGCCGAGCGTCTGCGGGCGGAGGGTGTGGGACCGATCATCGTGGATATGCATGCGGAGACGACGAGCGAGAAGATCGCGATGGGGCGGATGCTCGATGGGAAGGTCTCGGCGGTGTTTGGCACGCACACGCATGTGCAGACGGCGGATGAAACGATTTTTCCGGGAGGTACCGGCTATCTCACGGACGCAGGCATGTGCGGGCCGGAGGAGTCGATCCTGGGTAGAGCCATCGAGTCGGTGGTGTGGCGTTTCAAATCAGGCATGCCGACACGTTTTCCGATCGCGAAAGGGCCGGTGAGACTGTGCGGGGCGATCGTGGAGGTGGATGTGGAAACGGGGGCGTGTTTGGAGATCAAGCGCGTCTCGCTATTGCTTGCGGATGGTGCGGGCTCTTGAAGTGGGATTCGCAAATTGAACCACAGATTACACAGATTACACAGAGAGCACAGAATGGGTGGAGGAGAAAGCCGCAGAGCTTTATCCCGGAGGGTGTGTAAGAACGGGTCGGTGACAGCATGGACATGCGATCACTCTGCGACCCACTGCCGGGATCAAGAAGCGAAACTGACAAGAACCAATTCTTAAAGGCATTGGACTGATGCGATCACTCCTCTGCCGTGGCGGTGGCTGTTTTTCCGATGCGGTAGAAGAGCGTGGCCGATGGCGCTGAATCGCCGGGCATGACGCCGTTGTGGTTGAACTCCACGTTGTCTGGAGCGCTGAGTGTCATCTCATCGACGTTTTGCCAAGCTTTGAGGTCGGGTGAGGCTTCGAGTATGTAGGTGCCGGGCGCGGCGTTTTCTAGGCGGATGGTGTAGCTGCCGGATGTGCCGGAGAGCGTGGCGCTACCGAGGGTCTCCGTGGGTTCCGGAATGACGGGCAGGGCTTTAGCCGCAAAGCTGCCAGCTGCGAATGATGGGGCGGGGGCAGGGGAGGCGGAAGCTGCGGAAACGCGGACTTTATCGAGCAGTAGGTCGATGGCTTCGGTGGAGGGAGATAGATCGCGGAAGGTGATGGTGGAGAGTGCGCTGTCCGCGATGAAGGTGAAACTCTGTGCGAGCCAGCGATTATTTCCTGCGCCATTGCCGTTGATGGTGATGGTGCGGGTGAGCAGTGAGGTGGAGCCAGTGACGGTCAGGCCCATGGTTTGCGGGCTGGTGTTGAAGGAGAGCACTCCGGCGTCAAACTGAAGGGTGTAGGTTTGTCCTGCGACGGTGTTGATGGATTGGGAAACGGTGCCGTTGGGGCTGGTGTGGCCGGAGTTGAAGGCGGCGAGTTTGGAGCCATCGGTGGGTGCGTAGTAGGTAGAGGCGCTCTGGATGGCGACGTTTCCTGTGGTGATCCAGCCGGTGAAGCCGGACTCGAAGCTGCCATTCGTGAGGGTGGTGACGGCGACTTCCGAAACTGTTAGGTTCACGGTGACGATGTTGGAGTTTAGGCTGCCATCGTTGGCGTGGTAGGTGAAGGCGTCGGGTCCGGTGT
>JANMLQ010000037.1:0-23956 GCA_031372635.1 Akkermansiaceae bacterium | reverse complement strand
TAATCGACGGTCTGCTTGCAAAAGACAGCGACGTGTGTGTGGTGATCGCAGGCAAGGCCACTGCGGAAATGCACGACTGGCATGGCAGGATGGGCGACCCTAAAAGGAAAAGGGTGCGGCTATGCGGCAGGATGGAGCGTGACGCACTAGCAGAACTGCTGGCGGATTCGCAAATTTTTTACAGTCCTTCCGCTTTTGAGAGTTTCGGAATCGCGGCGGCGGAAGCTTTGTGTGCTGGCTGCTCGGTGGTGGCAGGGCGTTCGGTTTCGATGGCGAGCTTTGATTGGTTCGTCTCGGAGAATTCGGGAACCTTGGCGGAGAGTGATGCGGCGCTGGATCATCTGGCCGCATTGAGTGCTGAACTAAAACATTGGGACGGTGCGCAACGAAAGGCCGCACGGATTTCCGAAATCTGGTGCGATCGTTTGCACGCGGAAAAAGTAGCAGCAAGAATCGTCGGGATGATTGGTTGATCGAGCAAGACATGCTCTGCGTTTGAAGGCGGCCACTGGCCGCCTTTTTTGTTGGTTGCGATTCACGAGCCGCTTTTCGGCTTCCCAGCATTTCCGTTTTCCAGCATCTATCGGTTTGTGGATTTCACGATCATCACGCCCTCGCTCAACTACGGTCGCTTCCTCGCAGACTGCCTGCGGAGTGTGGCCGCACAGGATGGAGTGACTTGCGAGCATCTGGTGATCGATGGTGGTTCCGGCGATGAGAGCGCGGCCATCGCGGCAGGGTTTCCGCATGTTTCATGGAGCAGTGGGCCGGATCAGGGGATGTCGGATGCGATCAACAAGGGCTTCGACCGCGCGAAGGGAAACTGGGTGATGTGGCTCAACGCCGACGATCGGCTGCTGCCCGGAAGTTTGCTGAAAATGAAAAGTCTGCTAGAAAACACGACTGTAGATGTGGTGTATGGCGACTGGAATTTCGTGGATGAATCCGGCACGTTGCTGCGGCGTGTCACTGCGCCGGGATGGTCGCGTTTCATCCATGTGCATCATCACTGCTACATCGGATCCACTGCGGCGTTTTATCGGAGAGCGACGGTCATTGATGAAGGCCACCGCTTGCGTGCGGACTTCCGCTATGTGATGGACGGCGAGTTTTACGCCCGCCTGGATGCTGCGGGAAAACGCTTCAAGCACGTCCCACTCACGGTGGCTGATTTCCGGCTGCATGGAGCGAATGCCTCGCAACGCCATCTCGGAAAAACGCGCGACATGGAGAGCATTCTTGCCGCAGAGAGGCAACACATCGAATCCCGCGCGATTCGCCGCGCTTATGGCATCACGCTTTTCGATGATCCCTATCTGAATGGGCTGGCGGATGGTGTGTTATGGATTGCGGCGAAGGGCTGCAAGGCGGTCAAACGGCTGACGACCTCATGAACGAAAACCTCCGCATCGCAGTTGTGTTTGCGACGATGAACCGTGCGCAGACGGCGGTCTTGTGCGTGAGGGCGCTGGCGGATCAGAGCAGACCACCGGACTGCGTGATCGTGGCGGACAATGTTTCCAACGATGATACTGCGGCGGCATTGGAAACGATGGAGGGACTGCCCTTTGAGCTCATCGTCCACCGGATGCGGGAGAACCGTGGCAACGCGGGCGGCGTGGAGGAGGCGATGGACCTCGCGTTTTCCAAAGGTGCCGACGCGGTGTGGATTCTGGACGATGATTCGTGGCCACGCAGTGCAGCCATAAAGGCGCTGTTAGAAAAGCCGTGGGATGCGCGCGTGGTGCGCCATGCGATGCAGGTGGACCCGAAGACGGGGCGTTTCACTTGGCCGCTGCAAGTGGATCACGGAAACGGTGGCTGGCAGATGGTGGAATCGTTTGAAGAAATGCCGCCGGGGAATTTTGTTAGAAGCCGCATCATTTGGACGGGTGCGCTGCTGCCACGGGAAGTCCGTGAAGCCGTGGGTCCGGTGAATGGCGAGTTGTTCATCCGCGGTGAGGATGAGGAATATCCGCTACGCATTGAGCAGGCGGGGTTCACGCAGGAAGCTGCGGTGAAGGCGATCATGGATCATCCGGGGCCGGCAGCGATCACGCGCTTCAGCCTGCTGGGGAAAAGCCTTTTCTACGAATGCGGCCTCGCGGATTGGAAGCTCTACTACAAGGTCCGTAACATGGTGTGGCTCAAGCGAAGGCATTCCGGCGCACTCGCCGCGATGGCGATGGCGCTGGCTTATGCCGTGGCGGCGACGTGGCTCGATGGACCACGCAGACTGCCGCTGTTAGTCGAGGCCACTCTCGACGGCTGGAATGGCAGACTGGGAAAATGGGCGCGACATCCGTGACTCAGTCCGTCCTAGCAAACCAACTCGTCGGGAAACGCGTGACAAGATTGCGGTGAATCAACATGGCGAACGCGATGCCGACCGCGTCGTTGAACAGATCGAGCACATCGTCCCAGCCGAAACCATAGCCGAAGCCGAATTGGGCAAGTTCAATGGAGATGCCGAGCAGGATTCCGAGGAAAAGCGCGGGCTTCCTGCCGACGAGACATGCGCAGGCCAGCACCGGGCCTAACAGCAGCAGCACATGCAGAAACGGCCTGGCCTGGGAAATCCGGTATTTTACCTTAAGCACCCAGCTTCCTGTATCGGGCAACTTCCCCATGGCGGGCAGCTCACCCAGCGGTATCGAGCGGATCCACTTTTCCATTCCGGCAACCGCGTGGGCCGGACTGGTGCTCACCGCCGCCTCATTGCCGAGCCGGAATTCCGGATAGATCGAGCGTTGGATTTTCCATGGTCCGGGGATGACGAAGTGCATACCGGTCAAGGCAACAATTCCCGCCGCCGAGAGCGCCCGCCATCGGGCGATGCCCGGCCAGGATTTCACAAACGCGGCCAGCCACACGAGCCATCCCGCCAGCAGAAACCAGCGGCCTATCTTCCAGAGCAGCCGTTCACGGATCGGTGTGATTTCCAGATCGGATAGAACGAACTCACCGGAACGGCCGAGGTGCTCAAGCCGTAGCATGGGGACGGCGGGACTGTGATCCGGGCCTAGCACGCTGTTTTGAAGCTCCCCGCCTTGATCGAGCCGGAGTGAGCAGACGGGCACGTTTTCCCAGCCCGTGGTTCCGCCGGGTTGATGCCACTCGACGATGAACCTGCCGTCCTCCCAAATTTCCGGGCCGGGCACGAGCCCGCTGGAGGCCATGCGGAAACGGAAATGTAACTGATCCGCCGTCAACATCGCCGGGATGCGGAGGCGGACTGCCAACGGGGGACTGCCTGCCTCCATTCGCAGACGCAGTTTCAATCCGTCCGCATCCTCCAGCCACTCCACGCGCGGCATGGGCGTTGCCGCCGCCCTGAGATCCGCCAGCCTGACGACTGGCTGCCCCGTCCGCTCGAAGCGATAGGCCCAGAGCAAACAAAGCAACAGCACGAGGGCCACCAAGGTTCCAGTCAGTTGAAAACGGCGCATGCGGGCTGGCAAGGCAACACGGTTCACGCGGTGTTCCAATCAAAATCAGGCGGCATTCCATGGCACACGCAATCACGTTGCGCGGATTTCTGGTATTGCAGTCAGCTGTATTTTCAGGATTCTTGCGGCACCTCCCGCTTTGTCCTCCATTTTAGACCCATGGCCATCAGTCGTAATGACGCATTCCGAATCCAGGCGCTACAGTTGACAGACGCGTTGCTGGTCTGGCTGTCGTTCTGGCTGGCTTGGGAAATGCGGGACTTCTGGCTCTTCCTGCAAAGTGGTGACGAAGACGCTAGGCGGGACTCCATCAACTGGTTGCTCTACATCGCGGTTCCCTTCACGCCGCTGGTGCTTGAACGCTTCGGTTTCTACGGCCACCTGCGGACCAAGACCACCGGTAAGGCGATCTTCCAACTGATTCAGGCGCTGATCGTGATCGCCCTGATGATTGGAATGTTCGCGATCTTCGCGAAGCTGATGGACACCCGGCGGCTGGTCCTCGGCATCGGCTTCCTGCTGGTATTCTTCCTGCTGTTGGCCCGTGACCGCATCACTACCGCCCGCCTCAAGCGCATCAGCCTGACGGAAGCCCATAAGGAACGCGTCATCCTCGCCGGCTCTGGCGGAGAAATGGACAAGATGCTGGCTGAATTCGATACGGAGATCACCGCTGACTGGCACATCGTCGAACATTTCGATCTTGAAACACGGCCGGTCGAGGATCTGTTCGTGCTTCTGAAGGCGGAGTCCATCAGCCGCGTTATTTTCGTGGCTAGGGAAACCGGATTCGACAAGGTCGCGCGTGCCGTCGAGGCCTGCGAGCTGCAAGGCGTGGAAGCATGGATCTCGGCCTCCTTCATTCGCACGCAGATCGCCAGGCCGGTGTTCGACGCGGTGGGAGACAAGCCGATGCTGGTGCTGCGCTCCACCCCCGAGCTTTCTTATGAACTGTTGTGCAAGGATGTGCTGGACCGCGTGGGGGCTGTGGCGGCCATCGTGCTGCTTTCCCCGCTCTGGCTCATTGCAATGATCGGTATCCGGCTGAAAAGCCCCGGAGCTCCGGTTTTCTTCTCCCAGATGCGCTCGGGGCGTTACGGCAAGCCCTTCCGCATGTGGAAATTCCGCACCATGGTGTCCAACGCCGAGGAACTGCTGGAAAAAATCAAGAAGGAGCACGGTAACCAGATGGACGGCCCGGTTTTCAAACTGGACAGGGATCCAAGGGTTTTCCCCTTCGGCAGTTGGCTGAGGAAAACCAGCATCGACGAGCTGCCCCAGTTCATCAACGTGATGAAGGGCGAAATGAGCCTCGTCGGCCCCCGACCGCTACCGATTTATGAAGTAGAGGCCTTCTGCGACATCTCGCACCGCCGCCGTCTCAGCGTGAAACCCGGCATCACCTGCGAGTGGCAGGCTGGCGGCAGGAACAAGATCACCAGCTTCGAGCAGTGGGTGGAAATGGACCTCCGCTACATCGACAACTGGTCGCTCTGGCTGGATTTCACGATCCTGCTGCGCACGATTCCCGCCGTGCTCTTCGGCCGCGGTGCGAAGTGATTTTTCAGTAGAATCCAAGAAACTGAGAAGCTGAGATTCCAGACTTTCAGAATCTCAGGTTTTCAGCATTTATTCCCGCCATGCCCGTAATTTCCGCCATTTTCCTGGTTCTCGCGCTCGTGCTCGCGGTGTTGATCGGCCCGCAAACGAGGCCTTGGACCTGGGGGCCGGCGATGATCTGCCTCGGACTAGCCGCACTTCCTGCGATCCCCACGTTTTGGAAACGCGGCAAAGCCCCGGCAGATTTCGCAACTCTCGCGCTCGGCGCACTGGTGATCGGCTGGTTCGGCTGGCGGGCTGCGATTTCACCGGTCGTCGAGTTCGCACAAGCCGATTTTCTTCTCGCCGCAGGAGTTCTGGCATCCTTCGTGGCGGTCCGTTCCATCGCAGGAAACGTGCCTGCCGAAAGAATCCTCCAATGGGGCATCGCACTGCTGTTGCTGGCCAATCTGATCGTGATCGCGATGCAACTCGCGGACAGGGACTTCACCCCTGTCTTCCGGGCCCGCGCCTCAGGCAGGGCGATCACCGGGTTTTTCACGCACTACAATGAAGCCGCCAACTACCTGATCGCCTCCGCCGCCATGGTCGGAGCCAGCGCGTTTTTCGGAAACCACCGCATGCCCACCCGTATCCTGTGGGGACTGCTCGCCGCAGCCGCGCTCGCTGGCGTCTGGCTCACCCACTCGCGGGGCGGCATTCTTGGTGCTGCCGTCGCCTGCGGGGGCTTCGCTGCTGTGCTTCTGATCATCGGGAAAAAACGCAAAGCCAGATGGTTTGCTCCCTTGCTGATCGGCCTGCCGCTCATCGGAATCGGACTGGGAGCTTTCCTTTTCCTCGGCTGGACGGATGCCCAGAACCAGCGCCAACTGGGGGCGAGCATCACGCAAATGATGGATAACAACAGCCGCCTTTATTTGCTCGGAATCGCAATATCCTGCATCCGGCCCCACCCGATGGCGGGTGGCGGCGCACAAAGCTTCGGTTGGGAGTGCTTCCCTTTCCTCAATGCAAAGGACCAGGGCGATACCCTCACCCACCGCCCGGAACTGGCTCACAACGAACTCATCCAAGCGGCGACGGACTACGGCCTCATCGGCGCAGGCCTGCTGCTCGGCTTAATGATCACCCTGGTGGTCGCCGCCCTCCTGCGCAGCTTCTTCGATCCTTCCGGAAAATCCCCGGACGCGGGCGACTGCTGGCGTCTCGCCGGGATAGCCGCACTGGCCGGCATGATGGTGCAGTCCTCGTTCAGCTTCGTCTTTCACCTCATGCCGGGGGCCATCCTGCTGGGCATCTCCCTTGGCATGCTTTCACGCAGCCAGCCGCAGCCTCCCTGCGCGAAAACCACCGGCAGCAAGGTGATCCTCACGCTGGCTGCCGCAGCCTGTGCGCTCCTGCTCCTGCCCTCCGGATGGAAAGGACTTCTAACAACCCGCACACTTTGGGAAACCCATTTCAGCAAGAACCCCGCCACCTCGGCGGAAGCGAGAATCGACGCCCTCACCGATGCCATCCGCATCTGGCCGCACTCTGCGTTTTTTCAGGAACGCGCCGTCCTCTATCAGGTGATTTCCGTTTCCAAGGACTCCACGCTTTTTCCTGATGCCGCGCAACTCGCGCTGGACGACTATCAGAGCGCATCGCGCCTCCACCCCTTCGAGCCGGGACATGCGGTCAATCGCGCCAATGTGCTCAGCCAAATGCAGCGCGACGAGGAAGCGGTGCAATGGTACACTAAGGCCATTCATCTCCAGGGCGGCATGGAGCCCGGATTCCGGGCGCACTTCTGCCTCGCCACCCATTACCTCCGCAAAGGACTCCGCGAATACGATCCCGCCAAACCGGACAAGGCTCTTGATGCCCTCGAAAACTCCGCCAAAAACATCGAACTCGCAGTGAAGCAGATGCACAGGGAAATCGCCGACATGCGCGAACTCCGCCTCTCCATCCACGAAAGCCTCGGCACTGCCCGCGAAGCCGCCGGTGACGGCAAAGGCGCACTTCAATCCTACGAGTTCGCATCCAAACTCCATGATGGCAAACGCGCCCACTACCGATCCGCTGTCCTCATCGGAAAAATCGCCGTCGATGCCTGGTATCAACGCAAACCCTCCGAGGCGTTAAAACTCTTCATCGACGCCAGACTCCGCATTGATCTCGCAGTTGGATTGATGCCCAACGGCGTCACCCCGAGCCAGCGCGTGGAATACATCTCCTACCTCGATAAGACCATCGCCTTCCTCAAAGGCGCGAAGGTGCTACCTGCGGAGTAGTTTCCTATTCCGCTGCGGTGGCCTTCTCTTTGGATAGCTTTGGGTCCTTCCAAGTGGATTGGATATAGACTTCGCGAAGCTCCTTGAAGCCGATCTCACAGGGACTCTGCGCCATCAGGTCCGCGCCCTTGTTGTTTTTTGGGAAAGCAATCACTTCACGAATGCTGTCTTCTCCGGCGATAAGCATGGCGATGCGGTCAAGGCCGAGCGCAAGACCACCGTGCGGCGGCGCACCGAAGCGGAAGGCATCGAGAATGTGGCCGAACTTGATCTGCTGTTCCTCCGGGCCGACTCCTAACACACTGAACATCTTGGCTTGCAGATCCTTCTCGTGAATCCGGATCGAGCCACCGCCGAGTTCGTAGCCGTTGAGCACCACATCGTAGGCCACGGCTCTCACATTCGCGTAGTCACCAGCATCGAGCTTCGCCACATCTTCGGGATGCGGGCGGGTGAATGGATGGTGGACCGCTCCCCAGTGACCGGTTTCCTCATCGTGGGCGAGCAGTGGGAAATCGACGACCCATAGGAAGTTGAACTGGTTGGGGTCTTTGTTGAGTTCCATCATCACCGCGCACTCGCAGCGGACGCGGCCGAGGATGGTGCTGACGGACTCGCGTGAGCCGGCTGCGAAGAAAACGATGTCGCCCTCTGCGAGATCGAGTTTGGAAATGACGGCTGCTTTTTCAGCATCGCTGAAAACCTTCCAGAGTGGACTCTTGTATTCGCCGTTTTCGAGTTTGATGAAGGCGAGGTTTTTCACCGGAAGCCCGGCTTGCACAGCGATTTCGTTGAGGCGGTTCATCTGGCCGGTGGTGATGCCTGCAAAGCCTTTGGCATTGATGGCTCGCACGACGCCGCCGCCGTCGATGATGCTGCGAAAGATCTTGAACTCGGTGGTTGAAAACACCTCGCCGAGATCGGTGATCTTCATCTCGAAGCGCGTGTCCGGTTTGTCAGAGCCGTAGATGTCCATCGCATCGGCATAAGTCATGCGCGGAAAGGTTTTCGGAATTTCAACTCCGAGTCCGGCCTTGAACATCGAAGCTAACAGACCTTCGACGAGTCGGATGATGTCCTCTTGGCCGATGAAGCTGGCCTCGATGTCGATCTGGGTGAATTCCGGCTGGCGGTCAGCGCGTAGATCTTCGTCGCGGAAGCAGCGGGCGATCTGGTAATACTTTTCCAAACCGGCAACCATCATGAGCTGCTTGTATTGCTGCGGCGCTTGGGGCAGCGCGTAGAAACGACCAGGATTGAGGCGTGAGGGCATGAGGAAATCGCGCGCGCCTTCCGGTGTAGGGTTCGAGAGGATCGGCGTTTCGATTTCAAAGAAACCGGATTCGTCGAGATAACGACGTGCAGCAGAAGTGATCACGCTGCGCTGGCGGATGTTCTTGCTCATGCGTGCGCGGCGCAGATCGAGGTAGCGGTATTTCATCCGCAGGTCTTCGTTGGAAAGTTCCTTATCGAGTTGGAATGGCAGCACGTCCGCCTTGTTCACGATGGTGAGTTCCTTGGCGACGATCTCGATCGCGCCGGTGCCGATCTTGTCATTGGTCGTGCCTTCGAGGCGCTTGGAAATAATGCCGCTGACCTGCACCACATCCTCTTCACGCAAAGTATGCGAGAGCTTCGCGAGTTCCGCATTCTGATCGGGATGGAACACGCACTGCGTGAGACCCTCGCGATCGCGCAGGTCGATGAAGATCACGCCGCCGTGATCGCGGGCGGAGTTCACCCAGCCGATGAGCGTGACAGTTTGGCCGATGTGGGACTCGCGGAGTTCGTTGCAATGGTGGGAGCGCATGGGAGTGGGAGATGAAGATTTTTCAACCGCAGATGAACGGGATGAACGCAGATGGAAGAAAGGGATTAAGAATGGAGATCAGGTGGCGAAGGGTTCGTTAGTGTGACTCTGCGGAATTGAAGTTTGGCATGCTTGAAGTTGAAGATGAGGCCGACCTGTATGCCGGTTGCACGCAGGTAGTTGAGCATGCGACCGACTTCATGATCGGTGATTCGATCAATGGTTTTGGTATCAACGATAACTTTGCCAAAAACGACGAGGTCGGGGATGTATTCTCCGACTTTCACGTCGCGGTAATGAATCGGAAAGCGACCTTGCTGGGTAAAGGGAATCCCTTGAAACCGGAATTCAACGGCAAGCGCTTCCTCATAGGGTTTTTCATGAAATCCATGACCCAAAGCATTGTGAATGGCAAACGCGCAACCGATAATGATCTCGGTCTCTTTGACATGAATCCCATCTCTTCCATCTGCGTCCATCCTGTTCATCTGTGGTTGAATTCTTCAGGCGAGCAGCGGCCCGTCAGGTTGTTGGAGGCGGTCGGCGAGCCAATCGACGGCGGTTTCGGCGTTGCCGGTTTCTTCGGTGCGGCTGGCAAGGATCTTGAGTTTGAGTTCGGGAAACTCAGCGCCGACGACGAGTGCGAAGCGTGCTCCGGATTTCTCGGCGCTCTGGAAATGCTTGGAGACCTTCGCAGGGTTGAGCGGAAAATCGGCGGAGATTCCGGCGCGGCGAAGCTCGGTGACGAGCTTGAGGGACTGGGCGCGTTTCGTTTCATCGGCGATGACGACATAGACATCGCAGTTGGCGTTGTTGCGCTGGAGCCAGACTTCCATCTGCATCGCGGCGTGGGTGGTTTCCTCGATGAGGTTGCGGATGACGTAATCACCCATCGCAAAGCCGGTGGCGGGAAGATCGACGGCTCCGTCTGAAATGGTGGCGACGAGTGTGTCATAGCGGCCGCCTCCAGCGACGGCACGCATGGACTTCTTCGAGTCGAACACCTCGAAGACGACGCCGGTGTAATAAGCGAGGCCGCGGACGATGGAGAGATCCAGCTCGATGAACCCGCCAAGGCCGCGGGCTGTTAGATCGTCGCGGATGGCGAGGTAAGCGGGAGAAGCGTTCGCAGGATCGGCGATGAAGGCGCGGACCTGCGCGGTGGTGATTCCGAAGACGGCGAGTTTTTGCTCAAGCACTTCGGGTTTCTCACGCTCGATCTTGTCCACGATGTTGAGGAAGTCCGCCATCGCGTCATCGGCCACGCCGCGCGCGGCTGCGAAGGTGATCCACGCGTTTCTATCAGAGGCGCGGACGACGAAGTCACCGGCGACGAATCCGAAGGCGAGCATCGTCTCGATGGCGAGCGCGATCAGCTCCGCATCGGCGGCGGGGCCGGCCTCGCCGATGATATCCACGTTGAACTGATGGAACTCGCGTCCCCTGCCCTTCTGCGGTTTTTCGTAGCGGAAGCACTGGCCGATCTCGAACCACTTGAGCGGCTTCGGAAAATCCCGCTGATGCTGGGCGACGAGGCGCGCGAGCGAGGCGGTGACTTCGGGCCGCAGCGTGACATCGCAACCGCCCTGATCCTCGAAGCGGAAGAGCTGCGCAGAGAGTTCACCGCCGGATTTTTTCAGATAGAGTGCGGTGTCCTCAAGGATGGGTGTTTCATATTCCACATAGCCGCATCGGCGTGCGACGGAGCGCCACGTTTCAAACAGATAATTACGGACCGCGCACTCACGGGGAATGAAGTCGCGGAAACCTGGGAGTGCTTGAAATGAAGGGCCTGCCATGGACGGGCGGCGAGGATGCACGCCGTTTCCGGCATTTCAAGGCAGGATTGCGGATTCCGGGCTTTCCACAAAAGGGGTTTTGGAAAAGCCTGCGCACGCCATGCCCGCCCTTTGCCTAATCCTCGCCTGCGCTCTCTGGGGCTTGAGTTTTCCGGTGGTGAAAGTGCTGCACATCGAGCAGATGTCGCGGCTTCCGGGTGCGGGCAGCGAGTTTCTTTCCGCGTGGATTCAGGTCGCACGCTTCGGTCTCGGCGCGCTGATCCTGCTGCCCTTCATCTGGCGTAGCGGATGGCCCACGCGCCTGGAAATCCGCCAAGGTCTGCGCATCTCGTTTTGGGGTGGCATCGGCATGGTCTTGCAGGCGGACGGACTCGCGCACACCTCGGCATCGACCTCTGCTTTTCTAACACAAGCCTACTGCGTGATCCTGCCGCTGGTCGCCTGCATACGTCTGCGCAAGCCGCCGGAATCCCGCACCGTGCTCGCGACTCTGCTGGTGATGGCGGGCGGCGCGATTCTTTGTGGCGTGAGTCTCAGCAGCACGAGCATCGGTCGCGGTGAATTGGAAACGCTGATCGCCGCAGCACTGTTCAGCATCCAGATTCTGATTCTTGAAAACCCGGTCTATCAGAAAAATCGCGGCACTCGGATCACGTTCGTCATGTGCGTGGGAATCGCCGTGATGTTCGTGCCCGTCTCCTTTCTAACCGCTCCCACTCCGGCGGCCATACTCACCGCAGGCGCATCATGGCAAGCCTTCGGAATGGTAGCGGTGCTGGCATTGTTCTGCTCGGTGGGTGCTTATCTGTTGATGAACCACTGGCAACCGCGCGTCAGCGCCACCGAAGCGGGGCTGCTCTACACCACGGAGCCGGTTTTCACTGCGCTTTACGCTTTGTTTCTACCCGCATGGCTCGCATGGGTCGCTGGCTCCGGATACGCGAATGAAACGCTGACGCCCACCCTGCTGACCGGCGGCGGACTGATTCTAGTCGCCAACGTGGTGATGCACCTCAAGGGCCGCGCCCATCCGCCGACCCTCGCGCCATCGCCGTGAATCATTTCCGCAGGCGGGCTGTTAGAACCGCATCCGCCAGCACGCAGTGGTCCGCTTTTCCCATGAGCTGATAACGGTGCTTCGCGATGAAGCGATACACGAAATCCCGCAGCGGCTTCGGGATGAAACGCGCGATGGCGAACACCCGCCAACCGCCACCGAGTGCGCGGGCAAGTTCAATCCACGCGTCGCTTTGCGTACTGAGCATGCCGTCCGTTTCCCGCAGCAAAACCATCGTGCCGCCCTCGTTTGAAAATCCCATCTCCCGCGCCAATTCGCCCTGTAGCGGTGCGAAGGAAATATTTCCCCGCTTGTCGAGCCGCGCGACCATCCTAACAGAACGTGAACAAAGCGCGCAGTCGCCATCGAAAAACAAAATCCAGCCCATCGCGGAAAACCTAAGCGTCCTCGCCGCGCGGACCAGTGAAAATCCCGATGGAATGGCTTGCATCAGCCAGCCAAGCCGCCAGCTTGTTCGCACGAACATGAAACACGACGGACCAAACGCGTTGTCCCCATCCGAAGGCTTCAGCTCGCGGATTCAGGATCTCCCCTACGACCAGCGGCCGCGCGAAAAGCTCGCCCAGCTCGGACCCGCCTCGCTTAACAACGCCGAGCTGATGGCGCTTTTCATTTCCACCGGCACCAAGGGCCGCAGCGCCATCGATATCGGCCAGGATCTGATCACGAAATACGGATCGATGGGAGCACTCGGCGGCCTGCCCGTTTCAGAACTCGCCAAGGAACACGGCCTCGGACTCGCCAAAGCCTCAAAACTCGCCGCCGCCTTCGAGCTTGGCACCCGCGTCGCCCGCGAGCAGTTGCGGGAAATCCCACTCGATAGCCCGCAGCGCATCCACGAATTCTTCGCACCACAGATGCGCCATCTCGCGCAGGAACAAGTCGTCGTCGCCGTGTTGAATACACGCCTGCAGCACATCGGAACCACCATCGTCTCGATCGGCACGGTGAACGAATCCAACGCCCACCCGCGCGAAATCATCCGCCCGGTCATCACCCGCGGTGCCTACGGTTTCGTGCTGATCCACAACCACCCGTCCGGCGATCCCAGCCCGAGCAAAGCCGATGAACTCATCACCCGCCGCCTGCTGGAGGCCGCCAACTTCATGCAGGTCTGCTTTTTCGATCACGTCATCATCGGTAAGCCCTCACCCGGCAGACTGCCCTACTACTCCTTCCGGGAAGCGGGAATCGTGGTCTGAGTATTTGAAATAGAAAAGTTTTCCCGACTGGATTCAGAGTCCAGCCCTTTTTCGGCGAGGGGCGGGCGCTTGCTTCGATCACAAGTGAGGATGCCTCCCGCTTGGTGGATTTCCTGCCGACTTTGCCAAGCAATGCCACAAAGCGATACAAAGATCTTTCCCTGTCACGGCAGCGGGGCGCGAGAGCAAGGCCAAGGCGCATAGGCCGCCAAGGGGGCGTGAAGAAGATTGAATAAGGAAGGCAGGAATGCAGGAAATTGCGATGGTTTGCCGAGAAAAGCCGAGGCGCGGAGGGTTTGCGCGGAGGCAGGAAAACGAGATTCACACAGGCATTGATCATCTTCCATCCACGATCCACGATTTCAACAGATCACCCTGCCCGCGCCCGCCAGCGTTCCGGCGGGACGAGGGTGGATGGTTGCAGGGATGTCAAAGAGCGGGAATGGAACGCAAGTTCCAAGGCGGAGGTTTCACCGGGCGGGAAACGGCGCTATCATTCGTGTTTGGAAAGTCTCAGGTAGGCTCGCAATTTCGTAGGAAAGGGCAATAGAGTAGGTGTTTGTCAGAGCATGCTGAATCGAGTTTTGATGCTGGGATGTGAATCCGTGTACTTTGACCCCATTCATTTCCTCTGCTAACCTCCCCGCGGCATGTCTTCCGCGAAAATCCCCACAAAGGAGCAAACCGCCGTGTGGCTTAAGTGAGTGCCATTCTACTTTGACCCCATTCATGCAATTTTATAAATACGCGAAATATTGTTGAAATTTGTCGGTTGTCATCCACATATCAATATCTAAATTTTTTCCAGATTTAAAATGTATTTGAAAACGCATTTTGAAATCCCCTGGCGGCAGGAATTCGACAGGCGACCAAACACGGATCACATTAATCGAATGGCCATGAGGAATCAGCGCAACTTCAGCACACCTCTGATTGCCCGGTAAAAAGTGCCACTGAGCAGTATCTAGCCAATAAGTAGTACCTCGGTTCGTGTTTTCACGAAATAGGCGCAGGTCCGCTTGGGTGCGATACATTCTTGGAAAAGGGCCTTTTGGAATTCTCGGAGAGGCGCAGGATGTCACCAACGCCAGAATTGCAAAATTAACAAATATTTTTTGTTTCATAAATTAGTTCAATATGATCGTGGAATACCACTAGGCGGTGTATCATAAAGCCATGGAGCCCACTTGATGAAGCCACCTCCCCACGGTCTGGAGTGCGGGCTATAATAAGACTCCGTGAACAGCAATGGTGACGCAAATAGAGAGCCGATAAAACGATATGGATTAGGCTTGGTAAGTGAGTTAAATCCAACAACATTCGCAACTGCGTCTAAAGGATGGTTTGCAAAATTACCGAATGTGACTCCCCGTGGTGATAAAATTAAACGAGCCGTGATTTCGTTTTGTGCGGAACCGTAGGAAATCATGTGAAATCCTTCAATGCTCTGAGATTCGGCAAGAATATTAAGAGCATCTGTGGCTATCATCGTGCCTTGGCTATGGCCCACAATCGTGGTTGAGGAAGGGTCAAATTTCGCCAATAACCGAGCTGTGCTTCTTGCTATTTTACTTTGACCACTAAGCTTATCAAGACCACACTCCAAGAAATCAGCGAAAGCCGAATTTTTTGGATTATGCAATAGGTAAACATCTCGTCCGGGAGTTCTGAGCATTCCGTTTATTTTTGCATAATTTAAGTCGTTATTCATGCCGTTAATGTAAGCTTCGCCGCGCAACGACCCGTCCGTAATAGACGAAGGATCAATTTGACTTACTTCACCAGTTTTTCCGTCAATTTTGTACAATGCCGCCTCCTGATTCGGATTGGTTAAATTAACAGCATACTCAAGAGCGGTCTGCCAGGCAAAAGCTGTGGCAGCAGCGATTGCTCCAGCCTTTAACGAACCGACGATTGCGTCGCCGAGGCTTGCGCCTGTCAGTATCGAGCTAGTGAAGGTTCCCCAAAATGTTCCTACACCTGCGCCTATTGCGGCGGAAGTAGCAGGCGAAAAAACCATGCCTACTGCCCAAGCACTCGCAAGCCCACCGGAAATTGCTCCCACAACGATTGCAGCGACAATAATCACCACAGTCCGCCAATTTTCCTTTAGCCAGGTGCCTGCGGCGTGGAAGGCTTCGCTGAGCTAGGAGTAGCCGGTGGGGTCGGTGAGGTTGAGGGGGTTGTTGAGGACGTAGCTGTAGCGGTTGAAGTTTTGGGAGTATTCGGGGACTTGGACGAAGGGGTCCGGGGAGAGCATGCGGCCTAGCTCGGGATCGTAGATGCGGCCGTTCATGTGGATGAGGCCGGAATCGTCGAGTTGTTCGTGGCCGGTGTAGCCGCGGTCGTAGTCCTGTGCGCTGGTGCGGAAGCTGTCGCTGTCGGATTGGCGGTAGGTGACGAAGGTTTCGGCGCTGCGGCGCTCGCCCCAGGCATCGAAGGATTGGCGCTCGGTCTGGATGTTGGAAAACGCGCTGCCGTTCCAGCTGCCGGTGAGGATGAGATCGGTGCTGCCGAGGTGGTCTTTGAGGATGAGGGAGAGGTTGACCTTGGTGGCGAGGCCGGGTTTCTCGGTGCGGATGTAGGCCGCGAAGCCGCCGATGCTGTGGCGGTGGACGGTTTTGACGAGATCCGGGGTGGCTGTAGCGGTGGTCTTGGTGGTGTGGATTTCGCGCTCGTAGGAGCCGAGGTAGAGGGTTTCCTCAAGCTGGCGGCTGCCGCCGAGGGCGATGCGGGTCTTGAGCTGGCGGCTGCGGTTTCCGCCGGAATCGAACTGGAAGTCGGTCTGGACATCGCTGGCGGCGAAGATGAGTCCGCCGGAGAAGTCCTGGAGGGCGGGCGCGCCTTTGTAGTCGAGGGCGGCAAGCTGGCCGAAGGAGGTCCAGGCGAGGGTGCGGCGGGCGTTGCCGCCGACGGTGTCGTGGGTCAGGTAGCCTGCGGCATCGTAGGTGTAGGTGTGGGAAACGCCTTTGAGGGTGGCGCTGGTGACGGCGTGGGGGCGCGGGCCGCCGTAGGTGAGAGAGGCTCCGGGTTTGGTGCGGAGGTTGCCGTTTGTGTCGTAGGTGTAGGTGGCGGCGGGGGGAACCGTGCCGCCGCCGGAGGCGGTGACTGTGGAGCCGGTGACGCGGTTGATGGTGTCATAGGAGAAAACTTCAAGGCGGCCAGTCAGGTTGTTGTTGCGACTGTAGAGATTTGCCCGGCTGTCCCATGTGGGGACGTAATCTTGGATGAGTGAACCATCTCTTGTGGCCTGGAGCAAAGTGCTGAGGCCGGTCCTTGGATGGTATTCGGCATTGCGGCTTACGCCGTGGGCGAGGATTTCATCATGGCCATGGCCTTGGGAATCAAACGAGCCTGCGGTCCAGAGGCCGGTGCCGGCGCCGGGGGAGCCGGGGCCGATGCGCATGTGGACTGGGAAGGAGTATTTGGGATCGTATTCGGTGACGACCGTGAGTCTTCCGGCATCGGTGCTGGCGTGGATACGGCCAAGGGCATCGTAGCTGGTGCTGGTGCCGAAGGTTTCACCGGATGGACGGGTGGTGGTGGTGGAAATGGGGCGGCCATAGCTGTCGTATTGGACGCTATCCAGAGTGCCGTCCGTTCCGGTGGTCCGCCATGGCTTGCCTTTGTTTCCGGCGGGGTCGTAATCGACGGTGTAGGTGACTCCTTCGTGACGGGTGGTGGTCTTGGGGCGACCGAGTGTATCGTAGGTGAAGGTGGTGGTCTGGCTATTGGCATTGGTGGTGCTGGTGACCTCGCCGAGGGCGTTGTATTGCGAGGATGAGGAGCCGGAGTTGGCTTCCCAGACGGTGGTTTTGTTGCCGAGGATGTCGAAGGTGTTTTCGAGGAGTTTAACGCCGCCGACGGTGGCGGTTTTCAATCTGCCGTCCTGATCGTGGGTGAAGGTGGTGACGAGGCCGGAGCTGTCCATAGACTGGACCATGCGGCCATGCTGGTCTTCCCAGCGCTCCAACTGCATGCCGCCGCGATTCATAGACCGGCTCCAAGTGTGTGGTTGGCTGTTGAGGGTGACGGTCTGGGTGGAGATCAGGGAATCCATGCTTGCGTCCGGATTTGTGGTGGAGAGCACGCGGTTGAGCAGGTCGTATTTGATGTTGGTGTAGCCGGGTATTTCGCCATCGAAGAATGGCTGGGAAACGGCGGACTTGCGACCGAGGGAGTCGTATCTCGTTATGGAAAATACTCTTTGATAGCGGCTTGTATCTGAAGAACTGGCATCCCGCAGGATAGTGGTTTCCGAGACGAGTTCGCGGCCTAGGGCGTCCAGATAGACCTTGGCGACAGGGGTTCCAGAACTTTGTTTGGCTCGGAAGAAGGCGATGCTGCCGGAAATCTGCTGGCGTGCGTAATAAGGGATGATGGCGTTGGAGGTGTAGCCGGTTCTCTCGCCGGCCTGGGTGCCGTCCGGGAGCTGGGTGAGAGTGAGGGTGCCGAAGTCATCGTAGTAAAAACGGGTGATGTGATCGTTCGCATCGATGGTGGAGGAGAGCAGTGCGCGCGCGGTGTCATACTGGTAGGTGACGGAGTGATTGAGGGCATTGGTTTCGCTGGTGAGGAAACGTCCGCTCGAATCGTAGCCTGCGGTGCTGGATCGGGTCACGACGCCAGCGGTGAGAATGGTGCTGGTGATGTTGCCGAAACGATCGCGTCCGTAGGTCTTTGTGGATTTAAATTCGGGCTTGTTAGGCTCGATGGTTTCGGTTTCCAGCAAGCCGCTGGCATCGTAGGTGAAGGCGGATGCGCGGAGGAGGGTGGGCTTGCCGCCGCCGGACTTGGTGACGGTGGAGTTTTTGAGGCGTCCGAGCTGCCAGCGGCCGTTGGTGGTGTGGTGATCGTAGGCGTTGACGGTGGTCACGGTGCTGCCATCGAGGGATTGGGCAATGGAGTCGGTGACAAAGCCGAAGCCATCGAAGAATTGGCTGGTGAGGGTTTTACCGACGATGTTTCCGAGGAGGTCGTAACGAGTCACTTCCGAGCCGGTCTGAATGGGACGACGGATGATGCCACCGGTGCCGGTGGTGGAAGGCGATTCGTTGTAGAGATATTTTTCCAGAGTGAGGCGTTTTTTTCCGACCGTAACTGAGGGCAAGGCTGGGGTGATGTCGGTGCCGTCCACATACACCCAGGTCTGAACGGTGTCCGGGCTACCTGCATACGGGTAGTCCCGGCGGGTGTCGGTGCGGGAGAGCTGGCCGTTACGGTTATCGAGCGCCTCGATAAAGCCGAAGCCGAGGGAAGTCTCGTTGATCCGATCGTAGCGTAGATCGCCGTAGCGC
The DNA here is from genome assembly GCA_031372635.1 of Akkermansiaceae bacterium. Lineage (GTDB taxonomy): Bacteria > Verrucomicrobiota > Verrucomicrobiia > Verrucomicrobiales > Akkermansiaceae > Luteolibacter. Next base: position 5,485 of record JANMLQ010000037.1, on the reverse strand, counting down.
TGGGAACGGGAGCGGACGCCGCCGTTGCCATCCGGCTCGGTGTAGGTGGAAACCACGAGGCGGGAGTCGATGATGGACGCTTGGCCGTAGGGAAGGGTGCCGGTGAATTTCTCATAGACCCGGGTGTTGAAGCCTGCGACTGGCGTGGAGTCGTTGAGACGCCGGTAGTTCACGGCGAGTACGGAGCCGAAGCCATCGGTGACGGTGGCGAGGACTTCCGGTTTGCATTTGTTTTTCCAGACCTTGGGGGATGAGTAGATGAGGCCGGTGATGAGATCTGGGAAGCCATCGCCTGTGACATCCATGAGTTTGGCACGGCGCTTGGCGTTGTCGCGTTCCGTGGAGTTAGCGAAAATTCCGGTGTTGCCGGGAATGCCCCAGCTCGTACGCTTTTCCCAACCGTTGCCGGTGTTCATGATTACGAGGTCGTCGGAGCCTGTCGTGGCCGCGTTTTCCTCGTCCGAATAGAGGATGTCCACCAGTCCATCGCCATTGATGTCCGCAGCATCGAAGCCGTAGGTGGAGGTGCTGCTGGTATCGGAACTGCCGCGATCGTAATGGAGCGGCATCGGTGTTTGGTAGCTGTTTTCCGAAACGACGCCTTCTTTCTGCCAGGGGACGTTGGTGCGTTCACCCGTGTTGAGCCAGGTTCTGAAATCAAAAGTTCCATTGTCCACGGTGGACTGCACGGCATCGACAAGGCCATCGCCATTCACATCCATCAGCAATGCGGCAGTCGGATTCCCGTTTGAAAACAGGAGGTTGAATGGCAGTTCATAGGTATCCGTGAGACTCCCGATAGTGCTGTTAGGAGTCCAGAGGTAGGATCCGGAACTTTTCATCCTGTGGACTTCCCGCACCGTGCCGCCACCCTCGAAACGGGATTTTATCAACTCCGGCATGCCATCGCCATTGAGATCCAGAAGCCTGCGCCCCACGTCCTCGCCATTTTCCAGCAGTTGGGCGGGAAGCGCGCGCGTGGTATCCATCACCCAGCCTGGGCCAGCTTTGCCTTTGTTGAGGAACACCACGCTCGTGTTGGTTCCTGCCAGCAGGCTGCCGGTGCTGCGGCTCAGTAGTTTCCCCCAGCCGTTGGTGCGCACCACCAAATCTTGGTATCCATCCGCATTCATATCCGCCCACTGGAAGTAGTCGTCGCGCCTGGTTTGAAGGGATTTCCCATCCACCGTGGAAATGGTGAAGGGCAGGTTCCAGCCGGGCTTGGCCACCCAGTCAGTGCCATTATGCGCGTAGAAATCATAGGTGTTCTTGAAAGCCCCCGCAGTGGTGAACTTCATGTTGGTGGAAACGAGCAGGTCTAGGATTCCGTCACCGTCGATGTCGGTCGGCTGCGCGGTGACGTGGTTGGCCCGGTTGATCGCATGGGCCGTGGCGTAGTCGCGCTGCGTACTTAGAGGCAGGGCGTCGGGACGGAAAGTGAGGCTCTGCACGAAACCGCTGTCCACTTCACTTCCGGTATTCATGTAAACCGCCCCTTTGAACTTGGGGGCCACATTGTTATCTGCGTCCACTGTGTAGTCGATGGCTCGCCAATCCGCGAAATCGAGCAGGCTGTCCGAGTTCAGATCGGTTGGGACGATTCCCATGTCATTGCCATCGTCATCGGTGAATCTGGGGAGTTCCGTATCCACGTTGAACTCGATGGGGCTGACATTGGCGTGATTTTCTCCAGTGCGGTAGATTTTCACGTTTGAAAAAGTCACGCTGTCCTCGCCATCGGTCGAGTCATTGTCCACGCACATCAGGATGAGGCTGGTTTTCAAGCCGGTGCCCAGTGTGCCGATGGGTAGATCGAAGGTCTTCCAGGTGTTCGGGGGATCGTAATCCACCTTGGTCCCTGCAAAGTTCATGCCGTCCGCCATCTTGATGATACCCGTGCCGCCGATGCGATAGATCAGGGTGGAAGCCGCGCTCTGATAGACGTTGTCCGTGTCCAGCCCGATCAACGCTCCGCTTTTCAATTCGTAGGCGTTTAGATCGAAGCGGATTCTTGAGTTGGAGTAGATGTTCACGCCCGGAGTCGGCAGGGTGTATGCCCGTGCGACATCCCCGGTGAGGCGGATGCTGGTTTTCGCGGTGTTCACCGTCACCATGGAATTCACCTCCCCTGTCGCGTCCAGTCCCGAACTGTAGCGCGGCAGGCTGGTGCTGTAGGGATTTTCCCAGATCGGACTCTCGGTGCTGCCATCTGGAAGTGGCTGGAGGCCATCGTAAGTGAAGGTGGTAGGTGGAATGGAGAGTGAATCCAGATCGTTCGCGTGTTTTGCGACTGATTTCAGGAACGACCTGCCGCTCTGAAATGAATTCCCATAAGTGAGGCGGTAGGAATGATTGACGAAACTGCCGGTAAGCACGCGGATCTTGTAAAGTCGCCGCGTGTTCTGCACTCCCATCCAGTTCGAATAGGCACGGCTCGGATCGGGGCGGGTCTCGTAGTCGAAGAAGACATGGCAGTATGGGGCTTCGGTATTTCCAGTGTAGTGGATGGCGCTCACCCGGTGATCCACCATATCGAATTTTCCGTCCGCGCTCGCCGCTCCCACGTAGTCCACGGAGTAATAATTCCCCTTGGTGTCCTTCACTTCATTCACGCACCAGGCAAGTGTGCCGCCGTTTCCTGTGATGCTGGAGTCGCCGCCGCCAAAGATCAGTTTTAGACCGGCTTTGGTTTCCACGGTCCACCAGGTGATCGTGCTGCCACTGCCCTTCGCGATGATGCGCGCGTAGGAATCATTCTCGGTGCGGTATTCGGATTCTGGAGTGCCATACGCAGAACCACCCACACGGATCAAACGCTGCCCATCGAGGAAAAAGCGGTCGTTTTCATCGAAGTCCACGGGATCATAGATGCCATCTTTTGCCACCGTGGCAGGGCCGCGTGTGATGCGCTGGAGGCCAGAGAGAGACCAACCCACGCCCAACTGGCCGTTGCCGGTGTTGCTGGAATAGGAAAAGGAGAGCTTCGGTTCCATACCCGCCGTGCCTTTTGGAATGTCGATGGGGATGGTGTAGTTCGCCGCTCCATCGCTACCGACGGAAAGGGAACCTTTCAGTGCGCCGACCGCCACCTGAGCAGGCAACTCCAGGGCTGGAATCTGCCCGCCGGAAGACACCAAGGCACCGCCTCGGCCTGAGACATTCAGCCATAGCGAGTCCATGTAGGCATCCAGAAACGATTTGCCGGTGCCGGGTTTGATGCTGTCCCGGTCATACAGATTTGGGTTCGATCCGTTGGCAATGAGGTTTGTCTCGAAGGAAAGGTTCGCGGCGGCGAGTTTGTCGTCGATGAACAGATCCCAGAGTTTACGGGAGTAGTCGTGGCGCAGGGTGAGGCGCACGTATCCATCCGCGTTTGTCGCGCCTGCGGGAACATTGAAAGTGCCTGCGGTGCGTATCCACTCTGCCGGGCGCGTGCCGTCACTTCCATCCGTGAAATTTAGATCTTCAGCTTCGCCGCGCTAGATATGCAGTCAACTATTCACTCTATCTCAATCACTCTCATCGCCGGCTCTTCCAGCGTATCGCCGATGCGCAGGCCGAGCAGTTTCTGATAGAGCGGGCTGGCTGGTGTGAGCAGGGTGATTTCTAAACCCCTATGTGAAACGACCAGTCCGCCGGATGCCGGGACCAGCAGGAAAAACGATGAGCCGCCTGCGAGTTCCACCTCCACCAGCGCACCGGCATCGATGGCATTATCCATTCCGAAGTCCGGCAGCGTGAGTGCCTCGAAGATGCGCAGCGCTTCGGCGAGTTCATCGACTTGTTTCGCCTGCCCGACCGCGAGGTAGGACGCTTCCAAGCTGCGCGTGTCATATTTCCCCTCCGCTTTGCTGCCCGGATCGGTGGCGGCGGCATGTGCCTCCTGCGCAGCCTTCGATAGACGATCGAGACGTGCGCGTAGATCGATGCGGATTTGTTCGAGCAGTGCGGATTTCATCGCGGGGCGCGGAGCATTGTCCGCTGCGGATGCGAAATCAAGTTTCCTGAGCTGTCAGGGCCTACACATCTGAAAATGGAAAATTTTAGCCGCAAAGCCGCCAAGGTCGCCAAGGGGGCGCAGAGGGTTCTGAAAAATGGGAGGATGAAACCGGAAGGCCATCCGAGAAAAGCTGTCATTGAAACTGCTAAGTCTTCTTTGCGTCCCTTTGCGTCCCTTTGCGGGTTTTGCGACTTTGCGGTAGATCCAGTGATTAATACGCCTGCCCTGCCCGAGCCGCAGCACTTCCTTGCCTCATCGCCTAGCGGCTGCCAGTCTTGCGCCGTGTTCACCGTGTATGCCTATCAGAACTGCGACACTTGCCGCAAGGCGCTCAAGTGGCTCATCGCGCATGAAGTCCCTCATCAGGTCAAAGCCATTCGCGAAACACCGCCCACACCTGCGGAACTCAAGTCCGCATTGCAAATCTCTGGCAGAGACATCCGCAAGCTCTTCAACACCTCCGGCGCAGACTACCGCGAGCTGGGCATGAAGGAACGCCTGCCCACCCTCAGCGAAACCGATGCCATTCGCATGCTTTCGGAAAACGGCAACCTCGTGAAGCGTCCGTTTCTCACTGGCGATGGCAGGGCGCTCTGCGGATTCAAAGAGGACGACTGGCGCACGGCACTACTTTGATTTTCACCGGCCATGATGCACTTCATCCAACAGCTCCAATGGCGTCCCACCATCGGCGATCCATCGTTCATCGGTTGGCTGACCGTGGCCGCGTATGCCGCATGCGCCTTCACTTGCTGGCTCGCTGCTCGCCGCGCCGGGCGTGCTCCCGGTCTCACTCGTGGCAGCCGCGCGATCTGGCTGTTAGTGGGACTGCTGATGACCGGGCTATGCCTCAACAAACAGCTCGACCTGCAATCTCTATTCACCGACATCGGCCGCGTGATCGCATGGAACCAGGGATGGTATCAAGAGCGCCGCGAGTATCAGAAATGGTTCGTGCTGGGAGTGCTCGCCGTTTCCCTGCTCATCACGGCCCTCCTCATCATTCGCTATCACGTTTTCTGGAGGAAACATTTCATCCTGTGTGTGGGACTCGCATTCCTGCTGACCTTCATCGTCGTGCGCGCGGTGTCATTCCATCACTTCGATATGTTTCTCAAATCCGCTGTGGCTGGTGTGAAAATGAACTGGTTTCTCGAACTCAGCGGCATCGGGATGATCTGGCTGGCCGCCCTGCTGGAATACCGCAATCCCAAGCGCGCGCCCAAGCCAGCGTGGAAACCCGCAGAGTGAGAACACTTGCGCCGCCCGCCATCTGGTTCCAATCTGCTGCGGAAATCGCCCATGCAGCACGCCGAACTTACAGAGAAACGCCGCAGTCATATTGAGGAAATCCTCGTTTCCTGTGGCAGCGTAATCGTCGCCTGTTCCGGCGGTGTGGACAGCGTTCTGTTAGCTGCCGTGGCCGCGAAAGTGCTCGGTGAAAAAGCCGTGGCCGCCACTGCGGTCTCACCCAGCCTCGCCACT
>JANMLQ010000033.1:0-9391 GCA_031372635.1 Akkermansiaceae bacterium | reverse complement strand
AGGTGAGGTCGTGCAAACCGAGCTACCTGCCGGTTCATCCGTCAAGCCAAGGCTCGAAGCGCTTTGCGAAAAAGCCCGCGCCGTCTCGGGAGCGATGGATGAAGTCGTCTGGATGGTCAATTCCAGGCGCGACACGCTGCGGGACTTCGCCAACTACGCCTGCAAACACGCGCAGCGTTTTCTCGAATCCACACCCATCCGCTGCCGCCTGAATGTGGACGCCGATTTGCCGGAAGTGGTCTTCGAGCTACCCGTGCGCAGGAGCTTGCTGCTCGGTGTAAAAGAGGCGCTCAACAACGCGGCCAAACACTCATGCGCGAGTGAGCTTTTCCTGCACATCCAACGCCGCAACCAGACCCTCATCGTCGTGGTCGAGGACAACGGCACTGGCTTTGACCTTGAAAAGGCCGACCCAGGGCGCAACGGTCTGGCCAACATGACCGAACGCATGAAGGAAGTCGGCGGACGCTGCCAGATCACCAGCAAACCCGGAGCCGGCTGCCGAGTGGAATTCCAAGTCCCTCTGCCGAAACTCTCCGGTCGCCCCGCCGCCACCGATGGAAAGGAAATCTCCAAACGATGAAACGCAACCCGCCGGATCAGGAAGACGCGGCCTCTAACAAATCTCCACTGCGCGTGGTACTCGTGGAAGACCAGCAGGACACCCGCGATAGCTGGAGCCGCCTGATCTCCTCGTTTCCTGATTTCTCCTGCGTCCTCACCTGCGCCTCTGCTGAGGAAGCGCTTCGTTTGATTCCTCATGAAAAACCAGACGTCGTCTTGATGGACGTGTTTCTCCCGCGCATGTCCGGCATCGAATGCACCGCCAAACTCAAGGCCATCCTACCTGAAACCCCCATCGTCATGCTCACCGCATCCGATGAAGACGAGATCCTCTTCCTCGCCCTTGAGTCCGGCGCGGACGGATACCTCCTCAAGCGCACCAAACCCGCCGACCTGCGCGCCGCTCTGCTCGATGTGATGAACGGCGGTGCCCCCATGACCAGCGAGATCGCCCGCCATGTGGTGGCATCCTTTCGCCGCCGTGGCAGCGGCCTAGATCCCGCCATCTCCCTCTCGTCACGCGAGGAGGAAACCCTCGTCCTACTCACCAAGGGCTACTCTAACAAGGAAATCGCAGATCAACTCGGACTCAGTATCGAGACAGTGCGCAGCCACCTGAAGAACATCTACACCAAGATGCACGTCCGCTCACGCGCCGAAGCCGTGGCCCACTACATGTCCCGCCGTCCGGGCTGATTCCCATTTCAGCCCTCACGAAATTCCTTCTTGCGCCCGGGGGGGCTGGGACTACTTTTGAACAGATCGTTGCGGGTTTTCCGCAAAGATTCTACATAAAAAACCGGGGCGTTTGCCCCACCATAAACAACCGATACATAAACAAAACCAATGAAAACGAACCCTAAATTGAATCGTGGTTTCACCCTAGTGGAACTACTCGTCGTCATCGCAATTATTGTCACACTTGCGGGTGTGGGAGTGCCTGCAATCATCGCCCAGAAGAAAAAGGGCGACCGTGCGGAAGCTGTTGCAAACGCCAAACAAATTGGATTGGCGTTGTTCACTTTCAATGAGGACTATGGCTCCTATCCCAGTTCGGCTACTGCTACCGATGTCGAAGAAAACAATCCAGGTACGGGCATGGTCTTTGGAACATCCTCGTCCAATGACTACTTCCGCCAGTTGATCGCGTCGGGAGCAATAGACCAAGAAAGACCGTTCTACGCGAAGACTCCTTACACGAAGAAGCCCGACAACGTAAAGTCCTCTGGAAAAGCTCTGGCCGCAGGCGAAGTAGGTTTTGCCTACATCATGGCAACGACCACCGACCCACTCAGTAGTTCCGGTAACTCGGCCCGCCCTATCGTCGCAGCCGGAGTTTATGACGGGCAGACTGATGGCTCTTTCGATCCCGACATTTATGAGAATAAGGCCGTTATCCTAAGATTGGACAGCAGTGCGACCATTGAGTCCGTGAGACCTTCCGACAAGAAGGTTCTCGTGGGTGGTGGTAAAACTCTGCTTCAAGGCGGTGACAAGGACACGATGTGGGGAGCTGACACCAATCCGATCCTCAAGGCACCCTTGAAAGCCGGCTCTAACTAATCGTTACGATTCAGAAACCGGGAGGTCGTCCGCGACCTCCCGGTTTTTTTTGTTGCGGCAACTCACATCATGGACGACGGATCGCGCGTTCCATGCAAGTAACCACCGACGTTGAAAACGCCGTGCCTGAAACCCGCCCCTCGCGGGCCTTCATGCCCTATCCGGTATCCACACTCAGTCCGCCGATCGTTCCGAACGACCTCACCTCGTTCAAGAGCCGCGGCATTTCCGAAGTGGAGCGCGATCTCCAACAGAAGCTCACCGAGATCCGCGAGCAGTATCTGAAAGCCATCGACCACTTCAACTGGAATAAGCTCGTCTATGAGGCGGAAATCCGCTTCGAGCCAATCGTCGGCGGCACCTATCACCTCTATCAGATGCGCAACGGTCGCGCCCTTTCCATGATCGCTCCGGACCAGTGGCCGCACCGCCACCTCGCCACCGTGCGGCTGAATGTGGACCGCCAATGGCTGATTGTCGAAACAGGCAGAGACACCGATCCGCGCGAGTTATTTGGCGTGGCGGCGGTTGTCCGACCGTAATCCATCCCGCGCTTGCCAGCCACCGGCGGATGCCTACCTTCCCCCTGTGAACGATGCGTTTCCTGTCTCACCCCCGCGCGCTTGGGCGGAGATTGATCTTGCCGCACTGAGAGGAAACCTCGCCGCCACCCGCAAAGCCTGCGGCGGAGCAATGATGGTGGTGGTCAAGGCCGGAGCCTACGGCCATGGCCTTGAAGAAATCGCCCGCACGCTGGCGGTGGACGACATCGCCTTCTTCGGTGTCGCCAACGTCGGCGAAGCCCGCCGCATCCGCAGCGCAGGCGTGGTGACTCCGATCTACCTGTTAGGAGCCACTTGGGCTGGCGAGCGCGAGGAAATCGTCGCGCGTGAATGGACGCCGTGCCTTTCCACACTGGAGGAAGCGGAGCATTTCAATCGCCTCGCCGCGTCCGCCGGTAAGCGCCTCAAAGTCCACCTCGCCGTGGACAGCGGCATGGGCCGCGGCGGTTTCCTGCTAGATCAACTGCCAGATGCGATGACCGCACTGGAGTCTCTCGCGCATCTCGAAATCGAAGGCATCGGCTCGCACTTACCTTCGGCCGATGAGGACGAGGATTTCACCCGCAAGCAAATCGCCCGCTATCACGAAATCATCGCCACGCTCGGCGGCCCGGAGCGTTTCAAGTGGCGGCACCTGCTCAACAGCGCTGGTCTGTTAGGCTATGATCGCGGCGTCTGCAATCTCGCCCGGCCTGGCCTCATGCTCTACGGCGTTTCACCAATGCCCGGTCATCAGGAAATGCTCGCCACGGTGATGACGCTCAAGTCACGCATCACACTCGTGCGCACCTTGCCCGCCGGGCACGGCGTTTCCTACGGGCGGCAGTTTGTCACTACAAAGCCCACGCGCGTCGCCACCATCGGCATCGGCTATGGCGATGGCTACCCGCGCCACGTCTCCGGTCAAGACGCGGACGTGTGGATTTCCGGCACACGCTGCCCCATCATCGGCCGCGTCACCATGGATCAGATCATGGTCGATGTCACTGGGGTGGAAAACGTGAGCGAAGGCAACGAAGTGGAGATGTTCGGACCTCACATCCCGGTGACTGAAATCGCCGCCAAGGCCGGCACCATCGCCTGGGAAATCTTCACCGGCATCACGCCGCGCGTGGTCCGTTGTTACCATTCCGGAAACTGTCGCACATGAAGCTTCGCACATCACTGTTAATGGCCGCGTTTATGATTCCTGCCCTCGCAGTGGCCGTGGAAAAACCCAACATCGTCATCATCCTCGCCGATGACCTCGGCGTGGAATGTCTTTCCGCCTATGGAGGCACTTCGCACAAGACACCGAACATCGACAAGCTCGCAAGCGAGAGCATGAAGTTCACCCGTTGTTTCTCCAATCCCTTCTGCTCGCCATCGCGTGCGTCGCTTTTCACAGGGCGCTATCCTTTCAAACACGGACTCACCACCGTGCTCGACACCAAGGAAAAGGAAGAGGTTCATGTGCATCCGGACCAGCCGAGCTTCGCGCGCCAACTCAAACAGGCAGGATATGCCACCGAGTTGGCGGGCAAGTGGCACATTTCACTCGAACACCGGCACAACACCATCAACGCATTCGGATTCGATCACTATCAGACCTGGCGCATCTTCGATGACAAGGGTGATAAAACCACACGCTTCTGGACGCCTTACCTCATCCGCGACGGAACGGTGATCGCAGATCGCATCAAGGATCGTTACGGGCCGGATGTGGACCTTGAGTTCCATTTAGACTTCATCAAATCCAGCGTCGCGAAGAAGCAGCCATTCCTCGCCTACTACGCCACTTGTCTACCGCACTTCCCATGGGAACCCACGCCGGACAGTGAAGACCGCAGCTATCGTCAGCCGAAAACCGGCCACAAGGGCGACCCAAAATTTTTCCCGGACATGGTAGCCTGTCTCGACAAACACGTCGGTCGCATCATGGGCACGCTTGATGACTTGGGCATAGCGGACAACACCATCGTCTTCTTCCTCGCGGACAACGGAACCGACCGCGCACTCACCCACACCTGGGGAGACGGAAAGAAAATCCGTGGCGGCAAGGGCACCATGACGGACCGTGGCACGCATGTGCCTTTACTCGTCCGCTGGCCCGGCCACATCAAGATGGGATCTGTTAGTGATGACCTTGTCGATTTCTCCGACTTCTTTCCCACACTCTGCGAACTGACCGGCGCGCCCTTGCCTGAGGCGGAACTGCATGGCCGCAGCTTCGCACCTCGGCTTCTCGAGAAACCCGGCCAGCCCCGCGAGTGGGTCCACATCCAGCACGAAGGCAACCGCCAAGTGCGCAACTCCGGATACATGCTCAACAATAAGACCGACCTCCGGCGCGTCGTCGAACTTTGGGAAGAACCCGCGCCGCCGAATGAAAATAAAGACCCGGAAAAGGAAGCCGCCGCGCGCAAGTCATTGCAGGCGGTGTTCGATTCTCTGGATGAAAACAGCCCCGCGAGGCGTAAGTGATTTTCGATTTTGAAAACCCATGAAAATCCCTGCCATCCTCCTCGCACTTGTCTGCGCCGCCTCCGCTGCGGAAAAGCCGAACATCCTCGTCATCCTCGCCGATGATCTCGGCTACGGCGACGTAAGCTGTTACAATCCGCAGCGCGGAAAAATCCCGACGCCTCAGATCGATAAACTCGCATCGCAAGGCATGCGCTTCACCGACGGCCATTCGTCTTCGGGCGTGTGTTCGCCCACGCGCTACTCGTTGCTCACCGGTCGTTACCACTGGCGCACGCGCTTGCAGAGCGGGATTGTGAGCGTTTTCGGCGAGCCATTGATCGCAGCGGATCGCATGACTATCGGCACGCTTGCAAAGCAACATGGCTACCGCACCGCCGCGATCGGCAAGTGGCATCTCGGCTGGGATTGGCCGCTTACGAAGGAGCAACGATCACTGCTCCAGGCACCGAAGAAATCCAAAGCTGCGGCGACGGACGAGCAGATCACATTCTGGAACGAGCTTTTTTCCAAACCCATCCCTGGCGGACCGACGACACGCGGGTTCGATACCTACTTCGGCACAGATGTCCCTAACTGGCCGCCGTTTTGTTTCATCGAAAACGACCGCACCATCGGCATCCCGAGCGAGTTTCTTCCGTCGTCTGGCATGGGGAATAACCGTGCCAGCAAGCAAGGCCCCGCGTTGAAGGATTGGAAGCTGGAGAATATTCTTCCCACACTCGACGAGCGCGCTGTGGCCTTCATCAACGACGCCGCGAAAAAGCCCGAGCCGTTCCTACTCTATCTGCCGCTCACCTCGCCGCACACACCGCTTTCTCCAGTGGATGAGTGGAAAGGCAAGAGCGGCCTCAACACCTATGCGGACTTCGTCATGCAGACCGATGCCACCGTCGGTCGTGTGCTTGATGCGCTGGAGAAAAGCGGCGAGGCCGGGAACACTCTCGTCATCTTCACCTCGGACAACGGTTGTGCTTCTTACATCGGAGCAAAGGAGCTTGAGGAAAAAGGTCACTATCCGAGTGGTCCTCTTCGTGGCTACAAAGCGGACGCATGGGAAGGCGGCCACCGTGTACCGTTCATCGTGCGCTGGCCCGCCACCGTGAAACCCGGCAGCGAGTGCCATCAACTCATCGAACAAACCGATGTCTTCCGTACCTTGGCAGAACTGTTAGGCGCGACGCTTCCCGACAACGCCGGAGAAGACAGCTTCAGCATGCTGCCACTGCTGCGCGGTGAGGAGAAACCCATCCGTGAAAACGCAGTCAGCGCATCCAGCGGTGGACTGCCTGCTGTCAGGCTGGGGAATTGGAAATACATCCCCGGTGCCGGTGGCGGAGGTTTCGGCGCGAAGGGTGATGCCTCGCAGCCCGTGCAACTCTACAACCTCGCGGATGATCTCGGCGAAACGAAGAACCTCGCCGCAGCCATGCCGGAGAAAGTCGCGGAAATGAAAATCATGTTGGAAAAATTCATCACCGCAGGCCGCAGCACGCCCGGTGCGCCGCAGAAGAACGACGTGGAAGTGAGACGCTATCCAGTTAAAGCCGCTAATTGAATCATGAAAACCGCACACTCATTCATCGCCGCACTGCTTCTCTGTGCTCCGGTTTTCGCGGCGACGGATAAACCTAACATCGTCCACATCATCGCAGACGATCTCGGCTACGCCGATCCCGGCTTCAATGGCGGCAAAGACATCCAAACACCCAACCTCAATCGTCTCGCCAAAGCAGGTGCCGTTCTCAGTTCCTTCTACGTCCAGCCTGTTTGCTCACCGACGCGAGCCTCGCTGATGACCGGTCGCTACGTGGCGCACACCGGCGTTTACAATGTCATCAAACCCCACGCCGCATGGGGACTGCCGCTGGCGGAACGCACACTCGCACAAGCACTCCGCGAGGCAGGCTATCAGACGGCGATTGTTGGCAAGTGGCACCTCGGTGAATTCCAGCCCGCCTACCTACCGACCCAGCGCGGCTTCGACCAACAGTATGGCCTTTGGTTCGGTATCATCGACCACTTCACCCACATGCGTGACAGTGATCTGGACTGGCATCGCAACGACCAGCCGTGCAAGGAAGAAGGCTACTCCACGCATCTCATCGCGAAAGAAGCCTGCCAGCTCATCCGCAAGCGTGACACAGCCAAGCCGCTCTTCCTCTACCTGCCATTCAACGCTGTCCACGCTCCGCTCCAGGTGCCGGACAAGTATCTGAAGCCCTACAGAAATCTAACCGGAAAACGCAAGACCTACGCCGCTATGCTCGCAGCCATGGACGAAGCCATCGGCCAAGTCGTGGCCACACTGGAAGAGCAGAAAATCCTCGAAAACACCCTCATCGTTTTCTCCAGCGACAACGGTGGCCCTTCACCGGGCACCGTGACCGACAATGGCCCGCTGCGTTCAGGAAAAGGCACCATCTACGAAGGCGGAATCCGTGTGTGCTCCTTCGTCACATGGCCCGGAAAAATCCCGGCGAAAAAAGTGATCGGGGAACCCATCCATATCATCGACTGGTTTCCCACCTTGGTAAAACTCGCGGGCGGCTCGCTCGAACAAAAGCTCCCGCTCGATGGCAAAGACATCTGGCCCGTGCTCGTGCAGGGCGCAAAATCTCCCCACGACGCGCTCCTGCTTCCGGGAATGTCACCCGGCCAAGCGGCAGTGAGAGCCGGTGATTGGAAACTCATCCAAAATGCGAAATCCGCGAAAGCCTCATCGGGCAAATACCAACTCTACAACCTCACCAACGACATTGGCGAAAAGAACGATCTCGCCGCATCGAAGCCGGATAAACTGGCCGAACTGAAAGCGATGCTACAGCGCCTGCTCAAAGAGGCCGTCCCGTCCGGTTCACCAAACAAGGATGACACAGACTCACATGAATAGTTGGATGAAGTCCGTTCTGATCTTTCTTGCGGCCTTGCTGTTTCCCATCGCCGCATTGCATGCCGATGAAGCCAAGCGCCCAAACATCATCTTCATCCTTGCCGATGACCTCGGCTACGGCTCGCTCAGTTGTTATGGAAACACGGCGGTGAAAACGCCTCATATCGATCAGCTTGCCGCCAGCGGAGTGCGCTTCACCGACTTCCATAGCAATGGCGCGATGTGTTCTCCCACCCGCGCGGCGTTGCTGACCGGTCGCTATCCGCAACGCTGCAACTGGATTCCTGACGAGGAACTATCACCTGTGTTCCGCCAACAGCGGAAGGAAAACCCCGCGCAACGCTGGGCATGGGGTATTTCGCCGGAAGAAGTGACTCTTCCCCGGCTGCTCAAACAGAAAGGGTATCGCAGCACACTCATCGGCAAGTGGCATCTCGGATACGACTCCAAGTTTCACCCGATGAATCATGGCTTCGATGAATTCTGCGGCTTTCTCGGCGGCAATGTCGATTACCACACGCATGTCGCGAGCCACGGCATTAAGGAGCTGGATTGGTGGGAGGACCGGAAGATTGAAAACGAGAAAGGCTACAGCACCGACTTACTCACGAAGCACGCAGTGGACTTCATCGTGCGCCACAAGACCCGCCCGTTCTTCCTCTATCTGGCTCACGCGGCACCGCATGCGCCATGGCAGGGAAGAAATCCCGACGATAAAAAATCACCGGTGGAAACCTACAAGGAAATGATCCGCACACTCGATGACTCAGTCGCTGCCGTCATCGGTGCTTTGCGCGAGAATGGAATCGAAAAGAACACGCTGGTGATCTTCAACTCAGACAACGGCCCCGCCGCGCCGCGTGGTTTCGCAGCCAACGGCGTGCTGCGTGGAAAGAAAGGTAGCGTGCACGAGGGCGGGCATCGCGTGCCTTTCATCGCATCTTGGCCGGGCGTGATTCCCGCCGGGGCGATCAGCAACACGCCCGCCATGACCATCGACTTGCTTCCTACTTTCACGAAACTCGCCGGAGCCGCCGCACCTGAAAATCATCAGCTGGATGGCAGCGATCTCATGCCCTTACTAACAGACCCAGCGAAAAAGAAGGATCGAGTCCTGCATTGGCTCTTCGGTAATTCATGGGCAGTGCGCAAAGGCCCATGGAAGCTGATAGGGAAGGGGTGCACCGCCCAGTCCCTCGTGAATCTGGAAAAAGACCTCCCGGAAAAAAACAACCAACTCAAGGACATGCCTGAACTGGTGGATGAACTGACTAAGCTGCACCGCGAGTGGATCAAGACCGTGGGTGATCGTTGATTGGATACGTGGCGGGGGGGGGGGGGGGGG
>JANMLQ010000003.1:0-3553 GCA_031372635.1 Akkermansiaceae bacterium | reverse complement strand
GCCTGCTAGACGCCCGAGAAATAGAATTCGCGAGCCTCCGTAACGGAGCAAACCACTGACTGGAGAGCCGTGTGCGGGAGATCCGCACGCACGGTTCGGAGGGGGGAGCGGGGCGAAAGCCCCGTTCCTACCTCTATCTTGGGGCGAGGCGCTGCTCAGCGTAATTTCGACTGCGATCCGATTTGTCCGTGCGTGGTCGGTGGAAGCGGCTGAAGAGTTCCTTGGGAGTGCCTTTGACGACTTCGCGAAGTCGGGAGGTAGCTTTCACTTGCTGGGTGCCGAGGCCTTCGTTTCCGCTGCTGATATACCAGAGGAGGTGGCCGGGTGGCTTCATAGCGACTTTGGAAGCGGTGAAATAGACGGCTTCCACACCGAGGTGGAGTTCGTCATTGATTCTTGAGAGGCTGGGGAAGCGTTGGGCGGCGGATGAGAAAAGGCCGGGTGACTTGGTTTAGAAAACCAGGTGTGGCCTGAGTTATTTACAAGGCCGAGAAATTCCGTATCTTGAGCGCCATGAACTTGATTTCCACAATCATAGAGCCTGATGCGGACGGCACCTTGCATTTGCCTTTGCCCAAAGCGTGGCAGCACCAAGCCATCCGGGTGAGGGCGGAACTGGAGCCGATTGGGTCGGCATCGGAGCGCGCGGGTGAGGATTCTGCGAGGGATTTGAAAGGCTTTGGTTGCTTGCGTGGGAAGATTTTCATGTCCCCGGATTTCGATGAGCCGTTGGAAGACTTCAAGGACTACATGGCATGAGATTGCTGATCGACACGCACGCGCTGCTGTGGTTTTGCGAAGGGAACCCGATCCTGAGTCCGCAAGCCCGGGCCGCAATGGAGGATGACTCGAACGAGCGCTTTGTGAGCCACGTATCCGCGTGGGAGGTGGCGATCAAGGTGAGCATCGGCAAGCTCAAGCTTGAGACGGATTACCGGGTGATTTTTTCCGGTGTGTTGGAAGCGAACGGTTTCGTGTTTCTGCCTCCTGCGATAGAGCACTACGAGGCTGTGATCACGCTGCCGCGTCACCACGGTGATCCGTTTGATCGTTTGATGATCGCCCAAGCGCAGGTGGAAGGGCTAATGATTGTGACTTGTGATGAAAATTTCCCGGCATACGGAGTGCCGCTACTTTGGTAGAACTGGATTTTTCCTCAAAGCCGCCATGCGGTCGGCTCAAGGTGCGGCGGAACGTGTCCGCCGATACGGATAAAAATCCAATGTAGAGAGCTTCGCGCATTTCATTGGCCTATCCATCCACAAGGCGATCATGCATCGCCTCTCCGTGGGCCATTCATCATCGTCCGCCTTGGGAGAGGGCCATGATCACCAGAATGAGCGCGAACGCCGCGAGCACGGCGAGGGTGATCTTTATCCAGCTCAGCGGATGTTCGCCGGCCATTTTTCCGGTGTGGCCGTTGACGACGACTTGGAAGGACTTGCTGCCGTAAGTGTAGGTGGCGAGCCAGACGGGAACGAGGATGTGCTTGAAGGTGCGGCCTTGATAGAGGGAGGAGACTTGAAGATTGCGGTGGGTGTCTCCGGGGACTTCGTGCTCGCACATGCGCTCAATGACGGCGTCCATCTGCATGCGGCTGGTTTCCGAGGCTTGGCGGAGATCGACTTGATAGCGCTCTACGGTCCAACCGCGGATGTAGGCGGGATCGTAGGGCTTGAGATCGGTGAGGGTGGGGAAGGGTTCGACTTGGCGAAGCAGCTTGTGATGAACGCCGACGGTGCCGGGCACGGCATCGTCATCGAAGAAGTGGGAGAGGCTACCGGCGCTGTCTTCCCAGCGGGTTTTTCTCACCTGACGGGATTGGGATTTGCCGTTGGAATCGGTGTAATGCTCGGTGACGTAGTAGTGATAGCCGGACTCGGCGGTCCAGTCTGCATCGACGTGGGCGTCGAAGGTCCAGTAGGGGAGGTAGATGCCGCGGAGGGTGTCGGTGAGGGCGGCGCGCTTGAGTTTGTTAGGAGCCCACCTGCGTGATCGGTACCACTCGCGGAGTTCATCGCGCACGCGGGTGTTAGGGATTACGGCGGGCAGCACGCTTTCCGGAGTGATGAGATCCGGCAGGTCTTCGGCAGGAACGATGGATGGTGAGCCGCAGAAATCGCAGCGTTGGGCGGCGCGGTCGGCATCGAAGACGCTGATGGCGCGGCAGCTCTCGCAGCGAACGGATTTCTTCTCCTCATGAAGGCCGCGTGCGTCATCGGGGACGGAGGATAGTGCGGCTTCGAGGTCGTGCTCGACGATGGCCGCGCCCATGGCGTTTTCACCATCGGTCCACGGCAGGACGGTGCCGCAGAATGGGCAGGCGAGTGCCTGTTTCGCGGCATCCCATTCGGCATCCCCACCGCATTCTGGGCAGGGATGCTTACGCAGTGCGCTGACTTCCGCCATGGCGATGGGTTTTACTCAGCTAGGAAGGCATCAAGTGCGGTGCGGGTGATGCGCCACGAGGAGCCGATCTTCTTGCCTTTGAGATCGCCGGTATCGAGCGAGGCGATGACATCGGTTTCTGAAACGCCGAGGATCTGTGCGGCTTGCGCGGGTGATAGCAGATCAGGCACTGCGGTTGCGGGCACTGCGCCGGGAAGTGCTGGCGGTGTGGTCTGCATCGTCTTCATCATTTCCTGCGCCATGCCGAAGCCCATCGCCATTTGTGCAGGCACTGCGGCGGCGGAACCATCACCGCCTACGGTCATGGACTCGGCCATTTGGAACTTCACGTAGTCGTTGAGGTTGCCGATGGCTCCCATGCTGGAGCGTTTGTCGATAGCGGCTTCGACTTCGGGTGGGACGGAGACGTTTTCGACGAGGAAGGTGGTGATCTCGATGCCGTATTTCGCGGAAACCTGTGGGTTGATGAGCGGCAGCAGTGCATCGCCGAGTTCGGAGTAACGCGATGCGACATCGAGCGCGGGTACGCCGCAGGAGGCGAGTGCTTCGCTGAAGACGCTGACGATGCGGGAGCGCATGGTGTCTGCGAATTCATCGAGACGGAAGTGGTGGTCGGTGCCGGCGACTTCTTTGAGGAAGACGGGGGCGTTGACGATCTTGAAGTCGAAGGTGCCGAAGGCGCGGAGTCGGACGATGCCGAAGTCCTTATCGCGCATCATGACGGGGTTGGCGGTGCCCCATTTGTTGCCGGTGAAGAGGCGGGTGGTGACGAAATAAACGTCCGCCTTGAACGGGGAATCGAAGCCGTATTTCCAGCCCTTGAGCGTGGAGAGGACGGGGATATTGTCGGTGGTGAGCGTGTGTTTTCCCGGTGTGAAGCAATCGCCGTATTGTCCGAGATAAACGAATTGTGCGGCTTGGCTCTCGCGCACGATGAGCTGCGCGCCGTTTTTGATCTCGTGATCGTCATCTGGAAAACGCCAGCTGAGTGTGTCACGTGAGTCGTCGTTGAACTCGATGATTTCGAGCAGTTCGCCTTTGATGAATCCGAGGATGTCCATGGTGTTATTGGGATGCCCGTGAATCACTACCGGCATTCCTGCGACGCGGGAAGTGAAAATCCGTGACTTTATTCCAATGCAGG
>JANMLQ010000291.1:0-5486 GCA_031372635.1 Akkermansiaceae bacterium | reverse complement strand
CTTTGACTTCGGCGGACATTTTCGCATCGGTGCGGTAGCCATACACTTCACCGGAGCCGATGGGCCAGCTCCAGAGGTTGACTTGGCTCTTGGTGTTACCGCGCAGGTAGATGCCGCTGTCGAACTCTTCGATTTCGATTGTTCCGTTGTTAGAGCCGTCTGGCATGACCTTGGGTTGTGATTTCTGCGGGCCGCGTGCGCTCCAGCGCCAATCGCAGACGAGTGTGAAGTCGCCGTAGGATTTCTCCGTCCACAGATCCTTGATCGGGCCGGCTTGGCCGTTGTGCTTGATGATGCCGTGGATAGCCTTCCAGTTGCTGATGTCCGGTGTGTGCTTCCAACCGTTGAGTGTGGTGCCATCGAAGATTTTGGTGAAACCGGCGGCTTTCACGCCTGCCTCGTTCGCGACGGGTGGCAGCTCGCCGATGTTGATGTTGCGGTATGCGACGCGGTCGCCATGGCCGAGCCAGCCGATGTGTCCCGCGCGGCGCTTGACGCCTTCGTGTTTGGGAAACTTGGTGCTCAACTCATCGAGGTTTGCACTGAGGATGATCTCGCCGTTGAGCTGCACCACGAGGCTGGAGCCCATCACGGTCACACGCTGCTGGTTCCACTCGCCCACGGGCTTGAGGAAGCCTTGTTTGGCGGCAGCCATGGTGTAGAGGCCGCCGTGAAACTGGTAGTCCTTGAGGTCTTTGTACTTCTCAGCCGTGCTATCGAGGATCTGGACTTCCATGCCGGTGTAGGCGGCGTCGCCGGTGCCGGGATAATGGATGCCGAGGCCGTTGTTAGCGCCGGGCGTGAGCTGGAACTCGAAGTCTAACACGAAGTTGGAGAACGTTTCCTCGGTGATGAGATTGCGGCCCTTCGGAGTGCAGACGATGGCTCCACCTTCGACGGCGTAGCCCTCGCCCTTCCAGCCGCTGAGATCTTTGCCATTGAAGAGCGGACGGGTGGTCAGCACATCGGCGGCGGAAACGTGGACGCAGCAGACGAGGGCGGCGATGGGGGCGAGCAGTGATACGGTTTTCATGGCTGTTAGAGATCGATGGTCTTGCCGGTGCGGAAGCTTTCGTCGGCGGCGGAAACGATGCGCATGGAGGCGATGGCATCATCCATGTGGTCTGATAGATCGAGATCCTCGCGGATGGCTTTCAGGAAATACTCCTGCTCGCGGTGGCAGAGGCCGTCATGGTCTGGTTCATCATCGAGGCGCATGGTTTCATCTGCTTTTGCGAAGTTTCCGGAAGCATCGAGCTGCGCATGGTGAAGCCTCAGCGCTTGGGTCTGTGTGTGGGCATCGACGTTGGCGCTTTGCCCTTCTGCAGCGGCCTTGTCCGCGACGATGGAGACGCAGCCTTTCGGGCCGACGACATCTTTAACGAAGAACGCGACCTCGCTCATCATCGGGCCCCAGCCCGCTTCATACCAACCGACGGAACCGTCTTCGAAGGTCACTTGCAACGCGCCGTAGTTGATTTTTCCCTCAGGCAGCTCGTCTGTCAGACGTGCGCCGATGCCGGAAACGCGGACGGGTTTCGAGCGCGTCATTTGGCACATCACATCGACGTAATGCACGCCGCAATCGACGATGGGGGAAATCGACGACATGAGGTTTTGGTGGGTCTTCCAGTTCGCGCCGGACGATTGCTGGTTGAGGTTCATGCGCATGACCAGTGGCTTGCCGAGGGTTTGCGCGATCTCGATGAAGCGGATCCAGCTCGGGTGATGGCGCAGGATGTAGCCGATGACTAGCTTGTGGTTGGTGGCGCGTGCCTTGGCGACGATGCGCTCTGCGTCCGCGACGTTTTCAGCGAGTGGTTTCTCAATGAAAACGTGGCAACCGGCGTCGAATGCGGCCTCGGCGTATGCGGCGTGCGTGTCCGGATAAGTGGAGATGGAAACGGCGTCCGGCTTGGTGGCTTGCAGCGCTTCGTGGAAGTCGCCGAACTCCTGATAGATTCCGCCCAGCTCCGCATTGAGCGCGGCGCGGCTTTCCGGTGAACGGGTGACGATGCCGCAGATTTCAAAACCATCTAGGCGGTGGTAGGCGAGTGCATGCGAGCGGCCCATGTGGCCTGCGCCCGCGCAGAGGATTCGGATCGGTGGGGTCATGATTGGATCAGGCGTCGAGTTTCCAAGGAGCGCGCATCGGCTGGTGCATCAATGCATTGGCGGCGGGGTCGTCGAACTTGAGTGCCTTGGAATCAAACTTGAGGCTCTTGTTCAGGCGGTGAGCGGTGATGCCCATGTTGATCATGGTGCAGGACCAGAAGCCGTTCTGCTCGTTGAGCGCGAATTTCTTCCGAGTGCGCACGCAGTCGTGGAAGTCGGTCAACTGCGGTGGTGGGTCCGGTAGCGCGTCGATTTTTTTCCTGAGATCTGGAATGTCGGAACGGAAGCCTTTGTAGATTTTACCTTTGGGGCCTTCGATGTAAGCGGCATCCTTGTCTTTGTTTTCGCCATCGAGGATCACCTTGCAACCATCGGCATAGGTGAATTCGATGCGCCTCCATGTGCCGACGGCTTCCGCGTCCTGCGGGTCGGCGTCGATTTCCACCGAGATCGGAGCTTCGCCGTCCTTGTCTAACATGTATTGCACGGGATCGAGATAATGCTGGCCCATGTCGCCAAGGCCGCCACCGTCGTAGTCCCAGTAACCACGGAAGGACTGATGGGTGCGGTGGCTGTTGTATGGTTTGTTAGGCGCGGGTCCGAGCCACATGTCGTAGTCCAGCTCTGGCGGAACAGGCTCGGGTTTCAGGCCGGTTTTTCCAGCCCATGTGTTCAGCTTCCAATCGAAGCCTGTCTCGCCGGAAACGGTGATCTTTAAGGGCCATCCTAACAGATCATTCATCACCGCCTTCTTCAGCATGAGGACGGGCACGCGCATGTCGTAAAATCCTGCTTGGAAGCGGAACCAGGTGTTTAGGCGGAAGATTCGTTTCTGCTCTTCCACCGCCTTGATCATGGCGAGACCTTCGCCGATGGTGCGGCTCATGGGTTTCTCGCACCAGATGTCCTTGCCGGCCTTTGCGGCGGCGATGGCCATCAGCGCGTGCCAGTGCGGCGGCGTGCAGATGTGGACGATGTCGATGTCCTCGCGTGCGATGAGTTCGCGGAAGTCGTGGTAGCCTTTGATGCCGTTGGTTTCGCTGCCGGCGTCTTTCATGCGCTGCGCGAGGTGGTTTTTATCCACATCACAAAGCGCGAGCAGTTTGCCCGGCATGGTCAGGTGTGAGGAGCTGATTCCGCCGCAGCCGATGATGCCGCGTGTGAGCACCTCCGATGGTGGCGTTTGTCCGTTGAGTCCCAGCACGCGGCTAGGAACGATCTGGATGGTCGCCAGTGCGGCGATGGTCTTGAGGGCTTGGCGACGTGTGTTCATAAGACAAAGGGTGCGGGGAAATACACCGTCCGCACGCTTCTTCTTACAAGCGGAAAAATCATCGTCCTGCGGCCAGCGCGTCCATGAGATAGCGCGCCGGACGGAAGTTCTCGATGAGGATTTCCTCTTGAGCACCACGTTTCATGCGCACTTGGCTGATGTTGAAATTCGGCGTCTTGTGCGGAGCGAATAGGATGTCGTCGTGGGTCGAGTTCTCGTGTTTTTTGAACATTGAGGGCAGTATGTCGCCGCCGAGATGGTCGTCGCGGCCGGTGGCGAGATGGCAGGTGCCGAGCACTTTCTCGTCCTGGATGTCCGCGCCGGAAACTGGCAGCACCTGCGTGCCGAAGCCGAGTTCTCCGAGTGTGCCGGTCATCGGATCATCCGCGAGTCGGGAGTTGTGCGCGGCGATGGTCGCTGGGTTTCCCTCGATGAGTGTGGAGCGGACGATGCAGCGATTCTCCACATCGAGCACGCCGAGTGTGCCGTCCTCGTATTTCATCGGGAACTGACCGCGCGCGTCACAGGGCACGAAATAGACTTCGCCTGCGGGAAGGTTCGCGATGTCCGGGCTTCTGCCGAGGCACAGGCCGTGGGATTTCTGCGCCTCCTGTCCGCCAAGTCCGAGCCAGGCTGTTAGAACGCGGCCATCCTCCAGTGCGAAGTCGATTTCAATGGAGTCGGAATTTGTTAGAGCAAGTCGCAGCCGCTCCGCGTCGGCGGAGACCTCTTGGTAATGGACGGCGAGGCCCGAGTTGAGGATTACATCGTTCAGACCGTGCAATGTAGCTCCACGGAAGCCGTAATGTTTCGCCTTCGCAGTCAGCGGAGCCGTGGCGGAGAAGGTGGAAATGCACAGGATGAGGTCGTAATTCGGATAGATGTCACGGTCCAGTGACAGGTGCCTGCCAGCGGTGTCCCACACGTCATCCTCAAGATCGAGATTCGAGCCGCGCGTGCATTTGTAAGCGTAGAATTCCCCGCCGGTCATGCCCAACACCTCAAGTGCGCCGTTTTTCAAGCCCTGATAGAAATGGCGATGGGCGTTCTTCTGCACCGGAAATCCCTCGTGTTTGAGGAAGGCAAAATCCTTGATGAGTTCCGCAGGTTCATCGAAGTCGATCAGGATACATGCCCGGCAGCTTTCTGTAGGTGCGAATACAGTGCCAAGCAGCCTGACCAAGTCGAATGGTGGGAAAATTCTCTTCTCTGGATTGAGCAAGATGTCCTCACGGAGGTGGCTGGGCAGCGGGGATTCGGTCGTTTGTAACATGGTACGCAAAACTAACACTGAAGGCTCTCCCCGCAAGGCGTGAATCCCGAAAAAATATCCAGACTTTCGCTTAATCCTGCGCGCCTCCGCCGTTCTCGTTTTCTCTCATTTCGGCTAGCACCCCGGACATGTCCTCAAGCGAATCCCAGAGCTTTCTGACCACATAGAATGGCGCACCGCATCGCACCGTCACCGCCAGGCAATCCGATGGTCTCGCATCCAGTTCGATGATTTTGCGCTCCATAATCTCGTTCTCAGCCTCAATGATCAGTCTCGCAAAATAGACCTCGTTTTCCATATTCACGATCACCGCACGCGCCACCTTCGCGCCGAATGCCTGCAAGGTCAGCAGATACAGATCATGAGTCAGCGGTCTCGGCGGTAGCTGTCCACTCAACGAAGCGTTGATCGAAGCTCCTACGCCGGGGTCGATGTAAAAAACGATGGCTTTGGTCCCATCTCCGAGAAACACAGCGCAGCCCGCCTGCGTCGGAAGCAGTGCGATCGGTTCCACCCTTACAAGATCTGGCATTGCCCGAGCTTCCAACGGCACTGGCGGATTTCCAAGGGCAAAAACGTCATTTAGCCATGCTTACCTGCATCATCATCAAATTCAAAAATACCCTGATTTCAACGGTTGTTTATGCCTCAAAATCTGAAAAACTCACCCGCTCACAAGAGCTTGCCCAAAAAACCCTGAAAATTTTTCATCAAAATGGGTTGACGTGTGAGGGGAGGGGTGGATAGCTTCGCGGGCCGCCACGACAGAGGGCGGTCGAGAGACAGGATGTCGATCGCGGTGCTGCTGAAGAGCAAACCACCCGA
>JANMLQ010000290.1:0-20998 GCA_031372635.1 Akkermansiaceae bacterium | reverse complement strand
CGGCGGCTGCGGCGAAGAGGAGCGGTTTGGACATACGCGTGGGTCGGAGTTTGGCGGAGGCTATCGGAGCGGGAGCCATCCGGCAACCAGATGCTTCGTGAGAATGGCGAGCTTGCGGAGCTTGGAAATGCGGTAGCGTTTCTCAAAGACGCGGAAACCATCGCGCTGCATCTGTTTCAGCAGTTCCTGATAGATCGCGCCCATGACGAGGGCGGGGGAGAGCGTCTTGCGGTCTGCGGCGGGCACGGCTTCGGCGGCCTCGCGGAAGTATGCAGCGGCGCGGTGCGCCTGGAAGTTCATGAGGGCGAGGAAGCGCGCGTCATGCACGCGGGCTGCGAGATCGGCCTCGCTGTAGCCGAAGCGGGCGAGGTCATCGAGTGGTAGATAGATGCGGCCTTCATTGTCGAGGTCTTCGCCGATGTCGCGCAGGATGTTGGTGAGTTGGAGCGCGCGGCCAAGGGCGATGGCGTGGGTTTCCGAAGCGGGATCCTTGCAGCCGAAGAGCCGGATGGAAACGAGGCCCACGGCGCATGCGACTTTCCAGATGTAAGCTGATAGTTCATCCCAGTTTTGAAAGCGGCGTGGGCTGAGGTCCATCGCACAGCCGTCGATGATGGCGTGCAGGAGATTGTTGGGGATGGCGTGGCGATCGCGCATGGCGATCACTTGCTGCTGGAGCGTGGTGGGAACGGGAAAACCGGATGCGAGTCCGTGTTTCCACGCATCCAGAGAGGCGCGGCGGGTGTGAGTGGGGATCTGCGGATCGTCCGCGAGATCGTCCATGGTGCGGCAGAAGGCGTAGAAGACGATCATGTCTTCCCGGCGTGCGCGCGGCAGGATGCGCAGTGCGAAGGCGAGGTTGGATTTCGCGCGGCGGGTGATTTCCGAGGCGTCCGACACGGCTTCAGCGGATGAATCCCCAATGACCGGTGGTGACGGGCCAGAGGGAGAACAGCGCGGGCCCTACCAGATTGAATTCCTTGACCGTTCCCCAGTAGCGCGAGTCCAGCGAGTTGCCGGTGTTATCGCCGAGTGCGGCGTATTCGCGCATGCCTTGGGGAGCGGTGGATTTGAGCGTGAGTGAGTCGTCGGGCTTGGCGAGGTATTGCGGGAGTTTCTTGCCGTTGTGTGCAGGCTCGCGCGGATCGGCGTGGCCGTAGCCGTTGGGATTGATGGCATACTCTCCCTGGCCTCGGCTGACGCGCTCGATGCCTAGCTCACTGGTGATTTTCCCATCCACTAACAGATGTGGGGACTGGATGCTGAGGGTGTCTCCGGGCACGCCGCAGAGGCGCTTGATGTAGTGGGAACCCGCGCCCTGCTCGCCGCTGCGCTCTTGGATGCCGCGGATGCCGATGGTGTCGAAGACGAAAACCTCGCCACGGCTTGGCTTGCGGAAGTGATAGGAGAACTTGTCCACGAGCACGAGATCGCCGGAGTCGGTGGTGCCCTCGCAGATAACGGTGCCTTTGGGGATGACGCCGTTGTTCATGTGGGCCATGCCAATGGTTTTGGCGAGGCCGAGATTCATCATCGGGTTGACGGGGGCAGGCAAGCGCAGCGGATTGGTTCCGAACAAACGGCTGAAGTAATTGGGGCTGGAATCCTCGAAATGCATGTAAGACCGGCTGAAGAAGCGCATGAACTGGTCATCCGCCACCTCGAAGCCGGTCGGATTGCGCGAATTGCGCACCAGACGGAGATCCTTGTCCGCCACGATCTTCACATAAGTCCGGCCACGCAGAGCCTTCTCCCACATCCTCACGGGAAACGAAGGCCACTCAGCTTCCGGTGTGGGCTTGCCAACGATGCCATTGAGCGTGGGCTGCATGGAGCCGGTGGGGATGCGGAACGGCTGTAGGTAATATGCACGCAGACCGAGCGCGATGACGATGGCGACGAACATCACTTCGACGTTTTCCTCCAGCCAGCCGACGGGTTTTTCCCTCGGCAGCGCGTTTTCACAAACGGCGCGGATCTGCTTCGATGCCTCATCCACCTTGGCGCGATCACCGGATTTGATGGCGGCGAGCAGGTCCACGCGGCGGGATTCGATTTCGTCCACGCGCTCTGGAGCGAGCAGGTCGCGCTTGTAATGCATGAACTTGCGCGCACCCTTCACGAGGTACTTGGCTTCGTCTTTCCACTTCGGCGTGAACATGGCGCGAAGTCTTGCGGCGGATTCCGGCCACTGCAAGCGCGGAGAGTAGGCGCGGAAATCAAGAGACAAGCGCCGGTGAAACCGTCATCGTTGCGCCGCCACATGACCTTTTTTGAAATCCAAAACGCCACTGTTTGGCGCGGGGAAACCGAAGCGCTCAAGGACTTCTCGCTAGAACTGCGCGCCGGTGAAAGCGCTGCCGTGCTAGGCCCGAATGGCGCGGGTAAGAGCACCCTGCTCAAGCTGCTCACCGGCGAGGTCCGCCCGGAAGCGAAGCAGAAAACGCGCTGCCGCCTCTTCGGTGAGGATCTCTGGTCGCTCGAAGAACTGCGCCACCGCATCGGCATGGTGATGCCCGAAGAGGTCGCGCGTTTCGATGATGGTGAAATCGCCACAGACACGGTGCTCTCCTCGTTGCGCGGCGCATACGGGCGCACCCGCGACATGCGTTTTTCTCTAACTGAAAAACAGCGTGCCCTCGCCGCGATGGAGCTGATGGGCGTGGCAGACATCCGCCTGCGTCCCTTCGGCGCACTCTCATCCGGCGAGCGCAGACGTTTCCTCGTCGCACGCGCCCTCGTTCATCAACCGGAGGTGCTCGTGCTGGATGAGCCTTCCACCGCGCTCGACTTCGCGGCATCGCTGCACCTCGGCGTCACCCTGCGCAAGCTCCTGCACGAAGGCCGCACGCTCGTCTGGGTCACTCATCATCCGGGCGAGATTCCACCTGAGATCGGCCGCGTGATCCTGCTCAAACACGGCCGCATCTTCGCCGACGGACCGAAACGCGAAGTTCTAACGGAAAAGGTGCTCGCCAGTCTGTATGAGGTGGATCTCAAGGTCCGCTGGTCCGGCGGCTGGTGCGACGTGCGTTTCACCTGATGCCCTCCTGGCCGGGAAAACGAGATTTTCCCAAGCCCGCACTGGCGTGGCACGGCGGAAGCGGTTATCTCATGGCCCGCCTCACGGCGAAATCCCCATGACTCCCGATCTCACCGTCATCAAAGCCGGCACCGGCGTGCTCACGAAATCCGCCGATGGCACGCTGGACCGCGCCGCGCTCGTCCACCTCGTCTCCGCCATCGCCGCCATGATCGATGCCGGGCAACGCTGCCTTTTCGTCTCTTCCGGTGCGGTCGGCTCCGGCGTTTCCGCCTTTGGCCTCGCCGAGTATCCCAAGGACACCGCCACCCGCCAGGCCTGCGCCGCCGTCGGCCAAGCACGGCTGATGCAGACCTACAGCAGCCTGTTTTCCAACTTCGATGTCACCATCGCGCAAGTTCTTCTAACAGCCGCAGACCTCGGCACGCCCGAGCGCGCGGGCTACGTCTCGGACACCCTCGGCCGCCTGCTTTCCGAGCCGCGAATCCTGCCCATCATCAACGAAAACGACTCCGTCGCCGTCGAGGAATTGAAGTTCGGCGACAACGACATGCTCTCCGTCCGCGTCGCGAAACTCGCCGGAGCCACCCGCATCATCCTACTCACCAGCGTGGACGGCCTGCTCGATCCGGAAACCAACGCCCTCATCCCCGAAGTGCCCGCCATCGACGATGTCTTCCAGCACGTCCGCGACGACAAAGGCCGCTTTTCCATGGGCGGCATGGCCTCCAAGCTCGCCGCCATCAAGTTCGCAGTCGATGCCGGGATCGAGACCCACATCGCCCACGGTCGCCATCCCGAGCGCCTCGCGCAAATCGTCGCAGGCAAAGGCATCTCCACCCGCTTCCTCGCGGCAAACCTCCATTGATTCGCCATGACCACCCTTCAGCAAACCATCCACCAGATGGGCCGCCAAGCGCGCAGCGCCGCCTACCAACTCGCCCAGCTCACGGCGGATGAGAAAAACGCCATCCTCCGCGCCATGGCCACCGCCATCCGCGTGGCCACACCCGACTTGCTGGCCGCAAATGCATTGGACATCACCGCAGGCACTGAAAAAGGACTCTCCGCGGCCATGCTCGACCGCCTCCGCCTCGATGAATCCCGCATCGAAGCCATGGCCGCCGGCATCGACCAAGTCGCCACCCTGCCCGATCCCGTCGGCCAAGTATTGGAAAAATGGACGCGCCCTAACGGAATCGAGATCGAGCAAATCCGCGTCCCCATCGGCACCATCGGCATCATCTACGAAAGCCGCCCCAACGTCACAGCCGACGCCGCCGTCCTCTGCTTCAAAACCGGCAACGCCACCATCCTCCGTGGCGGCAGCGAGGCCATCCACTCCAACCGCGCCATCGCAGCCGCACTCGTCACCGCAGGCGCGCCTGAGCATTCCATCCAGCTCATCCCCTTCACCGATCGCGAGAGCGTCGCCGTTCTCGCAGGCATGGACCAATGGCTAGATCTCATCATCCCGCGCGGCGGCAAGGGTCTCATCGAAACCGTCGTCTCGCTCGCCCGTATGCCCGTCATCAAACACTACGACGGCATCTGCCACCTCTACGCCGACGAGGCCGCCGACCTCGCCATGGCCGTCTCTCTAACAGTCAACGCCAAGACCCACAAATGCGGCGTCTGCAACGCGCTGGAAACTTTGTTAGTCCACCGCGACATCGCCGCATCGTTTCTCCCCCAAGCCGCCGCCGCCCTTCGCGCCAAGAACGTAGAACTTCGCGGCTGCGCCGAAACACGCGCCATCCTCAGCGACATCATCCCCGCCACCGAAGAAGACTGGTCCACCGAATACCTCGACCTCATCCTCTCCATCAAAATCGTCTCTTCTCTCGAAGAAGCCGTTTCCCACATCAACTATTACGGCTCCCACCACACCGACACTATCGTCACCGCCGATGAATCTGCGGCGGAGCGTTTCCTCCGCAGCGTCGATTCCGCCTGCGTCTTCCACAACGTCTCCAACCGCTTCGCCGACGGCGGTGAATTCGGCTTCGGTGCCGAGATCGGCATCTCCACCGACAAACTCCACGCCCGCGGCCCGATGGGCCTGCGCGAACTCACGAGCTATCAATACCGGGTTAGAGGAAACGGGCAGGTGCGGGGGTGAAGCGTGTTCTACCCGCGATAGCGAGCGTCGATCACCATCGATTTTACAGTGAATGGCGGAACACTAAGTGATTCAGCCTGCTGTTCAAATTCCAAGCGTGCCCGTTTGATGGCTTCCACCGAATCAGAGCGCGAACCTGGCTTGGGCGTCCAAGCGACGACATAAAGCCCGTGCGTCCAGCCTTCCTGGAGTCGTTCGCGGAGATAGCGATCCACAAGTTGTGATTTCATGGCGGTTCGCCGGTCCTTTGCGTTGCTTGGAAGGTGCTTCTTCAGTTCGATGACTACAGTGAGCTTTGGCGAGCCATCTGTTGGAATTGTTGTCACCAACACATCTGGGCGGCCGTTCGACGCCAGTTCGATTTCGCGTTCTACAATCACATCAAGGTCTCTACGCAGCCAATCTCGTATCTCACGGGCAATCCGTTTTTCATCTTTGATGTTCTGATCATTCCAAAGATTGTCCCAAATGCCTTGCGCTTCCAAAGCATTCTCCCATCGCTCCAGACTCTCGATCACAGCATCAAGTAATTCCCCCGTATCCTTGGCGAGTCTTGCATTTGGCCGATCGGCGAGTTTGAGGAACTCCATCGGCTGAATAGTCTGCCATGCGGCTCCCGCCCGCGCTTGACGATTTGTGTGACGATGCCAGTCGATCATATGCCGACGTTGGGCCGCATCCTCTTCGTACTCTCCTTCGACGGCTTCCGGAATTTCCAAATCAATCCCGCGACTCCACGCGGCAGAGGACAGGCGGTCACGGAATTCCATCGCGTGGTCCTCATCTGTTACGCCATGGAACTCGAAGGTGCCCCGGCTCCCGCGATGGCGATCTGTAACCGGATATGCCTTCCAAATCGCATCACCCAAAGCTTTGAGCGCGTGATCCGGCCAAGCCGAGAAATCCATTTCCCTCTCGTGCCAATGTAGCCGCGAAGCGGCTGCGCGAATGGCGTCGAACACGAGTGAAGTGTTCGGCAAATGATCCTCGATTTCGTTGGATAGACGCCCATTGACGAGAATTGCGGATGCACCAAACAGCGAGGCGGCGGCATCAGGCGGCATCTCTCCGCCAAGGTCCGGAAGCCATCGCAAAGCCACCTCAATAGCGGCGTCTTCGTCCGTTCGGGATAGAAACCAGAATCCTGTAAAGAAGCCAGCGGGGCGAATGGGTTCTTCCAAAAGCACGGACTTCAATTCCGAAAGCAGACCAGGAAGTTTGATGTCAGCCAATTGGTGCAATTCGGAGAGTGAGCCACCCTTTCGATAAGAGTCCCGGCAGAACTTGCCGAAAGCACGCGTGAAAGCTTCTGGAAAGTCCTCCGCAAATCGTTTGTTGCTGATGCCTTCGGGTGGATCGCCGAGTCCGTGATTGCAGAGCAGTGGGATCAAGTAAACCAACCAATGTGTCTCAATGCTGCTTCTTATGGATCCGTTGCCATCTATTTGATCCAGACATGCGGCGAGTGCCAGTAGCCCATTGAGTCCGTAATCAGATCCGAAGTCAGCATTTCCGGGCGACTCGGTGATAAAGCGAGCGGCGGCCTCCCGCATCCAGGCGTCCTCCGGTTCAATCTCGGAAACGGGAGCGAAACTAACGATGCCCGATGTGGCCATGGAGTTTCGGAACATCAGAACTCGAAACGCTCCCGGCCAAACCAATTGCCCCTGCTCGTGGGCCATGCGGCAATTTTCGGCTTCGCGCGCCATGCGTTTCAGATGTCCCGTTTCCCGTTCTTCCTGGCGCTTGTTATTGTGTCTTGCCTTGGCATCCCGATTGGCTTGGTTCTCCGAGGCAATGCGGATGATCGCCTGCGACACGGTTTCGCCTGCTTGTGGCGTGGGCAGCATCCCACTCAATAGTGCGCTCATGTTCCTAAGCGCATCGAGCCTTTGCCCTAATGGGCCGGTGAGATCAGCACGCCAGATCAATGTGGACGCGAGCATCGCGTATCGCCACTGATCGTCAGGCGCTACGGATTCGATTTGATCCAAACACCACTCGAAATCACGATCCTCCACAAGATAGTCTTCACTGCTCAACCAACGATGCTCGCGGTGTCTCTCAAACGCGGGATGATGCACAAGTGAGCGGATGAATTTTCTCCGTAGGTCGTCTTGATCCTTCCAGAATTCAGCAAGATCGCGCTTCGGAACGACGTGGTGCTTGAGACAGGCACTCCAAAATTCAACCAAGGCCCGTTTCGTCTCTGGCCGATCAATCTCGCGAACGGCCAATTGAACGGCTGCATCGTTGAAATCTTTAGCTCGTGAAATTGAGTCTTGAAGCGCATAAGGATGCTCGGCGAGCGCCGCAAAGACAGCGGGCAAATCATCCACCGTCAGGCGCACATGAAGTTGGCCGATAACCGTTTGATAGAGTCCAAACACATCAAATCTGCGCTCCGGCAGGACATGCCGCATCACTTCGCGAATGGGAACCTTGCCGGACTCGATCACCATCACGTGAAGGGCCGCTCCGAGCAGATTTCCATGTGCGTCGGAGGGAATCCCGCCTTGCAGAACCGCCTCCCATTTTTCGTCGTGCCCGTCTTTGGCGAGTCTGAGCAAGGCTCCTGCGATTTCGGGCTTCAACCGTTTGCTGGCATTAGGATAGATGCGCCACAATGCGGAGCTGATTTCCAAAGTATCCGTCTTCTCGGCCAGTTCGATGGCGAGGTGGCGTGTGGCGTCAGTGACATCGGAGCGGATCAGCCAGCGCTCCAGTTGTTGGGCCAGCCCCTGATGATTCAGAGAAGGCAAATGGGAATGACGAATGGCAGGGTCCAAGACGCGGGCGGATTCGGTGGCCGTCAAAAGAGCTTCGACGATTTCCTCGCGTTCACGCTCCGGGAGACAAGCCGCGTCCATTCCCAGAAGTGTGAGCGGATCGTGGGCAAGCAGCAGATTTAGGAAGTCACTATGGTAGCGTGCGAGCCAGGCCGCAGTTGCCCGCAGCCGTGGTGCGACGATCCAGCATCCTTCCGTTTCCGAGCCGAAAATCTGTTTGAGCCTGCGGACATCGAGGTTCCGGGTGAAGAGCCAATCCGCCGCGAGCCATTCCTGATAGACCTGGCTTTCAAAGACCCAGCTATCCGTGCGTGGCAACCTTCTCATCAATCTGGTCCGATGGACCACCGCGTCCAGATTCTCAAGGTTGGGGGAAATCCGTCGGCTCTCCCAAAGTTCATCCGTGGCTCCCAGTTCCTCAGTCGACAAGGCATTCGTCTCAGTCGCAGCGGTGGTTTCCTTCAGCGTGAGTTGCCCGCGCCCCGAAACGATCATGGTCGCGGCGATCCTGCCCGCGATTCGTAGCCGCAATTTCGTTTCCGCTACGGATTGCTCCCACCTCAGCGCGTCATCCGGGGAATCCGCGAGACGGCAGAGGCTGAGAACCTGGTCTCGAATTGCGTCCGCATGAGAGGCCGCGATGATTTTGCATCCAGAGGCTTCAAACTGATTCAGCAGTGCCAGAAAGCCTTGTGGCCAGCACGCCACGGGGATCAGGTGCAGTTCGCGCAGTTGCTTCCAAAACTTTTCGGCCCGTTCTTCTCCAAGTCTTCGCGTCAGGGTTTCCACCGCATCGGAGCGCCGGAGGGGAGCCAGCACTAGGATCTTCGACTGTTCGGCAGGCCAAAGAGTGGCCAGATCGGCGATTTGCGCTTCCTGCCAGTCCGCCCAGCGGCAGGAAATGGCGAGGCTGTGGCGAGGCCGCGCGTTTTCATCCATATTGCGGCGAAACCAGCTTTTTAACTGGGCCACGAATTGGGGATTTGCCAGCAACACCTCGTCGAGGCCATCAATGATCAGGCGACTTGGCTCGTTCAGTTGATTCGCAAGAACGCTCTGCAAATAGAGGGCTGCGTTTGTTGCGCCGATTTCCTTGCCCTCGATAAAGATCGTATTCTCGCCGAGCCAGCGATCTTCGACGGCCATTCGGAGTTCCCAACTTTTGCCCGAGCCCGGCCGCCCAAGCAGGGTGAGAAACGGCACGTTGACATGCCCGCTCAGGTGGCCGATCCCCGGCAGAGAATCCTCCAAGGCATGGTCGAATCCGCCCAGGCCACCATGGTCAGAGAGAAAATTCCCGTCGATTCCGCGAAACCGATCCCATGTCGCTGTGGGCAGCCAGAGACGACACCACGGCTCGGTCTGATTTTCGGAAGTGGCTGAATTTGCGTTCGACATTCGGGAATCACGAATATAATAACGGCTATCCGAAAATGCTCAAGCCCCAAGATGTCGTGATTGCGATCAAGTTGCTGCAGGTCCGAGAGGGACTCGCGGTGCCGACGTATGCGGAACTTGCTTTGGCCCTGAAAATGAGTCCCTCGGAAGCTCATGCCGGTGTCCGGCGCGCGGTTGAAGTAGGCTTGCTCAGGCGGGCGGTTGATTCTCCGGGGCAGATGCCGCTGCCAGTGAGGTCGGCATTGAGAGAGTTCCTCGTATCCGGCGTCAAATATGTGTGGCCCGCCAAAATAGGAGCCACGGCCCGAGGCATCCCCACCTGCACAGGCGTGGCTAGCGTGGCTAGCGAACTGGGCGTGCCTGAGCCTGAAAGCCCGTCCGTTTGGAAACACCCGCTCGGGACCGTGAGAGGGGAAACAATTGCTCCTCTCTATCCCAAACTTCCTGAAGTGTGCTCACAAGATGCTTGGCTTCACGCATGGCTGGCCTTGGTGGACATTCTCAGGAGCCGGACCGGTCGCGAGGCTTCACTCGCGGCGAACGCCGTTCAACGCCGCCTCCCATGAGTCATTTTCTCGAACAAAAGCAGTGCAGGGAATTGATCGTCGAATTGGCGGAACTCCTGCCACAATTGCTCAAGAAGCAGGATCTTGGTTTCTTGATGGCGTTGGACGAACCGGATTTGTTGCAGCGAGGCCGGCGGGATCCGGTCTTCACCGGAGGATCCGTGGTTGGGCTGCTGATCACGGATCCCGCAGCGCCGCCACCTTCACGCACCAAGGATATCGATATTGTTTTAGAGATTACCGGCTACGGCGAATTCGCCGCGATGGAGCATCTACTACGGCAGGCGGGATTCACACAAAACTTGCTGGAGAATGTGCCAGTGGTTGCGTGGCATTGGCGCGGCGTGCGGGTGGATTTCCTGCCTCACCAGCCCAATGCCATGATGCACACCAACCGGTGGTTTCCCTATCTGATCGATGAGGCGGAGCGCGTCGAAATCCTGCCGGGCAAGCATGCATGGTGCGCCTCAGCTCCCTGTTTCATCGCGACGAAGTTGGAGGCTTTCTTCAGCCGGGGAAAGGGTGACTTTTTGATGAGCAAGGATATCGAGGACATCCTGGCAGTGGTCGATGGCCGGGAAGAACTGGAAGAGGAAATGAAACTCGCCACGCCGGATGTGCGCGGGTTTGTAATTACCTCGCTGATCGGACTACTTGAAGACGGACGCTTCATGGATAGCATTCCTCAGATCGTGCCGGATGATACGCGCGAGATGATTCTCACCAACCGCATTAGAAGGATTGCCTTACTGAAATAGATACAAGAACGTTCACGGTGTGGCATGCATGTTTCCCGCATCTGCGGATCATCAGATACTCACACCGCCTCCAGTGCAATCTGCGCGATGAATCCCGATCGCGTCTCGCCGTTTTTTTCCGCAGCGGAGTCGATGCGGCGGAGCACGCGCTCGGGGAGTGAGATGTTCAGGCGTTTGGCTTTTCCAGACAGGCTTGCGAGGTCCACGGAAACGAGCGCCCAGATCATGCCGGCGTAGTCGGGATTTCCAAAGTGGGTCTCGATACCTTGGGGGGAAGGGATGCTCTCACCCGCATCCAAGAGGCCCTCGATGTGAAAGGCGACGGCCTCCGCCGCGTTGGTGATGGCCTCGTCCATGGTATCGCCCGCGCTGAAGCAGCCGGGGAGATCCGGGACTTGGACGCCGTAGGCTTTGCCCGGTTCGTGTTCGATGGCGATGGGGTAGTTCATGGCTTTTCGATTCCTGCGGATTTGAGAATGGCGCGGGCCGTACCAAGCGGGAGATCCTTTTTGGGTGGGGCACGGTGACGACGCCGGATTTCATCGGGTGCTTGAACTGGTGGTGGCTTCCCTTGGCCCGGGTTTCTTGCCAGCCGTCCGCTTTCAAGAGCCTGATGATCTCGCGGCTGCTCATCGTGTGTAAGCCTACACACTTGATTGGGTGAGGCAAGCAGTTAAATGCCATGAAAGCGGGGTGCCACGCCGCCCGTGTTTTACACCACACCTCCACCCACAAGCTTCCCCTTTTACTGAGAAACTACGGATTTACTCCCGTCATCCGCTTCCACAGACTCACCCCTACACCACCCTCCGATGAACCCACTTAGCCTTCTTTTCTCAATCGCCCTTGGCGCCATTGCCGTCGCGCAGGAGTCCACTGATGTCATCGTTTATGGCTCCACGCCGGGCGGGTTTTGCTCGGCCATCGCTGCCGCGCGTGAAGGGGCCGCGGTCATCTTGTTAGAGCCGACGGGTCACGTTGGCGGTATGAACACTGGTGGCCTGAGCCATTGCGACTCCAACCAAATGCACCGTGAAACCTTGATGGGCCTCTTCGACGAGTGGCATCGGCGCGTGGTGAAGGACTACACCGACCGTGGTCTCCCGGCACCTTACGATCCGTCGCTCAAAGACACGGCCAAGTGGACCTTCGAGCCGCATGTGGCGATGCGCGTGACGCACGCGATGCTCAAGGAAGCAGGTGTCACCGTGAAAACCGGGCGATATCTAAAATCCGTCACCAAGGACGGCCCGCGCATCACCACGCTCGTCACCAAGGATGGCACCTATGCCGCGAAGGTTTTCGTGGACGGCTCCTACGAAGGCGACCTCATGGCTGCGGCCGGTGTCGAGTGGACAATAGGCCGCGAGGGCCGCGCTGAGTTCGGCGAGTCTTACGCGGGAAAACAATACCCAAAGCCGAAGATGGACATCAGCGGCACCGATGGCACTGGCAAGTTGCTTCCATTCGTCACAACGAACGATGCCGGCCCTGACGAAGCGGGCGACAGCAACATCATGACCTACAGCTTCCGGCTCTGCCTGACGAAAGACCCCGCTAAATTTTTGCCGATGCCATCACCCGCGAAGCATAACTCCGCCCGCTTCGAACTTGCGCGCCGCGCAATCAAGGCCGGTGCAAAAGTGGGCTTCGATCTCTACCCGCTGCCCGGCGGGAAATTCGACGGCAACAACTCAATCCACGGCCAGATTTCGCTCGGACTCGTCGGCGGCTGCAATACCTGGCACAGCGCCGATGAAGCAGGGCGAGCGAGCATTTGGGAGCAGCACAAACAATACACGCTCGAATTCATCCATTTCCTACGCACCGATCCCGCAGTGCCGAAGAAACTCCGAGACCAGTATGCTGGCCTTGGCCTGTGCAAGGATGAGTTTCCCGAAAGCGGCCACTTCCCGCCCGCGCTCTATGTGCGCGAGTCGCGGCGCATGAAGGGCATGCTAGTGCTTTCCCAAAAGGACATCATCGACTCGCCGGAGAAGAACGACGCGATCGCAATCTCTTCATTCCCCATCGACTCGCACGACTGCCAACGTGTGGATTCGAAAGACGGCGGTGTGATCAACGAGGGCACGATTTTTCCCGTGCGCGTGCCCGGCACCAAACTCGGTTATGCCTATCACGTGCCGTATCGCTCCATTCTGCCGAAGGCCGCCCAGTGTAACAATCTGTTAGTGCCCGTCGCGCTGTCATGCACGCACGTCGGCATCTCATCGCTGCGCATCGAAGGTGCGTGGATGGCCATCGGCCAGGGCGCGGGTGTGGCTGCGGCGCTTGCTGCGAAACAATCCCTCGCCGTGCAGGATCTTCCCTATCCCATCCTGCGCGAGCGGCTGCTGGCACAAGGGCAGGTCTTGAAACTGCCGCATGTTTTGAAAACACCGCCTCGAAACAAATAGCCCGCCGTTTGGATTTGTTTGTCCTGTGGCTATGTGTTTCAAGAAACGGCTATGAGTGAGAGCGCCCGTTGTGACAAATGGCTGTGGGCCGCGCGCTTCTTCAAGACGCGCGGACTCGCGGCGGAGATGTGTGCGGCGGGCAAAGTGAAACGGCTCGGCCACTTGTTGAAAGCCGCGTCGCCATTGCGCTCTGGCGATGTGTTGGAGATTCCGTTTCCTGAAGGCCCCGGAACGCGCATGGTCACAGTGATGGCGTTGATCGAGAAACGCGTGAGCGCGGCTGAGGCGCGCGCCTGTTATGTGGAAAGCACAAGTCCTGAGGTGTTTGAAGCGCAGAAGAACTGGCATGCCGCCAGAAGCGAAGGTCTGCGCGGACGCCCGACCAAGAAGGACCGCCGCGAAATGAACCGCATCCGCAGTTTCTTCGAGTGAGCCCCCCTTTGG
Source organism: Akkermansiaceae bacterium (assembly GCA_031372635.1). Taxonomy (GTDB): domain Bacteria; phylum Verrucomicrobiota; class Verrucomicrobiia; order Verrucomicrobiales; family Akkermansiaceae; genus Luteolibacter. The sequence goes on along the minus strand of JANMLQ010000290.1, from coordinate 7,461 downwards.
ACTGCGGCGAGCATCGCCGCTTTGAGGGGCGACTCCGACTCCTCCCCCAAAGCGGCGATTCCCGCCGCAGTCCAAAGTTCTCTCACGGCGTTTCGGAGAGCGCACAGTGAAGGCTGCGGGGCCTCCCGACCAAGAAGCATCGCCGCAGTCCAAAAAGGCTTATGGGCTTTCGGTGAGCGTTTTAAGAAAGGTGACGAGCGCCGCTTTGTCTGCCGTTGAAAGGTTGAGGCCGTTGGCGGGGTGCTTGGCGAGGTTGGGATCTAGCGTCGCGCTGCGTTGGATGCCGTTGCTGTAGTGCTCGATGACTTCCTCCAGCGTGGCGAAGCGGCCGTCGTGCATGTAGGGCGCTGTTAGGGAAATGTTGCGCAGGCTGGGGGTGGAGAATTTGTGTTCGTCGGCGGGGGAGTGGGTGACTTTGGCGCGGCCGCGGTCGTTACCGGTAAGGCCGTTGTTGTGGAACTGGTGATCGCTGAAAAGTGCGCCGCCGTGGCAGTGGAAGCAGTCCGCGCCGTATTGGCCGGTGCGCGGCTCGTATTCAGTCATGAAGAGTTCGAAGCCGCGTTGTTCTTCGGAGCTGAGGATGGCTTGGCCGGCCATGGCGCGATCGAAGTGGGAATCGCGCGCGCTGAGGGTGAGGAGGAATTGTTCGAGGGCTAGGGAGACTTTTTCCGCAGTGATGCCGGGGCTGCGGTAGGCGGCGCGGAACAGATCTTGGTATTCGGGTATGGCTGTTAGTTTTTCGCAGACGCGGTCGATGGATTCGTCCATCTCGTGATGATCGGCGATGGGCATGAGGACTTGCTGGCGCAGTGAGGGCGCGCGTCCGTCCCAGAAGAATTCGCGTTTCCATGCGAGGTTGAAGAGCGGCATGGAGTTGCGTTCGGCTTTATGGCCGTCGATGCCTTGGCTGAGGGCGAGTTTGTCGGTGAAGGCGGCGTCGGCGTGGTGGCAGGAGGCGCAGGAGATGGAGCCATCGCGGGAGAGGGCTTTTTCATGGAAGAGTTTTTGGCCGAGGGCGACGCGCTCTTCGATGAGTGGGTTGTCACGCGGCAGATCCGGGATGGGGAAGGTCCGGCTCATGGTGAAACGAAACGGCGTGAACTTCTCCGGCAGGTCGATGGGCGTGACGGGTTTCAGGTTTCTAACAACCGGAGCGGAGGAGGCGATGCGATGGATTCGGAAGGAGCCGGGCAGGTTGGCAACGAGCGCGGCGGCGATGGGATCACCCTCGCGCGAGTGGGTGGCGCTGCCGTCCTTTTCAAACGAGAGCGGGCGCGGTGCGTTGAGCAGTGAGGCGATGTCGAAGTGGATGAGTGCGCCGGCATCGTGGGTGAGATCGAGTGGCGCGCTGAGGCTGATGCGAGTGCGGTTCGGATCGCGGGCGAGGTGGTGGGCGTAGCCTTTTGGTTCGTTGTTGGCGGTGCGGAAGTGGCCTTCGATGGCGAGGAAGATGAAGCCGGTCTGCCATGTCCAGTGGAGGCCGTTGAGGTTGGGATTGAGCGCGTGGGTGGCGGGGTGCTTCGTGACGTCGGCGGAGTTTTGCGCTGGGTCCGGGCCGATGTGGAATCGGATGGAGCGGAATTTTTCCGCAGGGAGTTTTTCTAACAGAATGGTGTGGCGACGGCTGGCGGAGTCGATCCAGGCGATGGTTTCTGGAAGCTCGGTCCATGTGCCGTCATCACGTTCCAATGCGAATCCGCTGAGCAGGTAACTGAGGCGGGTAATGGAGAGGGTTTCCTTGGCGGAGGTCTGATAGCGCAGGGAATCGAGGCGGAGTGCTTCGCCGTTGAAGACGGGATCGATGGTGATTTCGAGGCTGGCGGCGCAGAGCGGTGAGACGAGAATCACTGCGAGCCAGTGGTGTGGTTTCATGCGAAGCACTCAGTTGATGGTGAAACCGCCCGTCAACGTGTAAGTCGGCCCCGGATTGAAAACGACGACGACGTTTTGTGCGCCGGTGGTGGCATTGGCGGGAATGACGAAGGCCGCTTGGGCAGTGGTGGCGGTGGGGCGGGAGATGGAGGTGCCAACGATGGTTCCGGCAAGTGTGATGCTGGTGGGGACGACGTTGGATGGAGGATTCGGCGGAGTGGTGGGCAGCGTGATGGTGACGGTGACGGTGGTGCCGCGCGCTGCGCTGCCACCGGGCGCAGTGGATGTCGATGAGCCGCTGCCACCGGAGGGCGTGTAGTCGAAGCCGTTGCTATCGAAGCTGGCGAGTGATGTGCGGGAGACGCGGTAGAAACGTTTGGTGTGGATGTTCTTCGCGCCTGTTTCGATGATGGCGGCGATGTCGTCCGTGGCGGTGACGGAGGGTGTTAGATCGGGCCAGTCGCTCAGATCGGTGGAGGCTTCGACGAGATAGGTTCCGCCTTCGACGGCGCTCCATGTGAGGGTGACATCGCCGGTGGTGGTGTTGACTGCGGGTGAGCTGGCGGTTTCCACTTTGTTAGGTCCGCCGTTGAAGAAGGTGGTGACGGTTTCCGTGATGGTGGAGGTGCCGCCGGTGGGGCTGCCGTAATACTGGCGGCCGGTGGTGTAGGGATATTGCGGTGTGCCGTCGGCGTTGATGGGGGTGAAGTAAGCGTAGGTGCCGGATGGATACTCGGGTGTGACGCAGAAGCGGACGTTTTGTTCGTTGAGGTCGAAGTCCACGCCGAGGGTTTGGCCGAGGTCGCCACGGTAGTCGAAGTCTTCGATGTAGTGTCCGAGTAGGTAGGTGGCGTTGATGGCTGGGCCGTATTGGGTGGTGGCGAGGGTGGTGCGGTTTTGCACGCGTTGCGCCCAAGCGGGAAGAATCTGGCGGACGGTGATGGCTGTGGTGCCGTTTTGTCCGTTGCGCAGGGTGAAGCCGGAAACCATGCGGCGCACGCCGCTGTTAGAATCCAGCGGGCTGGAGTAGCCGTAGGACCCGTAAACGGGAAGTCCGTCGGCGGCCCAGGCGACGATGGGCGAGTGCTGCGTGACGGGAGCGGTGCTTTCGGTGTAGCGGTTGGTGGTGGCGTTGTAGTCCACGTGATCGCCGAGCTGGTAACGCAGGGCGATGGGCTGGGCATGGTAGTGGTAGTTGTTTCCCGCTTGGTGGGCGAGGGCGGGATCGAAGGTGATGCTTTCGTTGTGATAGCCATCGCGGTTCCAGATGCCGTCGCCTGTTAGGCCGTTCATGGGTGTGGAGTCGGTGGCGCTGAGGTTGACGTAGGAGAAGGCATCGCGCGAATCGAACATGGAGACGCCATTGACCATGCAGCCGGTGGCTCCGAGGCCGGTGAGGGTTTTACTAATAGGAATGACGGGCGTGCGTGGGATGCGGTAGATCTTTGCGGTGTTGGAGGGGAAGTTGGGGAAGTTCTGTGTCTTTGCCGCATCGAGATACCACGGTCCCATGATGTGGCCGGCGAGTCCGGTGGCGCGGATGTACACCCAGCTGGTGGAGTGGACGATTTTACTGACGCCCGCGTAAGTGGGTGTGTTCTGTATGCCTGTACCGCGGCTCCAGGTTTTGGAAACGGTGCCTACTGTCTCTGCGGCGGTGGACTGATAGAGACGCGCGTATTGACCGGAATTCGCAGTGTGCCATGAGGTGAGCTGGGGGTCGGCGATGGCTTGGCTGGCGAAGAGGAAAGAGGTGAACACGAGCGGTTTCATGCAAGTGGGTAAATGGCTCCGCCCGGACTGGAGCATCCGAGCGGAGTTGTGGGTTTGGTTTATTCTGCTCCAGGGGTTTCTTGGCCGGGTGGCGGTCCTTGCGGACGTCCTTCACCGCCTTCATGTGGAGGCGGTGGAGGTGGGCTGTGAGGGTGGATTTCCTCAGGGGTAAGTTCGCCATCTTTGTTCTTGTCGAGTTGCTTGAGTGACTCGGGTGCGCCTTCGAGTTCCTCGGCGGAAATGGTGCCGTCCTTGTCGGCATCGAGAGCCGCGATGAACGGCGGCGGCCTGTGTCCGTGTGTGGGCTTGCCTTCGGGCGGGGCAGGCGGGCGCATTTCCTCGCGGGTGATTTCGCCGTCGTTGTTGCGGTCGAGTTTTCCCAAGGCTTCTGCGGCATTTTGAATTTCTTCGGCTGATAGAGTGCCGTCTCGGTTGGTGTCGAAGAGGGCGAGGAGCGGAGGAATGGGAGGAGGACGGCGATCCTTGCGGCCGTCGGGTTCTTGTGCGGTGGCGATGGCGCAGGACAGCAGCGCGAGTGGGAAATGGATGATTTTCGTTTTCATGATGATTGGTTGGAGAGAGGTGTGAGAACCCGCGCCGTTGATGAGGACGGCGCGGGAGTTTTGTTAGATTAGGCTTCCTTTTTCGGGGGTTTGCCGGGTTTCATTTCTTCACGGGAAATCGCGCCGTCACTGTCCTTGTCGAGAGTGAGGAGCGAGGTGGGCGCGTCCTCGATTTCATCGGCGGAGAGCGCGTGATCGTCGTCAAGATCGAGAGCCTTGACTAGGATGGGAGGGCCTTTGGGTGGCTTGGGGCCTTTGGGTTTCTTGCCCTTGGGCGGAGGGCTGATTTCCTTTTTGCTGAGTGAGCCGTCGCCGTCCTTGTCGAGTCCCGCGAGAGCATCGGATGAAGCGGCGATTTCCTCTGCGGAGAGGGCTCCGTTTTCATCAGCGTCCAACACGGGAAGTAGGATCGGTGGCGGTGGTCTGCGGTCTGCGGGTGGTTTGGCGTCTTGGGCGTTGAGTCCTGTGGCAGCGAGTGCTGCGAGGAGCAGGTTGATTCCGTATGTTTTCATGGTGTTTTGTTTGGTTTGAGTTGGCTCCCATTCATCGGGAACGTGGCGATGAAACCGCGGGATTGTGAACTCCGTGTGTGGAAGCACCCACAAAAGTGTTAAGTTTTTGTAAATCCTATGGGCTTGGCCGGTCTTCCCCTGCTAAAGGACCGTCCATCAATGGAAAACCAAGGCAATCCCCGGCTGCTCGTAGTGGATGACGATCGCAAACTCGCCGGTCTGATCCGCGACTATCTCACTCCCATGGGATACGAGGTGGAGATGCGTCACAACGGCCCGGACGGCTTGGAGGAAGCGCTGGCGACACCTTACGAAGCTGTGATTCTGGATGTGATGATGCCTGGCATGGATGGGTTTGCCGTGTTGCGTGAACTGCGAAAGAAATCCGACGTGCCGGTGCTCATGCTGACGGCGCTCGGTGATGAAGCGGACCGCATCGTCGGGCTGGAGATCGGGGCCGATGACTATCTGCCGAAGACGTTTTCCTCGCGGGAGCTGCTTGCCCGTCTGCGCGCGGTGACACGCAGGACTCGCGTCCGCGTGGAGACAACCCCCGTTCGTGAACTACACGCCGGGCCGCTGCGCCTGTGTGAGGAAACCCACACGGTGATCCTCGACGACGCGCCGCTCGATCTAACAACGCTGGAGTTCGCAATCCTCGCTTCGTTGCTCAAGGCGAAAGGTCGAGTCAAGAGCCGTGAGCGGCTCATCGAGGAGGTTTCTGATAGAAGGTTCGACGTGTTCGACCGCTCTATCGACGTCCACGTTTCTTCTCTGCGCAGGAAACTCGGCGATGACGCGAAAAGCCCGCGTTTCATCCGGACAATCCGCGGTATCGGCTACTCGCTTCACGAACCGGAAACCCCTGACATTTCCGCCCGATGAAACGCGCCCGCAGATTCCCGTTGCTGGCGAAGGTGCTGTGCTGGCTCGTCCTGCATCTGCTCATCCTCGGGCTATGTTTTTTTGTGTTCGTGCGTTGGCAGTTGGGCCTGGGCCTGGACTCGCTGCTCAGCGGCTCCGCGGGCGAGCGGCTGACTGCTTTTGGTGACTCGGCAGTGGCTAGAATCATCGATCAACCGCAGTGGAAATGGAACGACGCGATAAAGTCCCTCGCGGAAGAGAAAAAGGTGACGGCTGCGGTTTTCGATCCCACCGGATTCGTGACGTATCCCGTTCAGATTCCACCCAATGTTCTGGCGCGTGCGAAATCTACCGCACCGCCGCAGCGGATGAATCAAGGCCCGCCGCCGAGAGGACCAGGACGTCCTCTGCGGCCTGATTTCGATTCCCCCGGGCGGCGGCCTCCGCCCCCAGGATTCGACGAGGATGACGGGCCACCGCCACCTGAAGAAGACGCGCGACCTGATGAGAACCCCAGCGGTCCGATGTTAGACAATGGGTCGCCGGTCTTCATGCCAAAGAGCCGCCCCGCATTCCTCATGCGGGCGGATAATGGCGACGGCTACTGGGCCGGAGTGCTCGCTCATCTGCCTCCTGTTAGAAATCTGCCGCGCAGACCAGTCATGATCCTCGTGCGCGCGGACCGCCTCGACGGCTCCGGCATGTTCTTCGACTTCAAGCCATGGCTCTGGGGTGGCATCGCCGTGCTCCTGCTCAGTCTCGCATTCTGGACTCCATTCGTGTGGGGCATCACCCGCTACGTGCGTCGCCTCACCTCGGCTGCGGATCACATCGCCTCGGGACGTTTCATGGTCACCCTGCCGCCTCGTGGAAATGATGAGCTTGGCAATCTTGGTCGCACCATTGAAGGGATGGCCGCACGTCTCGATCATCTTGTTTCCGGGCAGAAACGCTTCCTTGGAGATGCCGCCCATGAACTCTGTGCGCCACTCGCCCGCATTCGGACCGGCCTCGGCGTTCTTGAAATGAAACTGCACGGCGCAGATGCGGAAGCGCTCTCATCCATCGAGGCCGACACCGCCGAACTCGCTGCGCTCGTGAATGAAGTCCTCGCGTTTTCCCGTGCCGGCAACCGCTCACCTGCACTTCAGCCACTCGCTCTCGTGCCCCTCGTGAGTGCGGTTTTCGCCCGCGAATCCGCAGACGTGGAGGCGGAGCTGTCCATTCCCATCGGACTGGAAGTGATGGCCGATCCAACCTTGTTAGGGCGCGCCATCGGAAATCTTGTGCGCAATGCCGCGATCCACGCCGGCCCGCGAGCGAAGGTGAGAATCGAGGCAACTGAAACCACGTCATCGGTCACGATCACCGTCACCGACAACGGCCCCGGCGTGCCTGCCAGTGAGATCGCGCGCATTTTCGAGCCGTTCTATCGCCTTGACCGTTCGCGTAGTCGTGACACTGGGGGAAGCGGCCTCGGCCTTGCCATCGTCCGCACCGCGATAGAAGCCTGTGGCGGAGAAGCATCCGCCTCAATTCCCGCAAACGGTGGTTTTACCGTCACAATCCGCCTGCCAAAGCGGAAAACCGAAGCGCCTTGAAAGGACTAGGTTGGATATCCTCAAAGAGATCCGAACTACTACATCCATCGTTGATCTATCCAGAGGCTCGTCGTTTCCCGCTCTACCTTCATCAACCTCGCCCCCGCTCTTTCAAAATCAGCACCTTGCGCATGGGCCCAAAAAACCCTGAAAATTTTTCATCAAAATGGGTTGACGTGTGAGGGGAGGGGTGGATAGCTTCGCGGGCCGCCACGACAGAGGGCGGTCGAGAGACAGGATGTCGATCGCGGTGCTGCTGAAGAGCAAACCACCCGA
>JANMLQ010000201.1:0-7666 GCA_031372635.1 Akkermansiaceae bacterium | reverse complement strand
CCACCGCCGGGCTTGTCAAAATGGAGGGCTTGGTGAAACTACGATCCTCTGCCACTTTCTGCGGCGCTTGGTTTTCTGAAACGACTCATGCACTTCATCGGGATTGAAATCGGTCATGGCGGCACTCGCGCGGTGGCGCTGGACCTGGAATCTGCCGCCATCCGCGCGGAGGCATGGGTGCCGCATGATTGGATCGAGGGACTGCCCGCTGGCTATCGCGAGCAGAATCCCGCGCAGTGGATCGATGCGGTGGATCGTGCGGTGCGCCAATGTCTCGCCGCGCTCGATGGCCAGCAAGAACGCGTCGCCGCCATCGGCGTGGCCGGTCCGCAGCGCGGCCTTGTTTTGTTAGACGATGCGAACCGCATCATCCGCCCTGCGAAACTCGCGGGTGATCTCTCCGTGAAACGCCAAGCCGATGAGATCGCACGAGCCTTCGGTGGCGCACCGGGCTTGATCGAACTCGCAGGCCAAGCACCCGGCGTGGAGTCCGCCGCCGCCGAGTGCCTGTGGCTGAAACAACACGAGCCGTATCATTTCCAACGGGCCGCGAGTTTTCTAACAGCTCAGGATTTCATCGCCTACTGGCTCACCGGCGAGCGTGCCACCGAGCCGGGCAGCGCGTCCGGCACCGGCCTGCTCGATGTCCGTAGCCGCACCTGGTCCGCAGAGCTGCTGGATTTCATCGACCCCGCACTCGCCGGAAAACTTCCACCCATCGCCGCATCGGATCAGCCGCGCGGACTGCTCCGCCCTGCGCTCGCCCGCGAGTGGGGAATATCCGAGCTGGTGCAAGTGGGCGCAGGCAGTGCGGCACCGATGCTCGCCGCGCTCGCCGCAGGCTGCGTGGTGAACGGAACCGTCGCCGTAGAACTCGGCGCGACAGGTGTGATCGCCGGCGTGGGAACCGCGCCCGTCATCGACTATCGTGGGGAAATCACCTCGCTCTGCAACGCCACCGGAAGCTGGCTCGGCCTGGCGACGACGACCAACGCCGCCGTCGCGCCGGAAGTGCTGCGCCGCCACTACGGCTGGAGTGCGGAGCAATTCGAGAGCATGGTCGCCAGCGTCACACCCGGCGCGGACGGGCTACTACTGCTGCCGTACTTCACCGCCGAGTCCATCCCGCGCCTGCCGGACGGTTGCGGCGTGCTGCACGGACTCACTGCGGAAAATTTCACCCCCGCCCACATGGCGCGCGCGGCGGCGGAAGGCGTGGCGCTAGGCCTCGGCTATGCGATGAGCCGCCTGCGCGATCTCGGCTTCGATCCGCCGGAGATCCGGCTTTTAGGCCCCGGCGTCTCCAGCCCGGCGATGCGCCAGCTCATGGCAGATGTATTCGGCGCACCGGTCGTTCCCGTTTCCAGCAGACAGGGTGCCGCCGTCGGAGCCGCGATGCAGGCCGCAGTCGGCTTCTTCCATCAATGCGGCGAGTCGCTCGGCTTTGAGGAAATCGCCAGTTACCTCGTGGCTGGCGATGCGGAATCACGCTGCGATCCTGATCCGCAGGCGCACGATCTCTATCAGGAATTGATGTCCCGCCAGCAATACCTCGTCGATACCCTTCATCCTGCGGGTTTCCTGTGAAGGCTCAAGTTTCCAGCAAACGCAGTGAGATTCGCGGCGACCGCAGCAGCGCCTTGCTTGGCACCCTCGCGGGATGGTCGATGCGGCTACTTTCCACCACCCTGCGGCTCGACATCCGGGACCACTGCGGCATCGGCTCCCACGAAAAGCCACTACCGCCTGTGATCTACGTGCTGTGGCACAACCGCTTCTTCGTAGTCCCTCCCGCATGGAACCGCATCTGCTACGGTCATCGCAGGACCGTGGCTCTAACAAGTGCCAGCAAGGACGGCGCGATGGTCGCCGCAGCGATGGCCGTCTTCGGTCTCGGCTCCATCCGCGGCTCATCCTCACGCCGCGCAGTGGCTGCACTCGTCGGCCTGAAACGCTCACTAACAGAAGGCTTCGATGTCTGCCTCACGCCCGATGGCCCGCGCGGCCCGCGTTACAAAGTGCAGCCCGGCTTTCTCAAACTCGCCGAGTCCACCGGTGCGCCGATCATTCCCATCCACCTGCAGTTTTCCAACGCATGGCGCTTGAAAACATGGGACCGCTTCGTCATTCCCAAGCCCTTCAGCCGCGTCATCGTCACCTTCGACAAACCCATCACCATCCCGCGCGGAATGGACGCTACCGCCTTCGAAGCCGCACGCCTCCATCTCGAAACTCTACTCGTCGATGGCACCGACGATGCATAGCATCCCTACAAAATATTAATCATGAACCCACCCCGCATCCTTGATGGAAAAGCCGTCGCCGCCACCGTGCTCGACGAATGCCGCGCCGAAGCCGCCGATCTAACAGCCAGAGGCATTGTGCCCGGCCTCGCCGTAGTCGTTGTCGGTGATGATCCGGCGTCCAAAGTCTATGTCGCCTCCAAAGCCCGCACCTGCTCAGAGCTTGGATTTCACTCTCTGAAAATCGGGCTGCCTACCGAGACTACGCAGGACGAACTTCTCGAAGTTGTTAGACAGCTCAACGCCGATCCCGCCATCCACGGCATCCTCGTCCAGTCGCCGCCGCCCAAGCACATCAACGAAGAAGAAATCATCCGCGCTATCGACCCACGCAAGGACGTAGATGGCTTCCACCCGGAAAACGTCGCCAAGCTCGCACTCGAAGACCCTTCCGGCTTCGTTCCCTGCACACCCGCCGGCTGCATGAAACTGCTGGAGGTTTCCGGCATCAACACGAGTGGCGCGGAAGCCGTCGTCATCGGCCGCAGCATGATCGTCGGCAAGCCGATGGCACTTCTGTTAGTGGCGAAGAACTCCAACGCCACCGTCACCATCGCCCACTCGCGTTCCAAAGATCTGCCCGCCATCTGCCGCCGCGCGGACATCCTCGTCGCCGCCGTCGGCCGTCCGGAAATGGTCAAAGCAGACTGGGTGAAACCCGGAGCCGTCGTCATCGACGTCGGCATCAACCGTGTCGAGGATGCCACCAAAAAATCCGGCTACCGCCTCACCGGAGACGTCGCCTACGAAGAAGTCGCCCCCAAGTGCTCCGCCATCACCCCAGTCCCCGGCGGCGTCGGCCCGATGACCATCGCGATGTTGATGAAAAACACGCTGCAAGCAGCGCGGCAGCAAATGTAGTCACCGACTTCAGTCGGTATCCCGGTGCTCCGCTGCGGACTGAAGTCCTAGACTACGTTGCCGCTGTTCATTCTCTACGAGTTCACGACTTCATGAGAATCTCACTCCAGCAAGCGGCTTTGGAAAACCTCGTAGATCCACTTGCGCGGACCCGCGAAGACGCAGGTGATCATCCGTTGGCCGTCGATGATTTCGTATTCGAAAATCACGCGATGGGAGCCGACACGTAAGCGCTGGAAACCTTCTAGGTCATCGGTGAGCGGCTTAATGTCGCCTTTTTCTTGAGCCAGCGCCTTGATCGCGATGCGCAGTGCATGCCGCGGCTTGGGTGCGAGCTTGCGAAGATAATCCACCACTTCCTGCTGGACCCGGACGTGGATCATGGCTCGTCGAGTGCGGAGACATCGTGATACACAGCCCGGCCCTCGCGATGTTTGCGGATCGCCGCCATCGCCTTGGGGTCTGCCAGGAGTTCCATGGTTTCACCGATGGCCTCCATGCGCTCGATGGAAACGAGCACCGCGACCGCCCGGCCCTGCTTGGTGATGGTCACCGGATGGTCTGCGGCTTCCTGCACCAGAGCGGAGAGTTTTTGCTGCGCGGTCTTGATGGTGTAGGTGTCAGCCATGTCGCTACGTATCCCTTTTTTCGCAAACAAGGAAGCGATTTGTCGCTCGACCCTATTTCCCGACCCGATGACAAACACCGCCGCCGCGCGGTGTATGGGAGAGCGAACCATCCCAATTCATGACCACCTCATCCACACGCAGAAGTTTCATCAAACAAACCGCTTTGCTCGCGGGTATGCCCGCCATCATCCCTGCCAGCGTGCTGGGGAGAAACGGCAACGTCGCACCGAGCAACAAGATCGTCGTGGGCGGAGTCGGCATCGGGCCGCGCGGGCGGGAAGTGCTCAAGCCGTTCCTATCGCAAGCGGACGTGCAGTTCGTGGCCGTGGCGGATGTGCAAATGGCGCGCCGCGAAATCGTGCGCAAGACGGTCAACCGCCAGTATGGCAACGAGGACTGCAAGGCATACCGCAGCATGGAGGAAATTTTCGGCCGCGAGGACATCGACGCCGTGCTCATCGCCACCGGCGACCGCTGGCACACCCCGGCCTCGATCCTCGCCGCGCGTGCGGGCAAGGACGTGTATTCGGAAAAACCCTGCGCCATGAACATCGGCGAGTGCCGCGAACTCGACGAAGGCATTCTGAAACACAACCGCGTCTATCAGGCGGGCACCCAGCGGCGCAACGTGGACAATTTTCGTTTCGCAATCGAGCTCGCACGCAGTGGCAAGCTCGGCAAGCTGCACACCGTCCACGCTGGCATCATCGCACCTGCGGCGGATAGTGCTCCCCTGCCCGGCGAACCCGAGCCGAACCCTGAAGAAATCGACTGGGACCGCTGGCTCGGCCCGTCGGCAGTGCGCCCTTACAACAAACGCTACGTCGAAGGCCAATGGCGTGGACATGAGGGCTTGGCCGCCGGTTTTAAAATTCTCGAATGGGGATCGCACACCGTCGATCTCTGCCAACAAGCAGTGGATGCAGACGGCACCGCCCCGGTGGAATACGAGGCGGACGGCGGCACGATCCACGCGCTTTACGCGAACGGCGTGAAACTCGTGATGCGCCTCGCCGGATTCAGCGGCGAGGGCAACTGGCTCGGCCTTGGCACCTGCCCGGTGCGTTTCGAGGGCGACCTCGGCTGGGTGGAAGCCGGCGATCACGGAAAAATCATCGCCAGCGATCCCGCTCTGTTAGCCGCCGGGAAACCTGCGGAAATGGCCGGCACCGATCCCGCCAAGCACGTCCGCGATTTCCTCGATTGCGTGAAGTCCCGTAACAAGACTGCGTGCAACTCGACCGTCGCCCGCTACGGCCACATCGCCTGCTTCGCCGCCGCCATTTCATGGAAACTCGGCCGTAAACTGCGCTTCGATCCCAAGACGGAAGCATTCATCGACGACGCCGAAGCCGACAAGATGCGCAGCCACGAACGCCGCGCGCCGTGGGGGCTGTGACCATGTTTGGTGAGAGCTGTTATTTTCCACCCACCCCAAGCTTGCTCCCGCTCGGGATTGCGGCAACGCTGTTTCATCCGAGGCCGCTTGCCTTGCCACTCCTTTGTTCATGATCGAGCCCAAAACAACGCCCCACCGGGATGAAATCGCAGAAATGGAGCTTTTCGATGGGTTGGAGATGGACCGGGTTTTTCTGGTGACCAACAAGCGGCAGGCACGAACCGCCCTCGAAGAGTTGCTGGCAGCCGAGCAGGTGGGGTTCGATACCGAGTCCAAACCGACTTTCCACAAAGGCCAGAAATCTGAAGGGCCGCACGTGCTTCAGTTTTCCACTTTAGAAAAGGCGTTCATCTTCCAGTCCCACTTCGTCGAAAGCCATCCGGTCATCATCGAGGCTTTGAAATCCGCCGCGCTGACCAAGATCGGCTTCGGTCTGGGAGGGGACTTGAGCCAGATTTCCAATCGTTTCGGCATCCGCCCGGCATCGATCATCGATCTGGATCGCAGCTTCCGCCAGCTCGGCTACCGCAATGCCGTCGGCGCGAAATCCGCAGTGGCCATGCTGTTCCAGCGCAAGCTGCAGAAATCCAAATCCGTCACCACCTCGAACTGGGCCGCGCGCGAGCTTACCGAGCGGCAGTTACTCTACGCCGCGAACGACGCCTACGCCGCGCTCAAGGTCTTCCACGCACTGGAAAATGCGCAGGGCTGAGGGGCGTGGATTTTCATTAAGGAATGCTTACAAAATCCGCTTGCAGCCCCGGGGTTTTCGGCTATCAAGACATGAAATGAAAGCAATCGCCCTGATTACACTTGCCGCCGCAGCCCTGCTGACCACTTCCTGCAACACCTTCATCGGTCTTGGCCGTGACATGCGCCTTGCTGGCGAAGGCATGGAAAAAACTGCGAACAAAGCCACCGGCGGCAGCAGTGATGGCGGCGCAGACACCTCTGCCGCGCCTGTTTACTGAGCGTTTCTCCGATGCCATGGAGAACAGCCATCTAGGCTGTTTCGGAGTTCAGGCTTCAGGCTGCATAGAGCAACTCAACACGCAAGATGCACGCTGTCCGTGACGGGCTATGACGCCATCCTCAATTTCAATACGCCCGCCAGAATGCGAAGGCGCAGACTAGGGTGGCGATGCCGTAGCCAAGCCCGGCCACCGAGCACAGCGTCCAGCGTTTCTGATCCGCAGTCACCCATGTGATCGCATCACGAAACAGATAAGGCATGCCGACGAAAAACAACGAGGCGGTGAGTAACGCATACGCATAGATCGGCACCAACAGTCGCGATGACGGGTCTTTCAAAAACGCAGACTCTAACAACGGCGAGGCGACCATCAGCCCCACCACGCCGAGTGCGCGCACGGCGAGGAAATCCCGCACGCTGGTAACGACGAGCACCAGCGTCACCGGCACCAGGATGCGCAGAATCGGCTTCGCGCCGTTGAACTCACCGAAGTCCATCGCCAGTGAACTGAGCAAGCCAAGACCACTCGGCGCGATGAGTAGCCAGAACCACGTAAGGCCGATCCCAAGCAGAATCTGGCCAGCCATTTGATCGCGTGGAAATTTTTTCAGGAAACCTTGCACCATCGCCGGTCTCGCCAGCATCAGCGCGTGGCTGCCGATCAGCCAGACGGCCAACAGCAGGCCGATGGTGAAGAGCGACAGTTGTTCGTAAGGGTGCCTTGGGTCCATGCGACCCCCGGACTACGGCCCGCAGCCCGAACATTCAAGCGCCAACTCGCCACGCGGATTCACAAAATTCTCACCTTGCGCGCATTTGCCGTTCACAATCAGCCGTGAGGTTTCCCGCCATGAAGCTGCGCGAACTGATCCAGCCCGATGCTGGCTGGCTCGATGCCCCGGACACCCGCCGGGCGCTGTGGGTGGCGCTCGCCGCCTGCGCGGGGATGGCGCTCTACGGCTTCACCGTCGGCTTCTGGCGCGCCCCGATGATGGGCGTCTTCGTGGCAGTGAAACTTCCGCTGCTCATCGCACTCACCCTGGTCTGCAATGGTCTGCTCAATGGCCTGTTAGGCATGCTGCTCGGCAGCGGGCTAGGCTTTCGCCAATCGCTCTTCGCACTGCTCGCCGCCTTCGCGCTCGCCGGAGTGATCCTCGGCTCGCTGGCACCGGTCACGCTGTTGCTCGCATGGAACGCGCCGCCACCAGATTCGCCCGGCGCGAACAACGCCCACGCCTCTTATCTTGTGGCGCACACCTTTCTCATCGGCTTCGCGGGTGTCGCCGCGAACATCCATCTTCACCGCCTGCTTGCCGCCAAGTCACCCACACCTGCGGCTGCCACCGTCACGCTGCTCGCCTGGCTCGGCGGCAATGGTTTCCTCGGCGCGCAGTTCTCATGGATCCTGCGGCCCTTCTTCGGGACACCCTCGCTGGAAGTCACCTTTTTGCGGCCCGATCCGCTACGCGGAAATTTCTATCAGACCGTGTGGCGCTCGCTC
>JANMLQ010000192.1:0-9386 GCA_031372635.1 Akkermansiaceae bacterium | reverse complement strand
GAGAAAAATTGCTTCACCCAAAAAGTGAACAAATTAACGACCTTTTCTTTCAGTGAAAATAGTTAAAATCAGGGTAATCAGTGGTTAAAATAGCCGAAACCACCAGAGTCATTTTCCTTTGTAGGATTACTAAGAAGAATGGCAGCTGCCGAACTTCAATCCACTGTATCTGCTACTTTGGGCAGCCATATTTCACCGAAGCGCAGGCAGCAGATGAAGCATCTCTCACGTTTTTCACAGGGATGCCGACAAGGGAATCCATACAAGGGAACACATCTCATGCATTTTCCCAGACACCCCGCATCAGTCCTTGGATTTCAGTGCATAGTCCATAGCACACGCCCCGCCCACAATCTCGACCGCTGCCGCAACAAATTCGCCCCGACACAACTTCGCGCTCGTCAAAGCCATCGCGCATCATATGAACGCCATGGAAAAAATCGTGGCCGACAACAACCCAAAAACCTGATTCATGAAAATCCTCGTCACCGGCGGCTCCGGCTTCATCGGCTCCCACATCGTGGAACACTATCAGCACATCGCGCAGGAAATCCGCGTGCTGGACAATCTGCGCACCGGCTACCGCCATAACCTCGACGGCCTGAAATGCACCTTCATCGAAGGCTCCGTCACGGATCGCGAACTCGTCCGTGGTGCCGTGCATGGAGTGGACATCATTTTCCATCTGGCCGCACTCGTCAGTGTGCCAGAGTCCATGGCGAAACCCGGCGAGTGCGTGGACATCAACGTCCACGGTCTGCTCAACGTGCTGGAGGAAGCCGCAGCCGCAGGCGTAAAAAAACTCGTCTTCGCATCATCCGCCGCCATCTACGGCGATAACCCGGCGGTTCCCAAACTCGAATCAATGACGCCCGAGCCGAAGAGTCCCTACGCCATCACCAAGCTCGATGGCGAATACTACCTCGACATATTCCGCCGCGAAGGCCGCCTTGAAACCGCTGCTATCCGTTTCTTCAACGTCTTCGGCCCGCGCCAGGATCCCAAGGGTGCCTACGCCGCCGCTGTGCCGATCTTCATCGAAAAGGCCATCAATGGCGAGCACATCACCGTCTTCGGCGATGGCGAACAGACGCGTGATTTCATCTACGTGAAGGACATCGTCGGCGCACTCGTCTTCGCGGCGGAAACGCCCAGCGCCACTGGAGTTTTCAACGCCGGCTATGGCGGGCAGATCACCATCAACACACTTGCGAACCAGATCATCACCCACGCGGGCACTACATCGAAAGTCATTCACGCAGCAGAACGCCCCGGCGATGTGAAACACTCCCGCGCCAGCGCCGATCGTCTGTTAGCCGCTGGTTGGAAACCGAGCCACACTCTGGAGCAAGGCTTGGCCGCGACGTTTGATTTCCTCAAAGGGTGACGCACCGCTCACCGGTGGACCTCCCTCCACCAGCCGGCCCGCAGCAGAGCGATCTGCACCAGCGCCACCAACGCGCAGGCTACGGCGATCAGCGTCCAGCTCCCCGGCATCGACTCGCCGAGTATCCGTGTTGTTAGAAATACCGCCGTCAGCAAACACCCCCCAGAGCTGAAGATCCACACCGCTTCACCGTGCCCGCGCCTGCCGAATGTAAGCCCGTAGCTCAGTCCCACCGAAATCACGAATACGCCGATCCAACTCACAAACACCAACCCGTCAGCGGACGGCGGCTCGATTTTCAGCATCCGCAGCATCAGCGCTGGGGAAAAAACCAGCAGCAGTCCGAGCAACACATCCATCGTTCCCACCGCCAGACTCCAGTATTTGAGAAACGCAGTCTTTGTCATCTTGTTCTCCGTTCTCGTTCTCCTGAATCCGTGCAGCATTGATTCACTACGCAAACCGCCACGCGGATTCGTGCAACAATATCGTCAGATGTAGAAATCCCGATCAGGGCGACACGGCGAGGCGCTCCGGCGTGATCTCGCGCTCGAAGATGAAGCCGTTTTCCTTGTAAGTCTTCAGCCGGAAGTGTGTGGCGGTGGAAATGACACCTTCCAGTGAACTGAGTTTCTCTGAAACGAAACGCGCGACTTCACGCAAGTCACCACCCTCGACGACGACCATCAGATCGTAACCGCCGCTCGCAAGGTAGCAGGAAACCACTTGATCGAAGCGGGCGATGCGCATCGCGAGACGATCGAAGCCGCCGCCGCGCTCGGGAGTGACCTTCACCTCGATGAATGCGGAAACGGCATCGTCACCAGCGGCATCGGCATCGATCACGGCGTGGTAGCCAAGGATGGTGCCATCCTTTTCCCATGCGGCCACGCGAAGTGCGACCTCGTCCTTTTCCAGAGAGAGGAGATCGGCGAGTTCCTGATGGGTAAAGCGGGCCTTGCGGCGGAGCATTTCTAACAGCGGATCGGTGGACATGGTGGATCGAAGTGGGTAGATGTTTGGGATCAGCTTGGATTGGGCACGGTGATGATTTCGCGCTTGCGGTCGGATACGGGTGCGCCGGCGGCGAGCCAGGGATCATACACGTCCCAGCCTTGGCGGATGAGGCCGCGGGCGCGGTTAAAACGATCCGGGCTGTTGAGCACGACGACGATCAGGCGGCGCGGCGTGGCACCCTTGGAGCCATCAGCCTTCTGGCGGACCAGCGGATCGCGCTCCATGCAGACGGCGAGGCAAGGCCCAGCAGCGGCGGTAGTGCCGGTTTTCACACCAAGAACGCCGGGCTCGCCGATGAGTTCGTTGGTGTTGCGAATGGTGAAGGAACGGCTGCCTGCGGTGCCCTCTACCTTGATCTGGCGGCTGGGCTGGCGGACGATGAAACTGAATGCATTGCGGCGCATCGCATAAGTCGAAAGGCGGGCGACATCTGCTGCGGTGGAGTAGGCTTTGGCTCCGGGGCGCTCCAAGCCGTGCGGGTTTGCGAAGCGCGTCTGGGTCATGCCGAGTGCTTTGACGAGACGGTTCATTTCACCCACGAATTCAGCCACTGGATCGACAGTTTTTCCACGGCGAGTGACAAGTTCACGGCCGACATGATCGGCGATGGTGAGAGCGGCGAGATTGTCAGAGCCGAGCAGCGCGGAATAGAGCGCATCGCGCATCGTGATGCGGTCACCGGGCTGGAGGTTCATCGGATTGGGACCGCCGACGAGGGTGATCGTTTCCGGCACACTGATGCGCAAGGTGGCGATGTCCGCGCCGGTGGCGTTGGCCCAATCGACGGCCACAGCACCGGTGGCGATTTTGGTGATGCTGGCGACGGGGCGCTTGGCACTGGCATTCGAGGCCACCAGCACTTTGCCGGAGTAGGCCTCCATGACCATGATGCTTTCCTGCGCACGGGCGGCGATGGAGCTTGCGAGCAGGGTGGCGGCGAGCACCGTGACTTTACGTAGTGGGAATTTCATCATTGCGGAACGAAGCGCGGACATTAGCCACCACACGCCGCAACTCAACCCCAAACACCCCAGCGGGGCGCTACTCTTGGGACTATGGCGGCGTATTTTGGATGAAATGAATCGCAAACGGACTCAGATGGACGTGAATTTAGAAGAAAATCTCATGCTCTGCTTTATGAACCACGCACGCCCCGTTATCGCCACGATGGTTCAATTTTCTTCTGTTCCATCTGTGCTCATCTGAGTCCATCTGCGGCTGAATTCTTCTTCTTAAAAGTTCACCAGCCACTCGGATTTTACTTCGCTGGCGCGGGGACGACCACCTGGCGTTTCGCCTTAATCGCATCGATCAGAGAATCGCCGGTGTCACCTTGGAAACGCACTGCCAAGCCTGCGAAAAATGCCGCCGCCGCGAGGATGAGGAAGAGGATGATCATGCCCAGACCGCCGCCCGATTCCTGCGGGGCCATCACCACAGGGCGTTGCGGCACGGCGGCCGCAGGCGCGGAAACCTTCGCCTCAAGCAGAGGGACGCGTTTTTGCTCACGCGCGAGCGCATCCTGCTCCTCCTGAGACAGCACGAAATCAAACTCCACATCGCCGAGCTTCACCGTCATGCCGCTGTGCAGCGGGATCACGTTCATGCGCTCGCCACGTAGCTTAATGCCATTGGTCGAGCCAAGATCGCGCAGCTCGTAGCCGCCCTCTATGCGGGCCATTTCCGCGTGTTTCACCGAGATCGAGCCGCAGTCAATGGCGATGTCATTGTCGCTGCCTCGGCCGAGGGCGACCGTCTCGCGATCAAGCTGGAAACGATAAGGCTGCGGGGTTTTCTCCGGGGCGATGATGGTGACGCGTGGCATGGTTTTGAAAACGGACTTCCGGCAGCCTTTCTAGCGACAAACCGATGGCATGACAGGATATTTTTTCCAGCGCCGCGAGGTCAGGGCGGCGGGTTTTTCATTTTGACTCATCGCCGCAACGCGTGAAACATGCAGAACCATGAAAACGAAAATCCGCTCCCTGATTGCCGCCGCTCTCTGCATCGCGGCCCCTCATGCCATTGCCTCCACCTACACCGGCACATGGAATAACACCACCTTCAAGACCACTGGTGCGCTGAATATGCAGTTCACGATCACGAAAACCAATGTCACCGGCAGCCTAGATCTGGACGGGCCGGTTTTCGGAGCCGGTGATCCGCCAGCCATCCCCTTCACCATGAAGCGCAAGGCCGATGGCTCCGGCAGCTTCAAGATCGCTGGCACCTCGCTCGGCGACCTCGCCGTCGGCTACAAGCCTGATGGCACCTTGGACATGGCGATTACGAACGTCCCCGGTTTTATCGACGACGCGTCATTCAACGGCCGCTTCGATCTGAAGCTGGAAAAATTCGCAGCGGTCTATCAAATCAACGCCAGTGGCTCGGTCTTGGCAGAAGGTGTCGCGGAGGCACACGTCCGCAAAGCTCCCACGATCAAGGTTCCGAAAACCGTGAAAATCTCCGGTAAAAGCGGCGGCGTGACGGCCAAGGTAATCACTAACAGCGGCATCAAGAGTTTCACCGCCAAGGCCAATGCCGGCGCCAAAGCCACTGTCAGCGGAAACAACCCCTACCAAGTCACGGTGACGAAGATCACCAAAGCGAACACACTGGTGACGCTGGAGGCCACGAACGGCGATGGTTTCAAAAAAACCAAAGTGGTGAAGTTCATCCTCAACAATCCGGCGGCACTGCTGCTCGAATAATTTCAGCGCCTCCGCCGCAGCGCGAAACATGCGGGTAGAACTAACAGACCGATGACACCCGGCTCCGGCACGAGGCTGTAGGTCACCACAAGCTGCGGCGGAGAGATCAGCCCGCCGGATTGCTCGGTGGATGAAAACCTGCGGCCCGTGCCGAGTTGGGACTCGCCTTGGCTGATGAGCATGAAGCCGTAATTCGTCGATGGATCGGCAAGCCAAGATTTCACATCGTCCACCAACTCGGCGGAGGAACCCCACGAGTATGGCCCCAAGTCACTGACGGTGGTGGTGGCGCTCGGATTGTTCGCGAAATCCGTGCCAATCTGGCCGCCCGGTGTGGCCCAGGAAATACTGCCATGATGGCGCGAGTTCCAAGTGGCTGCCTCCGGGATCGCGACGGAACCCGTCTCCTGACTGCCCGTGCCCTCGCCCCAGCTCACAAACATCCGATAGAGGCTGAAATCTGAATCCGCCGGACCGCCATGCTGCATCGGATCCGGCCTGCGCGTGACGTTGAGCAGCACCTCCACGCCCGTGACCAAGGCTCCGGCGGGAAGAGCGTCGAGCTTGAAACGAATCAGCGCCCGCCCTCTCGCAAACTGCTGGTTGGAACCCGCAAGCAGCGTGGTGCCGCCAAGATCGGAATTGGGCTTCCCCTCGAACAACGAAGTATCATCCTCGGCAAGAAACGTCATCGTCGCCGCCAGCGCAAAAGGACAGGCCAGCACCGGAAAGAACAACGCGACGAAGTATAGCAGCAAGGATTTCAACAAGCGACTTCATGGACGCGGCGGCGTGGATTTACAAGCCGCATCCGATTCGCTTCAGAAGAAGTAAGGCACCGCGAATCGAACGAATCTGGCGAATGTTTAAAGAGCCGTGCCAGCGCTCTTTTCTCATCTTTGTTTTCTGGATTCGCAAGATTCGCCTGATTCGCGGTGCCTTTCATCTTTTGCAAATGACAAGGTATTGAATGAAAGGATCGCGGCTTGCCTTGCCACTTCCGGCCAACAATCCTCCGCCGCGTTTCAAGCATCCACTCTCCATGTCCCGCAAAACCAAACTCATCTGCACGCTCGGCCCTGCCACGGAGTCCGAGGAAATGATCGGCAAACTCATGGACGCCGGCACCAATGTGTTCCGCCTCAACATGAGCCACGCCAAACACGAGTGGGCCGCAGACCTCGTGAAAAAAGTCCGCCGCCAAGCAGTTCAGCGGGACTCGCATATCGCCGTGCTCTTCGACCTCACCGGCCCCTCCATCCGCACTGGCGATCTGCCACAGCCCATCACGCTTGCCGAGGGCGACATCGTCGAGTTCCGCAAACTCGGCACCGAGCCCAGCGTCGAGAAATCCACCACTGTGAACTATGACGGCCTGATGGGCGATGTCTCCGTGGGAAACACGCTCGTCGTTGACAACGGCGCGCTGCTCATGCACATCGACACCGTCGAGGCGGACCGCATCCTCTGCAACGTGCGCACGCCCGGCTCGATGGGATCCCGCCGCCACATCAATTTGCCCGGCGTGCGACTCAACCTACCGGCTCTAACGGAAAAGGATCACAAGGATCTCGCCCTCGCCGTCGAGTGCGAAGCGGATTACATCGCAGGCTCATTCGTTAGAGACGCCGCCCACGTCCGCGAACTGCGGGATGCGATGAAGGCGCTCGAAGGCGATGCACAGATCATCGCCAAGATCGAGGACCAAGAAGCCATCCGCAACATCGACTCCATCATCAGCGAGGCCGATGTCATCATGATCGCGCGCGGCGATCTCGGCACCGAAGTCGAGTTTGAAGAACTGCCACTACTCCAGCGCCGCATCGTCAAACGCTGCCACGAACTCGGCACCCGCGTCATCGTCGCCACCCAGCTTCTGGAATCCATGATTACCAACCCCACGCCCACCCGCGCGGAGGTGACAGATGTGATGAACGCCTCCTACGAAGAAGCGGACGCACTCATGCTCTCCGGCGAAACATCCGTGGGTCGCTACCCGGAACGCTGCGTCGATGCACTCGTCCGCATTTCCACCCGCATGGAGCGCTCCGGCGGCCAGGGATTCGGCCATGCCATGCTGCTGCGCGACGAGCGCCAGAAGGTTGCCCGCGCCGCCGTCACCCTTGCGGATTCGCTGCCGGACGCCCGCCTCGTCGTTCTAACAAGACGTGGCGTGTTAGCCAATCAAGTGGCGATGCTGCGCCCGCGCACCGCAGGTTTCTACGCCGTCACTCCCAAGGAAACCGTCTGCCGCAAGCTCGCCCTCACCCGCGGCGTGCGCGCCATCAAACTCTCGTTCTCATCCAACATTGAAGAGACCATCCAGCGCGTCACCCAGCAGCTACTCTCAGAAAACCTCGTCCGCACCGGCACCCCGATCGTCATCGTTTCAGACATCCTCTCCGATCACTTCGGCGCGAACTCCATCCTGCTGCACCACGCCTAATCCAACGTAGGCGCATTCGTAAGAATGCGATCTTCCCCATGAAACTTCTCCACGGCGATTGCCTCAAAGTACTTCCCACGCTCGCTGCGCAGAGTGTGGATCTGGTTGTCACCTCGCCGCCATACAACCTCGGCATTTCCTACAAGAGCTTCAAAGACACCGCGCCGCGCGAAGAGTTCCTCGCATGGTGCCGCTCCTGGGCCGCAGAGGTGAAACGCGTGATGACAGACGAAGCATCGTTCTTCCTCAACGTCGGCGCGGCTCCCGCGAATCCGTTGATGCCGCACCAGCTCATCCTCGCTCTAACAGATGGCGATGATCCACTCTTCGTCCTCCAGAACACCTTCCACTGGATCAAGTCCATCACCATCGAGACCGTGAAGGGCGAACAAGTCAGCGCCGGTCATTTCAAACCGATCAACTCAAAGCGCTTCGTCAACGACTGCCACGAATATGTATTCCACCTCACCAAAGGCGGAGCCATCGAACTCGACCGCCGCGCTGCCGGTGTGCCCTACGTTTATAAATGCAACATCGCACGCTGGGGCCACACCGGCGGTGCAGATCTGCGCTGCCGTGGCAACACCTGGTTCATCCCCTACGAAACCATCACCTCCCGCGACAAGGACCGCCCGCATCCCGCCACCTTTCCCGTCGCACTCGTCGAGCAATGCGTGCGACTCCACGGTAAGGGAGCGGAAACGCGATTGTTAGATCCCTTCCTCGGCATCGGCACCTCCGCCATCGCCGCCCACCGCCAAGGCATCGCACAATTCACCGGCATCGAGCTGGACGAACACTACCTCGCCACCGCCAATGAGCGCATCGCAGAAGAAAACAACCGCGGCAAGGACGAGCTGAAGCTGGGGATCTGAGGCTGTTTTCCGATACCAGCTCGCACACGCGAACCTTGGAGTTGGCACTCAGGCCAGGTTCTGTTTCACGCGGCCGAGGACTTCCTCGTAGGCTTCCATGACGTTGCCGAGATCGCGGCGGAAGCGGTCCTTGTCCATCTTCTCGTTGGTCTTTGAATCCCACAGACGGCAGCCGTCCGGGCTGATCTCATCGGCGAGCACGATGACGCTGGGATCTGAGGCGAGACGACCGTATTCGAGTTTGAAGTCCACGAGTTTGAGGCCGCACTTGGCGAAGAATTCGCAGAGCAGATCGTTCACCTTGAGCGCGGACTTGCGCAGGAAAACGAGATCCTCAGGAGTGGCGAGCTTCATTTCACGGATGTAGTCGTCGTTGATGAGCGGATCACCGAGCGCGTCGTCCTTGTAAGAAAACTCAATGACCGGCTGGCTGAAAACATGACCTTCCGGCATTCCGGTGCGCTTGCAGAAGCTGCCGGCGGCGATGTTGCGCACGATCACTTCGATCATGACGATGTCCACCTTTCTGACCTCCACGTTCGTGTCGTCGATCTCGCGCACGAAATGGGTGGGCACGCCTTGTTTTTCCAGCATCCCATAGATGAGGGAGCTGATGGCGTTGTTGAAGCGTCCCTTGTTTTCAAAGCTCACCTTCTTCTCGCCATTGAAGGCGGTGGCGTCGTTCTTGAACTCCATGCGGAGCGTGTCCGGATTTTCAGTCGCCCAAAGTCGCTTGGATTTGCCTTCGTAAAGTGGAGTCATGGCTTGTTCCTATGAGCGCCCTTGGCCGGGGTCAAGAGCGTGTCCTCCGGCGCTGGAAAGTTTTTCAGATTCGCGATTCCCAAAGCCCGATATGTAAGAAACTTTGGACTGCGGCGAGCATCGCCGCTTTGAGGGCGACGGGGGCGTTTCCCCCGAAGCTCGGACATCCCGCGCAAGCATGTATGCGG
>JANMLQ010000155.1:0-9426 GCA_031372635.1 Akkermansiaceae bacterium | reverse complement strand
GTGGAATCGGATCAAATTCTGTCGCGGATTGGTGGGTTTGAACCCCGACCTTTCGCGCCCGGCAGGACGCGGCTCCGACTCCCTCAGCCTCCATGGCCTTCAACGGCATCATCCAGAACCTTGCGGGGTGCCTGCCGATTTCAAGATCTGAATGGCGGTGGCATAGCTGCATTCTGAAGCATTGGTAGTCCGCCATTCCATCGAGTCATCAAGGGCTGAAGGCCCGGCCCATCATCACCGCCATGCCGCAATCACTTTCATACCTCCTCACCCACCTGGTTTTCAGCACCAAAGACCGGGCACCTGTCCTTGACCCCATCGTTCGTCCTTCGCTTCATGCCTACCTCGCCACGGTGGCCAGAGACGTAGATTGCGAATGCTATCGTGTCGGCGGTGTTGCGGATCATGTGCATCTTACTGTCCGATTGTCACGCACCCGCAACGAGCGATTCGACAAACAAGACCAGAAGCCACTTTCCGCCGACTGGATGACTGGCTTCGACAACTGTCATTTTCTGACAGGTCTTCAAACGAAGAGGAACCCATTTTAATGGATTAAGGATGGTCGGGGCGGCCAGATTCGAACTGACGACTTCCTGCTCCCAAAGCAGGCGCTCTACCAGGCTGAGCTACGCCCCGCAACCGCGCGGACCCTTGGCGAATCCCTCAGCCGAATCAAGAACTTCCTCAGCCAAAATTCATTTCCGTGGATTTTCCAAAATCGGGCGACCCCCGCAGCTAATACAGCAGTCCCATTTCTCGCTGTCTTCGTGCCTGTTTCACCCATGCCTATGGCTGATGCCATGGTGTCCTCATTTAGTAAGACAACACGCGACCACACCGCCCTGAAATTTGGGGTTGCCATGGGCAGCGGGCTATTCCAATCTTTTCGCGTTGGAACGACGGAGCGGTGTTTCCCGTTGGATTTCTGAAAACACCGCTCAGTTTGACGTCACCCTGCCCCACCGGGATTTGCATGCCTTCATGGCACCCCGAACCGGTTCACCCGCAGGACCGCATTTTCCCACCCCGTCCCCGCGCTCGCGTGAGTGATTTTCCGCTCCCGAGGCCGCCCCGCAATCCTCACCCGAACCCCATTTCACCCATTCCCCATGGCCGGTCACAACAAGTGGTCCAAGGTCAAACACATCAAGGCCAGAGTCGATGCCATCAAGGGCAGGGTCTTCAGCAAGTGCGCCCATGAAATCGCACTCGCCGCCCGCGCTGGTGGCGGAGATCCCTCCGGAAATGCCCGTCTCCGCACCGCCATCGACAATGCCAAGTCCGTCTCCATGCCCAAGGACAACATCGACCGCGCCATCAAAAAAGGCACCGGCGAACTCGGCGGCGACGCGATTCAGGAAGTCGCCTACGAAGGCTACGGCCCCGCAGGCATCGCCTTCATCATCGAAATGGCTACCGACAACCTCAACCGCTCCGCTGCCGACATGCGCTCGATTTTCTCGAAGAACGGCGGCAGCGTCGCCACCCAAGGCAGCGTTTCCTATCAGTTCGATCGCAAGGGTGAAATCCGCATCCCCGCTTCCGCCATCTGCGCGGACAAGCTCATCGATCTCGCTATCGAAGCCGGTGCCGATGACGTGCAGAGCGATGACGACGAACACACCATCCTCACTGCGCCCAACGAACTCGGCACCGTCGCCAACACCCTGCGCACAGCTGGGCTACAGTTCGCTTCGGAAAAACACGTCTCCATTTCACAAAACCCGAGCGTCGTCACTGATCCAGTGATTGCCCGGCAAATCCTCAAACTTCACGACCAACTCGACGACTATCAGGACACGGTGAACGTCTTCACCAACTTTGAAGTCGCCGATGAAATCCTCGATCAACTCTGATTCATGAGCCGCCACGCGCTCCACCCACCCACCCTTTTTAACTGACTTCCGGATGAGCAACAACACCAACGAGGAAACCCGCGCACCTGACGAAAGCGCCCCACCCGCGCGCAAACGAGCAGCGAAGAAAACCGCCGCGAAAAAAACCACGGTTAGAAAAACAGCCGCGAAAAAAGCCGCGAAAACCGCAAGCCCTGTTTCCGAGCCCCAGGTCATTCAAACCATCATCGAGACCGCTCCGAAAAAGAAGGTCGCCCGTGCGAAGAAAACCGTGGATGCGCCCCCCGCTGCTGCCCAGCACGAGTCCGCACCTACCGAAGAGCCGAAGCGCTTCGGCCGAGTGCCCGGCGGCGGTCCGCGTGTAGCCCGCGATCACACTGCCGATGCCCCGCGCCCACAAGCCGAGGCACCCACCCCAGCATCGCAAGATTCTTCTAACGAAACCCGACCGCCGCAGGAAAGACAGCAACGGAATTTCCAAAATCGCGACGGACAAAATCAGAACCGCGAAGGCCAGGGCCAGAACCGCGAAAGCCGCAGCAAACGCCGCCGTGAGAAGCGCAAGCGCCGCAATCAGGATCAACGCCAGCCCCAAGGCCAAGGCGGCCAACGCCCTCCCCAGCAGCAGCATCAACAGCAGCGCAATGATGGTGGCGATTATCATCCATCCCAACAGCCCACCGGCCCGAAGATCAAGGCCGATGGCATGCTCGAACTCGCACCCAAGGGCTTTGGCTTCCTCCGCATCCCCGGCAAGAATTTCGAGCAGGCACGCGATGACGTCTTCGTCACTCCCGAGTCGATCCGGAAATACAACCTGCGCGTCGGCCAGTGGATCCACGGTTTCTATCAGGAAGGCCAGCGCGGCCCGCAGCTCGTCGAGATCACTTCAGTCAACGACATGACGCCCGAGGATGCTTCCAAGCTCCCCCACTTCGACGAACTCAAGGCGATCAACCCGTCCAAGCGCATCAGCTTCGAGACTACGCCAGAACGCTTCACCACACGCGTCGTGGACATCATGGCACCCGTCGGGCGTGGCCAGCGTGGACTCATCGTTTCCCCTCCCCGCTCCGGGAAAACGACGCTGCTACTCCACATGGCGGAGGCCATCCGCGAGAAATACGACGAAGCCATCCATCTGATGGTTCTGTTAGTGGACGAGCGCCCCGAGGAAGTCACCGAGTTCCGCCGCGCACTTCCCGGCGCGGAGATCTACGCCAGCTCCAATGACGAACAGCCGCGCAACCACTGCCGCATCGCCGAGCTCGCCATTGAGCGTGCCAAACGCCTCGTCGAGGCTGGCAAGGACGTGTTCCTGCTGATGGACTCCATCACCCGCCTCGCCCGCGCCTACAACAACACCATGAGCAACACCCGCGGCCGTGGCACCGGCTCCGGCGGCATCACCATCGGCGCGCTCGAAGTCCCGCGCCGCCTCTTCGCCGCCGCCCGCAACACCCGTGGCGGAGGCTCACTCACCATCCTCGCCACCGCCCTCATCCAGACCAACTCCCGCGCCGACGAGGCGATCTACATGGAGTTCAAGGGCACCGGCAACATGGAGCTCGTGCTCGATCGCAAGATCGCGGAAAACTACATCTACCCCGCCGTGGACATCTTCAAATCCGGCACCCGCCGCGAGGAGCTGCTCATCCCGGACCACATGCTCCACAAGATCCACCTCATCCGCCGTGGCCTCTCCGGCCACCGCCCCGTAGAGGCCATGGAACGCCTGCTCTTCTTCCAGAAAAAGTTTCCTAACAATCCGCAGATGCTGCTCGAAATCAAGGGCTGAACGCGGAGGAGACACCTACCCGGTAGCAGGCTTGATCCTGAGCCAATGCCTATGAAGATTAGCGGCTCATGCGGATCTTTTTCTTCATATCTTTGGCCTCACCACACGACAATTTACAGCGACTGCGAATGCTCACAGGCATTGAACCCAAAACAGAAATTGAACCACGGATTACACGGATTATGAAGAGGTTGAGGGAAGGCTTTCCAAATCTGTTTGGTGCATTCTGAAATCCGTAAAATCCGTGTAATTTGACTCAAGAATTCAGATCACCAGTTCATCCATCTCCGCTGCGCTCCGACTGTGGTCAAAAACCCAACCAATACCCCTGCTAATTCGTAGTTCGGGTTGAACACCAATCCGGTTTTGCAGCAGGTAAATCACTATGACGGCATGAGTGACGTCACCCCTTATGAAAGACGATCTGTCCGTGCTTGGCATCGGCTTGGATCACATCGCCATCGGTAAACTTGCCGTCTAAAACATCGAGGCTGAGGGCGTCCAGCAAGTGTTGCTGGATGGCGCGTTTGAGCGGGCGTGCTCCATACACCGGATCATAGCCCTGGTTTCCGAGGAACTCCTTGGCGTTTTCCGTTAGAGCGAGTGCGAGGCCTTGTTTAGCGAGGCGCTTACGGACGCGGTCGAGCTGGAGATCGACGATGGTGGTGATCTCCTCACGCTGGAGGCGGTCGAAGATGATGATTTCGTCGATGCGGTTGAGGAACTCGGGGCGGAAGTGGCCGCGCAGGGCTTCGGTGACTTTGGCCTCGCGTTGTTCGGCGTTGTCCTCATGCAGGATGATCTGCGATCCGATGTTGGATGTTAGAATAATGACCGTGTTCCTGAAATCCACCGTGCGGCCCTGGCCGTCGGTGATGCGACCATCATCGAGCACTTGCAAGAGAACATTGAAGACATCGTGGTGCGCTTTTTCAATCTCATCGAAGAGCACGACGCAATACGGCTTGCGGCGTACCGCTTCGGAAAGCTGGCCGCCCTCTTCGTAGCCGACGTATCCGGGTGGTGCTCCGATCAGACGGGCGACGCTGTGTTTCTCCATGTATTCGGACATGTCGATGCGGATCATGGCACCCTCGTCATCGAAGAGAAACTCGGCGAGTGCTTTGGAGAGTTCCGTTTTACCGACTCCGGTGGGGCCGAGGAAGAGAAACGAGCCGATCGGGCGGTTCTCATCCTGCAAGCCGGCGCGGGCTCTTCTAACAGCATTAGCCACCGCCTTGATCGCCTTTTTCTGACCGACGACGCGCGCGCCGAGACGCTCCTCCATGTGAACGAGCTTCTGTTTCTCACCTTCCTGCAAACGATTCACGGGGATGCCGGTCCATGAGGAAACGACGCGAGCGATGTCCTCCTCGGTGACTTCCTCCTTGAGCATGGCTCCGTTTTTCTGAAGCACAGAAAGCTGGTCCTTGGCGGCGTCCAGCGCCTTGTTCGCCTCCGGCAAATCGCCGTAAGTGATCTGCGAAGCGCGTGTCAGATCGCCGATGCGTTGGGCGCGTTCGGTCTCGCCTTTCAAGGTCTCGATCTTCTCCTGGGCGGCGCGCACTTGATCGATGATCGCCTTTTCATTCCGCCACTGCGCCATCAGGCCGAATGACTGCTCGCGCAAGTTTGCCTGCTCTTCCTTCACCTTCTCAAGTCGCGCGGCGGAGGCTTTGTCGGTTTCCTTTTCGAGCGCCTTCTTCTCCATCTCAAGCTGCATGATCTGGCGCTCCAGCACATCAATCTCGGTGGGCATCGAGTCGAGTTCGATCTTGAGGCGCGAGGCCGCCTCATCGATCAGATCGACTGCCTTGTCCGGCAGGAAGCGGTCGGAAATATAGCGGTCTGATAGAGCAGCGGCGGCGACGATTGCTCCATCCTGAATGCGCACGCCGTGGTGAACCTCGTATCGTTCTTTCAATCCGCGCAGGATGGCGACGGTGTCCTCGACGGATGGCTCGCCGACCATCACCGGCTGGAAGCGGCGCTCAAGCGCGGCGTCCTTCTCGATGTGCTTGCGGTATTCATCAAGCGTGGTCGCGCCGATGGCGTGCAGTTCACCACGGGCAAGCTGGGGTTTGAGAAGATTCGAGGCATCCACCGCACCCTCGCTGGCACCGGCACCGACGATGGTGTGAAGCTCATCAATGAAAAGGATGATCTGCCCTTCGGCATCGGTGACTTCCTTGAGAAAGGCCTTGAGACGATCCTCGAATTCGCCGCGATATTTTGCACCGGCGATCATGCCGCCGAGGTCCATGGTGATGACGCGCTTGTTCTTCATCGAGTCCGGCACGTCACCGGAAACGATGCGCCGCGCGAGACCTTCGACGATGGCGGTCTTGCCGACGCCTGGCTCGCCTATCAGAACCGGATTGTTCTTGGTGCGGCGTGAAAGCACTTGCAACACACGGCGGATCTCATGATCGCGGCCGATGACTGGGTCGATCTTTCCTTCACGCGCGCGGGCGGTGAGATCGGTGCCGTATTTTTCTAGTGTCTGGTATTTCCCCTCGGGGTTCTCATCGATGACTTTTTGCGAGCCGCGCACGCTCTTGATCGCCTCGCGGGCTTTCTTTTCATCGAGGCCGGCTTCCTTGAGCAACTTGCCGGAGGGCGAGTCGCCCATGAGTGAGCCGAGGATGAAATGTTCGACGCTGAGGTAGTCGTCTCCGAGTGATTCGCGCGCCTGATCGGCAGAGTCGAGAGTGGCGCGCAGACCGACACTGATCTGCGGCTGGGTGGTGGCTCCCTGCACACTGGGTTCGCGTGAAAGCGCGATGACGGCGGCGGCCTTGAGTCGGGAAACATCCACTCCGGCCTTCTGGAGAATGGGTGCCGTGATGCCGCCTTCCTGTTGCAAAAGCGCCAGCAGGACGTGAGCGCTCTTGAGTTCGGAATGCGCGGATTTCGAGGCGATGCCTTGTGCGGATTGCAACGCCTCCTGTAGTTTGCGGGTCATTTTTTCAAGTCCCATGGTGTGTGGCTTCTTTCTGATAGATAGCCTAGGATGCGCCCTGCGGATTTCAACGCGGCAATCGCGAAATTTCCGTCAGTCGCAAGCCGCTGGACCTTTCACAAAGCGGCGTAGCGCATGGCTGGGCTGGTGCGAAAAACGAGCATCATACTGGCACGCATTTTGCTTCTCACGGGAGTCATTCGCCCTAGTCTGGCGGCGGCAGCAAATTTGCCAACCATGCCGGACGTTTATCTCAACCAGTCGCTTTCCCAGCAGCAGACGCTTGCGCCGCAGATGCGCAAGAGCCTGGAGATCCTCCAGGCCGGGACGATGGAACTCTCGCAGATCATCACTCAGGCGCTGGAGGCGAATCCCGTTCTTGAGGACATCACCGAGTCTGTCTCACTCGACGAGGACGGGCCGGATCCCGATGAGGCAGATTCGCTCGATTACCTGAACGATACCGATGACGACTGGCGCGACCGCACGATCATGGAAGGAAAATCCTCACCATGGACCCACGAGGACGAGGAGCGACGCCAACGGATCTATGACTCGATCGTCGCGCCGATGACCCTGCAGCAACACCTGCAGCAACAGCTCGATCTCTCCATGGTGGAACCCGAAATCCGCGAGGCTGCCCAGGCGCTTCTCGGCAATCTCGATAGCCGTGGTTTCCTCGATCTACCGGCCAAGGATCTCGGCATCCGCATGGGCATCAAGCCCGCCCACCTAAACGCGGCGCTGAAACTGATCCAGTCCTTCGATCCCGCTGGTGTGGGCGCATCCGGCATCGCGGAATCGCTGCTCTTGCAGCTCGAACGCCAGAGCGGCACGGACACCATCGAATACCGGATCGTGCGGGACTACTTGGAAGACCTCGCCCGCAAACGCCATCCGCAAATCGCGAAATCACTCGGCACCAGCATCGAGCGCATCACCGAGGCGGCCTCACGCATCGGACGGCTCTCCCCGAATCCCGGCGGCGATTTCGACCCCACCGGAAACCCTTACATCCTTCCCGATGTCATCATCTCACGAAACGACGACGGTTTGTTAGAAGCCAGTCTCACCGGCGAGCATCTGCCCAATCTCCGCATCAACGATTTCTACAAGGACATGATCGGCAAAACCGGCGTCGATGCGAAAGCCCGCCAGTTCCTCCGTGATCAAATCCGCGACGGTCGCAGCCTGATCCGCTCGATCTCGCTGCGCCAGGAAACCATCCTCGCCATCGCCCATCAACTCATCGAGAGACAGCAGGAGTTCTTCAGAAAAGGCCCGCGCCACTTGAAGCCGCTGACGATGAACGAAATCGCCGACGTGCTTGGCATGCACGCCACCACCGTCTCGCGAGCTGTCGCGGGCAAATACATTCTCACACCGCAAGGACTGATGGAAATGCGCGCCTTCTTTGCCACCGGCTATCAGACGCAGGACGGCGAGGAAGTCTCAAACGCCGGCGTGCGCGAGGCCATTCAGCAGCTCGTCGCTGCGGAAAACGCCGCCAAACCACTCTCCGACGAATCGTTGATGAAGGCACTCGCAGCACAAGGCATCACCGTCGCGCGACGGACTGTTGCGAAATATCGCGAGCAACTCAACATCCTGCCCTCACATCTGCGGAAGACGTTTTGAGAGCGGCGGCTGTTTCCACCCGCATAACCGATGTCCATCCATAATCAGGAAGTTGCAATACATGGAATAGAACCATTTCGCTGACTTCGGGTATCAAACGCGATGGTTTGCTAACAAATATTTCATCAAATCCTCCGCCCCCCGACGCTTGCCTAGCAGGCTTATAGACTGATAGCTTTTCACCGTCATGGAAGAACGGGGGAATGAACTTCTTCCCCTCGCTGCCAAAATCGCACGCGAGTTCTCCAACATCCCCGGCCTCCCGCACGCCGAAATCGATCTGGCCGCCCAAGAAGCTCTTGCCAACGCCGCTCGGCATTTCGATCCAACCAAAGGCGACTTCACCGCCTATACCGCCCGCCCATGGCATCCCTGCGCGACCTCGGCAGCATGAACGGCACCCACATCAACGGGAAAAAGTGCGGCGGACGCGAAAAAGCCGACGCCCGCGCCATAGAGCACTTCAAACGCGAAATGCAGGTCATCGCTGGGCTAAAGCATCCCAACATCGTCCGCTTCCTCGATAGCGGTTCGGACCAAGGCACCTTCTTCTTCGTCATGGAATATTGCGACGGCGGCTCGCTGGCCGATGTCGCCAAGGTGCAAGGCGGCACCATCCCGCCCGACGTGCTCATGCCATGGGCCATCCAGGCTCTCGAAGGCCTATCCGCCGCCCACAAGGAAGGCTTCGTCCACCGCGACATCAAACCACACAACATCCTCATCCATCGCAACGTCGCCAAAATTTCCGACTTCGGCCTCGCCAAGAATTTTCAGAAAGCTGGCCTCAGCGGCATGAGCATCACAGGCCAATACGCCGGCACACCCATCTTCATGCCACCGGAACAAATCACCAACTTCAAATACGTCAAACCCGTCTCCGACGTCTGGAGCTTCGCCGCCTCCCTCTACCAACTCCTCACCGGAAAATTCCCCTACCGCTTCGATCCCAAGCGCGACCCCATCGACATCATTCTCAACGAAAACCCCATCCCCATCCGCGACCGCATGCCCGGATTAGAGAAAACCCTCGCCGCCGTCATCGACAAAGCCCTCGTCCGCAATCCCAAAGACCGCTTCCCCGACGCCGGGAAACTGCTCGCCGCCCTGCAACGGTGACGCGCCGAGCTTAAATGACCGGCCAAAACCCGGCTCTTGCCTTTGAAACT